>NZ_CP030280.1:340000-622500 GCF_003287895.1 Blautia argi | reverse complement strand
CAGAATCATACCTCTCCTGCCCTCCCGGAACAATGTGCTTTACCTTTTGAAAACCGTACACCTCTATTATTTCCTTTTTACAGTATTCTATACACTCTTTTCCTGTAACCAGAATGATTTCATCAATCTCCGGGCTCTCTTCAAAAACTGCCAGACTGTAATAAAGCACAGGCTTCCCCTTCAGCATCAGAAACTGCTTCTGTATCTTACTGTTCATACGCTTTCCCTGTCCTGCCGCCAGAACAATGGCTGTACATTTCATCTGCTTTCCCGCCCTTTCTTTACCGCTCGCCAAGCTTCAGATTCGGCACTGCATTCAAATCCCAACCGTGGCGTGTGCCTTTCAGATATTCGTAATAAGCTGCCACCCCTATCATAGCTGCATTATCTGTACAGAAAATAGGGGAGGGGTGATAAAACTGAATCTGGTTCTTCTCACACGCCTGTTTCATAGCTGTTCGTAAGGTTTGATTTGATGCCACACCTCCGGCGATTGCCAGCTTATCTATATGGTAATCCTTTGCAGCTGCAATGGCATGTTCTACCAGAACCTCCACGACACAGCGCTGGAAGGAGGCTGCCACATCTGCCTCTACCACTGGTATCCCCTGCATTTTACATTTATTAATATGGTTCAAAACCGCAGACTTCACCCCACTGAAGCTAAAATCATAAGGCGCGTCCTCCACTTTGGCCTTTGGAAAATTCATGGCATATGGATTTCCTTCTTTAGAAAGGCGGTCAATCTTCGGCCCTCCCGGATAACCCAGACCAATGGCACGAGCCACCTTATCAAAAGCCTCTCCTGCCGCATCATCTCTGGTTCTTCCAAGAATTTCAAATTCTCCGTAATCCTTGACAACAACCAGATGGGTATGACCACCGGATACCACCAGGCATAAAAATGGCGGCTCTAAATCCGGATTTTCAATATAATTGGCAGAAATATGCCCTTCAATATGATGTACCCCCACCAGAGGGATATCTTTTGCAAAGCTGATAGCCTTGGCTTCTGCCACGCCCACCAAAAGAGCGCCTACCAGTCCCGGACCGTAGGTTACACCAATGGCGTCCAAGTCGTCCAGTGTTACTTCTGCCTCCTTTAACGCCTCTTCAATGACCTGATTTATCTTTTCAATATGCTTTCTGGAGGCAATTTCCGGTACAACCCCTCCGTATAATTTATGCAAGTCAATCTGAGAAGAAATCACATTAGACAACACTGTGCGCCCGTTTTTAATCACAGCGGCTGCCGTTTCATCGCAGGAACTTTCAATCGCCAGAATCAATACATCTTCTGTTTTCATTGCTTTTTCTCTCCTTCTCCGTCTTCAAACTGTAATTCCACAGACTGTCTGTCTTTTGCGGCTATGGTATTGGGGAAAACCCGCGTTGCTTCCTCAAGAGCTTCCTCCGGCCTTACAAGGGAAGGGCTGTAATGCGTCAGCCACATCTCCTTTACGTTTGCTTCTTTTGCCAGACCTGCTGCCTCCTGAAAGGTCATATGCTTATACGCCTTTGCCTTCTGCTCTTTATCCTGTTCTCCGTACATACCCTCACAGATAAACAAATCTGAGCCTGCTGCATGCTCTGCAATGGCCTTTACCGGTCGGGTGTCTGTGGTATAGGTAAGCTTAATTCCCTTTCTCTGAGGCCCCAGCACCATATCCGGAGTATATGTGATACCCTCAAAGGTAATGGTTTCCCCCTTTTGAAGTGGATTCCAACATTTCAGCGGAATATTCTGTGCCTTTGCTCTGGCAGCATCAAATTTTCCGCTTCGCTTGATTTCCAGACTATATCCATAACAGGTTACATTATGATTTACACGAAATGCTGTAATCTGATAACCGTAAAGCTCAAAGGTTTCCTCCAGCTTTGTCAGCTCTATACAATGAATCTCAAAGGGGAGTTCCGGTGCAATGACCCGAAGGGCTGATACTACCCGTACCAGCCCTTTGGGTCCGATTAAAGTCAGAGGTTCGGTCCGCTCTGCATTTCCCATAGTGAGCAAAAGCCCCGGCAGCCCGCTGATATGGTCTGCATGGTAATGGGTAAAACAGATGACATCAATAGGCTTAAAGCTCCACCCCTTTTCCTTTACTGCAACCTGTGTTCCTTCTCCGCAGTCAATCATCAGATTGCTGCCATTATATCTTGTCATTAAAGATGTTAATTTTCTTCTTGGCAAAGGCATCATGCCGCCAGTACCAAGCAGGCATACATCCAACATTCTATCTTCCTCGTTTCTGTTTCTTTCCGGGAAATACTTGTGTCCCGGTGTTTCCTATCATAGCACACATTTTTTTCTGCTACAACAATTCATTTTCTGTTTTTATTTCCACAGGAATCTGAAAAGAAGCTATCCATTTATCATAACAATCCTCACATAAATCAAAATCATGGATTTCCCCGTCTTTTTCTGAAAAATACCCCCACTGTACATGACCGGAGAATACCCCTTCTGCAATCCTGTCCCTGTCTGTTCTTATCTGTTTTCCGCAGCAGTTGCAGAAAATTTCTAAAGAATGTGGTTTTGTCTGTTCTGTGTATTTTCTCATATGTTTCCTCCAAGCTGTGAAAGATTTTGGGGTTACAAAAGGATTATACAAAATTCCTTTTCAAAATCCCAGTGGGAATTAGCTGTAAATTTAGAAAAAGATAGCAGGTTTGCTATCTTTTACACATCACAATCCCATCTTCTTTTGGGTCTTCATAAATTTTCTGCTACAACAATTCATTTTCTGTTTTTATTTCCACAGGAATCTGAAAAGAAGCTATCCATTTATCATAACAATCCTCACATAAATCAAAATCATGGATTTCCCCGTCTTTTTCTGAAAAATACCCCCACTGTACATGACCGGAGAATACCCCTTCTGCAATCCTGTCCCTGTCTGTTCTTATCTGTTTTCCGCAGCAGTTGCAGAAAATTTCTAAAGAATGTGGTTTTGTCTGTTCTGTGTATTTTCTCATATGTTTCCTCCAAGCTGTGAAAGATTTTGGGGTTACAAAAGGATTATACAAAATTCCTTTTCAAAATCCCAGTGGGAATTAGCTGTAAATTTAGAAAAAGATAGCAGGTTTGCTATCTTTTACACATCACAATCCCATCTTCTTTTGGGTCTTCATAAAAATTCTTCCGGATTCCCATTCTGACAAACCCTGTCTTTTCATACAGAGCAATGGCTTTTTCATTACTCTTTCGCACTTCCAGAAAGAAAGAGTCTACCCCTCTCTTCTGTCCTGCTTCCTCCAAAGCAATTAAAAGGGCTGTGCCGATTTTCCTGCCCTGTCGATCTTTTTTTACAGATACGTTGGTAATCTCTCCCTCGTCAAGAGCAATCCACATGCCTGCATAACCCACAGGCGTTTCTTCCTCCCATGCAGTGAGATAGAGAGCATGCTCATCTCTCACTGCGTCCAAAAATCCCTTTTTACTCCAGGGCTTTGAAAAATTCTCTGCCTCTATGGCTGCAATTTCCTGCACCTCTTTTTCCGTCATTTCACAAATTTTAAGCATGCTCTTTGGCCAGGCGTTCTGCCCTCTCCCTTTCTGCCTGAGATACACGCAGATAATCCGGCTGATGCTCTGCCGCTGTTTCTGCTTTCCCCTGCTCAAAATAAAGTGCTCCAAGGGCTGCCACTGCTCCGGCTCTCTGACGGTTCAAATGTGCCGGTGCAAAACTGTAGGGTACCCGACACTTTTCCTCTATCAGCTCCTGAAATACTGGTACGCCGTCCCCTAAGAAAATAATACTTTTGCCCAACGCATTCAACTGCTCCAGAAGCTTTTCCATAGGAAGGGCATCCTGATCCTGTATGGTTTTCAGCCCATGGTTTTCAAAGGCATAAATTCCTGTGTAAACCTGCTTCCTTCTGGCGTCCATAATCGGACAAATCAGAGTGTCTTCATCTGTGTCATACAAATTATAAGCTAGCGCCTCCACGGTGGGTACACCAATTAAAGGCTTGCCTAAAGCCAGACCCAGTCCTTTGGCAGTTGCAGAGCCTATGCGAAGCCCTGTAAAAGAACCGGGGCCTGCTGCCACTGCTATGGCGTCAATACTTCCCAAATCCAAATTCACTGCTTTTTTGATTTCGTCCAGCATGGGCAGCAGTGTCTGGGAATGTGTCTTCTTATAATTCATGGTATATTCCGCAACCAGTATATCGTCCTCCACAAGCGCTACAGACGCTACCAGCCCGGAGCTGTCAAGTGCCAGTATTTTCATAATGTCTTCCTTCCTCTCTTACACGCTTTCCGTTTCCTCGATTTTATCCATTCCATCTATGGTAATTTTCCGGTAATCAAACCCTTTCTGCGGGGCTTTTTCTATGGTAATGGAAATCACATGTTCAGGCAAAAGTTCTTCAATCAGCTCTGCCCACTCAATCAGACAGATTCCTTCTCCGAAAAAATAATCATCATAACCGATTTCTTCCATTTCTTCAATATCCCCAATACGATACACATCAAAGTGATAAAAGGGCAGTCTTCCGCCTTCATATTCCTGTATAATGGTAAAAGTAGGGCTGTTTACCGGCTCGTTAATGCCAAGCCCCTTTGCCACCCCCTGGGTAAACACAGTTTTCCCCACACCCAAATCTCCATTTAAGGTATAAATCTGTCCTGCCCTTGCCTGCCTGCCCAGCTTTTCCCCAAGCAGGAATGTTTCCTTTGCACTATTTGTTTCTATAATCATAGGTAATCCTCTTTTTCTCTTTGCTTTTCACCTTTTTCTGCATGTTTCAGTATAGCATACAAAATTGTGGCTTGCACCTTTTATTTTTTCCGCTTATAATGTTCTTCATAATAATGTAAATAAAAGGAGATTTTATTATGGCAAATCCAGTTGTAACCATTACAATGGCAAACGGCGATGTAATGAAAGCAGAATTGTATCCTGAAATCGCCCCAAATACTGTAAATAACTTTATCAGCCTGGTAAAAAGCGGTTTCTATGACGGTCTGATTTTCCACAGAGTGATTCGCGGCTTTATGATTCAGGGCGGCTGCCCGGACGGTACAGGTATGGGCGGTCCCGGCTACTCTATCAAAGGCGAATTTTCTCAGAACCACTTTGAAAACAACCTGGCACATACTCCTGGCGTTCTGTCTATGGCAAGAGCTATGCACCCGGACTCTGCGGGCAGCCAGTTCTTCATCATGCATGAAACCTCTCCGCACTTAGACGGCGCTTACGCCGCTTTCGGAAAAGTGATTGAAGGCATGGACGTGGTAAACAAAATTGCAGAAACACGCACAGACTACAGCGACCGACCTTTAGAAAAACAGGAAATCTCTTCTATGACTGTAGAAACCTTTGGTGTGGATTATCCGGAACCGGAAAAATGCTAATCCTTTAATTATCAAAAAGAAGATGTACCCCATCTGAGAGTGCAAAATATACTTCTTTGATATCTGTGACAGAGGCTTGCCCGCTGGTGGCTTCTGTCACAGTTTTTTTTATTCTGCCTTCCTCTGACGCAGGAATAAGCACCTGCATTTTCACATCTTCCCCGTAAGTGGAATCCATAATGGGAATCTCGTTTTGTGCAAAAAGATACTGCAGCTTTCCTACGCTGTTGTAATCGGTTCCCACCTCAGTCAGAATCCCGTGCTTCTTTGTAATAATCCGGCTGTCAGCCAATCCCTCCTGTACAGCTTTGGAATACGCCCGTACAAGCCCTCCGGTTCCCAGAAGAGTACCGCCGAAATACCGTGTCACCACCACGGCTGTATTGTACAGGTCTTCTCCCAAAAGCACCTCCAGCATGGGCTTTCCTGCGGTTCCCTGTGGTTCTCCGTCATCGCTGCAGCGCATAAATTCCCTGCGTTCCCCAATGACATAGGCTGAGCAATTATGCCTTGCGTCCCAGTATTTCTTTTTCATTTCTTCTATAAACTGCAGCGCCTCTTCCTCTGAATTTACCGGGCGCACAGTTGCGATAAAACGGGACTTTTTTTCTACAACTTCTCCTGTCCCGCCCTGATATACGGTTTTGTATTGTTCCAGCATAAGCTTCCTCACTTCTTTTTTTCTTTCCTCTGTATTTTAGCATACTTTTTTCCAAACCGGGAACATTTATGAATAAAAAATGAAATTCCCCTCCCTGCGCCGAAGATTCTTGAATTAGGTTCAGCCATTTGTTATAATGGACGGGAAAAGGAGGCAAACTACATGAATTTTGGAAAACGTGCCGTAAATAAGAAACGAAATGATTTGACCTCCCATTCTACCATGATGGGGAAAAAAGCAAATGTTTCTTTTCTGCGTATCATTTTCATCTCTCTGATGGCTTTGCTGGTTATCGTGGGCTGCACTGGTATCGGCGCATTAAGAGGACTGATAGACAGCGCACCGGACGCTTCAGAGGTCAACATTGTCCCTGCAGGAGAGGCGACCTTTGTCTATGACGCCAATGGCAACCAGCTTCAGAAGCTTACCGCCCCCAATTCTAACCGTATGTCGGTTCCCATTGAGAAGATTCCGCTGGACTTGCAGCATGCGGTAGTGGCGATTGAAGATGAACGTTTCTATGAACACAATGGTATTGATATAAGAGGTATTCTCCGTGCCGGAGTCAGAGGTCTTGCAAATGGCGGAAACTTTACAGAAGGCGCCAGTACCATTACACAGCAGCTTTTGAAAAACACCGTTTTTACAGGCTGGACCAACGAATCTGTGGTACAGCGGTTCAAACGTAAATTCCAGGAACAGTATCTGGCAATCCAGTTAGAAAAACAGGTAAAGGACAAAGATGTCATTCTGGAAAATTACCTGAACACCATTAACCTGGGAAACGGAAACTATGGCGTACAGGCTGCGGCTCAGGGCTACTTCGGCAAGGATGTCAGTGATTTAACCCTTTCCGAATGTACCGTCATTGCCGGAATCAGCCAGAACCCCACCAAGTTTAATCCGGCTGTGTATCCTGAAAAGAACGCCCAGAGAAGAAAAGACGTTCTGGACCATATGCTGGATCAGGAATACATTACCAAAGAACAGTATGATGAATGTCTTGCCGATAATGTATATGAACGGATTCAGGCAGTAGAACAGACCCAGGAGGAAACTAATAAAACCTACAGCTATTTTATTGATGAACTTACAGAACAGGTCGTAAAGGATTTGCAGGAGCAGAAGGGCTACACCGAGGCTCAGGCGTATTCCGCTCTTTACAGCGGCGGTCTGCGTGTCTACACCACACAGGATCCTGCCATTCAGCAGATTTGCGATGAGGAATATGCAAATCCCGATAATTTCCCTGCCGGAAGCCAGGTAACTCTGGACTATGCCCTTACTGTAAAGCACCCAAACGGAGAGCAGGAAAATTACAGCAAGGAAATGCTGCAGGAATATTTTATACAAAACGAAGATGCAAACTTCACATTGCTCTTTAACAGCGCAGAAAGCGCACAGGCACATGTTGACGCCTACAAAGCAGCAATTCTGGCAGACGGAAGCCAGGTGGTCAGTGAAAGCATTCATATGACTCCCCAACCTCAGTCCTCCATTACCATTATTGACCAGCACACCGGCTATGTGAAGGCAATCGTAGGCGGAAGAGGCGAAAAATCTTCCAGCCTTACCTTAAACCGCGCGACCAATACCCTGCGTCAGCCTGGTTCTACCTTTAAACCCCTGGCTGTGTACGCCGCTGCTTTAAATGAGGGAGGCATGACACTGGCAACTACCTTTAAGGACGAGCCTTATACCTATGCCAACGGACAGCCTCTGTACAACTATGACCACCAGTATCACGGAACCGTATCCATGCGGACAGCCATTATGAAATCTTACAACATTCCGGCTGTACTGGCTATGGAAGAGATTACTCCTGAGGTGGGAGTGGAATATTTGAAAAAATTCGGATTCACCAGTATTTTAGATGAACCAAAGGAAATTCCGACAGGAAGCGGAGATTTCTATACAGACAAAAATCTCCCTACTGCCCTTGGAGGTATTACTCAGGGTGTCAGCAATCTGGAACTGACTGCTGCTTATGCAGCCATTGCCAACAACGGAACCTATATTAAACCTGTATTCTATACAAAGATTTTGGACGCAGACGGCAATGTAGTTATTGACAACACACCGGAAAAGACAACAGTCCTCAGGCCAAGCACTGCTTATCTTCTTACCAGCGCTATGGAAGACGTTGTAAATCAGGGTACTGGTACCAGACTGCAGCTAAGCAACATGCCTGTAGCCGGAAAAACCGGTACAACAGATAACTACAAAAACCTGTGGTTCTCCGGCTTTACACCGTATTATACCTGTTCTGTATGGGCAGGATATGATGACAATACCGTACTTCCTCAGGGAACTGCCCGCACTTACCAGCAGACCTTATGGAAGAAAATCATGCAGAGAATCCACACGGATTTGCCCAAAACAGAGTTTAAAATGCCCTCCACTGTAGAGGAGGCTTCTATTTGTACCAGCACAGGACTTCTGGCAACTTCAAGTTGTAATGCTGTGACAGAGCTTTTTGATACAGAACAGCTTCCAAAGAAATACTGCTCCGGTCATTACCGCCCGAGTTATAACTACGAGTCTGAACCAGACTCCGGAAGCGGAGAAACAGCTCCGGAAGAACCGCAGCCGGATAATCCGGTAACCGAACCGGAACAGACACCTCCGGAAGCGCCAAATCCGGAAACACCACCGGAAACGCCTCCGACTGAAACTCCTGTAGAGCCCCCGGAAGCACCACAGGAAACGCCTCCGGCTGAAACTCCTGCAGAGTCCCCGGAAGCATAAAGGAGAAAAAAAGCTGCCGCATCGGACAGCAATCAGAAGGATTCTATATTGAACTTTCTGATACGCATGCCGATGGGGCAGCTTTTTATTTGCTTAAAATCAGTTTTGCAGCTCCGCAGATTCCTGCATCATTCCCCAGAGTTGCCAGCTTAATCTGTGTATCCTTACAGGCCGAAAAAGCATATTTCCGGTAGCAGGCTTCCACACAGTCTACCAGAACCTGTCCTGCTTTTGAAACGCCGCCTCCCAGTACAATGACGTCCGGATCCGCTACACAGGCAAAGACAGCAAGCGCTCTTCCCAGATATTCTGCGAACTCCTCTACAATGTCTGCGGCCAGAGAATCCTGTTCTTTATATGCATCAAACACATCTTTTGCAGTAACAGAATCCTTCTGGCGAAGCACAGAGTCCTTCCCAGATGTTTCCAGGGCCTTTCTTGCCAGGGAGGCAATTCCTGTTGCAGAAGCATACTGCTCCAAACAGCCTTTATTTCCGCAGTTGCAGGCTCTCTCTTCCTTTGGGTTGATAACTGCATGCCCAATTTCTCCTCCTGCTCCATGAGCCCCTGTGATAATTTTTTCATTGACGATAATTCCGCCTCCCACACCAGTACCAAGAGTCGCCATAATCAGGTTCTTTGCCCCTTTTCCGCCGCCCTTCCACATTTCACCAAGTGCGGCTACATTAGCGTCATTTCCTGCCTTAACCGGCATACCAACCAACTCTTCCAGCTCTTTTTCCACATTTTTTCTGCCCCAATGAAGATTTACAGCACAGGCAATTTCACCATTTTCTTCAATTGGTCCTGGAAGACCGATTCCCACGCCTGCTGTTTCTTCTTTTGGAATTCCCTTTTCCTTCATTTTCTTTAAAATTCCCGCTGCAATATCAGGAAGAATGTTGATCCCCTGGTCTTCTGTTCTTGTTGGAATTTCCCACTTTTCCTCAATCGTTCCGTCTGTAAGAAACAATGCACATTTAATACTGGTTCCGCCTACATCAATCCCGAAACAATACTTACTCATTCTACTCTTCTCCCTCTTCTCTTTTTTTCGCCATATTTTCCTGTACACGACGGTACAGTTCCTGCGCTGCATTATACCCCATTTTCTTCTGTCTGTGGTTGACTGCCGCAGACTCTACAATAACTGCCAGATTTCGTCCCGGACGGATAGGAAGGGAATGACATACAATCTTGTTTCCTAAAAATTCTGTATACTCCTCCTCCATACCCAGGCGGTCATATTCCTTATCCCGGTTCCATTCCTCCAGCTTAATTACCAGGTCAATGGACTGGGTATCCTTTACACTTTCTACACCAAACAGGGTTTTGACATCAATAATTCCGATTCCCCGAAGCTCAATAAAATGGCGGGTAATATCCGGTGCGGAACCCACCAGGGTTACGTCGCTGACACGGCGCAGTTCTACCACATCGTCACTTACAAGGCGGTGTCCCCTTTTAATCAGCTCCAGAGCAGCCTCGCTCTTTCCTATACCGCTTTCCCCCATAATCAATACGCCTTCTCCGTATACGTCCACCAGGACGCCATGAATAGAAATACAGGGAGCAAGCTGTACATTTAACCAGCGAATAATCTCTGCCATAAATACAGAAGTTGTATTTTGTGTTACCAGAACAGGAACCTCATATTTGCGGGCAAGACTTAACATATCTTCGTCCGGCTCCGTCATGGTTGTAAACACCACGCAGGGAATCTTGCTGGCAACAAAACGCTCAAAGGCCCTCATTTTTTCTTCTCTTTTTAAATGGAGCAGATATGTGTATTCTACATAACCGATAATCTGCACACGCTCATTTTCAAAATGCTCCAGATATCCGGTAAGCTGCAGCGCCGGACGGTTGATTTCCGGTGTGTTAATGCGCTTTCCTGAGGTGTCAATTTCCGGTGTTTTATTATACAGGTTTAATTCCTGTATCATTTTATTTAGTTCTACACCCTTCATGTCTTATTCTCCTTCTGTGTCTGTCTTTTGATTCTTTCTTTATTCTATCATATGGGACATACAAGTTCAACACGGGACTGTGCTTTCTCACGGCTTCTTATGAAAAAACTCATAAACCTGGAGGGCTGCCCTTTCATTCATGGATTCTACTTGGCTCAATTCCTCCACAGTTGCCTCCCGCAGCCCTTCCAGCCCCTTAAAGTGCTTCATCAGAGCCTTTCTTCTGGCAGGGCCGATACCTGGAATATCGTCCAGAACAGAATGTACCTGTCCCTTGCTTCTCAGAGAACGGTGATACTCAATGGCAAACCTGTGCGCCTCGTCCTGAATACGGGTAATCAGTTTAAAGCCCTCACTGTCCCGACTTATAGGAATTTCCTCGTTGTTAAAATAAAGCCCCCTGGTACGGTGCTTATCGTCCTTTACCATACCGCAGACAGGAATGGCAAGCTGCAGCTTTTCCAGTACAGCCAGGGCAATGTTCACCTGCCCTCTTCCACCGTCCATCATAAGTAAATCCGGAAATCTTGTAAAACTGCCATAAGCATTATCCAAATCCTCACTTTTTCGCTCCTCCTGTTCATTCATGCCATGAACAAAGCGTCTGGTCAATACTTCCTCCATACTGGCATAATCGTTTGGTCCTTCCACAGATTTAATTCGGAATTTCCGGTAATCGCTGCGTTTGGGTTTTCCCTTTTCATACACTACCATGGAACCAACAGACTGAAATCCGCTGATATTGGAAATATCAAAGGCTTCAATCCGGTTAATCTCCTGCATGCCCAGAAGTTCTGCAATCTCCTTTACAGCCCCAATGGTTCTTCCTTCCTCCCGCTTAATCCGTTCCTTATCCTGACGAAGTACCATTTTCGCATTCTGATAAGCCATTTCCACCAGTTTTTCCTTGGTTCCTTTTTTGGGAATGGAAATATGAACTCGTCTGCCCTTGCGGCTCTCCAGCCACTGTTCCAGAAGCTCCCGGTCCTCGATTTCTTCCTGCAGCATAATTTCCCTCGGAATAAAGGGTGTCCCTGCATAAAACTGCTTTAAAAAGCTGGACAGCATTCCGCTGCGGTTCTCTCCGGGCGCCGTTTTCATATAAAAATGATCTCTGCCAATGAGTTTCCCGTCCCGGACAAAAAACACCTGCACTACTGCATCATCATTTTCCATAGCCGCTGCAATAATATCCTTATCTTCTCCGGGGTGGTCGGTAATCTTCTGCCTTTCCCCTGTTTTCTCCACGCTCTGCATCAAGTCCCGGTACTGGGCTGCTTCCTCAAATTTCAGTTCTGCTGACGCCTGCAGCATTTTCTCTTCCAGCTCTTTTAAAATCGCCTTGTGATTGCCTCCAAGAAAATCAAGAAGAGCATCTACCTGCTTTCTGTACGCTTCCTTTGAAATATACCCCTGACAGGGCGCCTGGCACTGCTTAATATGATAGTAAAGGCAGGGTCTTTCTTTCCCTGTATCTCTGGGCAGATTCCGGGTACAGGTACGCAGGTGATACAGCTTTCTGGTAAGCTCAATCACGTCCTTTACTGCGCCGGCGCTGGTATAGGGGCCAAAGTACTTTGCCTTATCTTTCTTCATGCTTCTGGCTGTCATAATTCTGGGAAAATCCTCCCCCACTGTCACCTTGATAAAGGGATAGTTTTTATCGTCCTTGAGCATGGTGTTATACTTCGGCTTATGCTCCTTAATCAGATTGGATTCCAATACCAACGCCTCCAGCTCGGAATCTGTAACAATATATTCAAAACGTTCAATCTGTTCTACCATCTGCTCCTTCTTAATTCCCAGATTGCGGCTCTTCTGGAAATACTGCCTGACTCTGTTTTTCAAACTAATGGCTTTCCCCACATAAATAATGGTATCATTCCGGTCATGCATAATATAGACGCCCGGCAGTGCGGGAAGTTTTTTCAGTTCTTCCTCTATGTGAAACATGTCTTCCTCCTTTAAAAAGAATTTCGCGAAATAAAAAGAGCCGCAAGCTGCGTTTCTGCATTCCGGAAATATCTGCAATACTCCTGTATGCTGTATGATGCCGCAGCTCCGGCTCTCCTATTCAAATTCTATCCCGTTAAAATGATTCCTGCACAGATGCTTCTGATTCTTCTGAAGTTTCCAAATCCGGCTTCTCTTCCTTCGGTATCTCCCCATGCTCCGAGTCTGCCTGCAAAACCGGAACACTTTCTTCCGCGGTCTGCACTGCCAGTTTTTCTTCTACCCGGCTTTTCTCCTCCGGTTCTTTGATTCCCTTTGCCTCATGGAAAATTTTCATAAACTCCTTGCCGGTAATGGTTTCCTTCTGAATCAGGAATTCTGCAATTTTGTCCATAACGTCCCTATTTTCACTGAGCAGTCGTTTTGCTTCATCATAAGACTTTTTCAGAAGTTTCATAACCTCATGGTCAATCTCTGTTGCTGTGGAATCTCCGCAGTTTAACACAGCTCTGCCGTCCAGATATTGATTCTGAGATTCTGCCAGTCCCATAAGTCCAAAGCGATCTGACATACCGTACTGGGTAATCATAGCTCTTGCCACTTTTGTCGCCTGCTCAATGTCATTGGCAGCTCCTGTAGTTACGGTGTCAAACACCAACTCCTCTGCAGCACGTCCCCCCAGATAGCCCACCAGCATGGCCTCCAGCTCTTTTCTGGTATTTAAAAACTTCTCTTCCTCCGGAACATGCATAACATAGCCCAGAGCACCCATGGTTCTGGGGACAATGGTAATTTTCTGTACCGGCTCAGAGTCTTTTTGAAGGGCGCTTACCAGAGCATGTCCAACCTCATGGTAAGAAACGATTCTCCGCTCTTCTGAACTTAAAATCCTGTCTTTCTTTTCCTTACCAACCAATACCACTTCCACTGCTTCCAGCAAATCTTTCTGCGAAACTGCATTTCTTCCATTTTTAACTGCCAGAATCGCTGCCTCGTTCATCATATTTGCCAGGTCAGAGCCAACGGCTCCTGAAGTCGCCAGAGCAATGGCATCTAAATCGACCGTTTCATCTAAAGACACATTCTTTGCATGTACCTTTAAAATACTCACACGTCCCTTTAGATCCGGGCGGTCCACAATAACACGGCGGTCAAAACGTCCCGGACGCAGAAGAGCCGGGTCCAGAACCTCCGGACGGTTGGTTGCCGCCAGAATCAGAAGGCCCTTTGATGTATCAAAGCCGTCCATCTCTGCCAGAAGCTGATTTAAAGTCTGTTCCCGCTCATCATTGCCTCCGTAACGGGAATCACGGCTTTTCCCAATGGCGTCTACCTCGTCAATAAAAATAATGCAGGGAGCGTTCTTTTTGGCCTCCTCGAACAAATCCCGGACACGGGACGCACCTACACCGACAAACATTTCCACAAAGTCCGAACCAGACAGAGAGAAAAACGGCACCTGTGCCTCTCCTGCCACTGCCTTTGCCAGAAGGGTCTTTCCTGTTCCCGGAGGACCTACCAAAAGCGCACCTTTTGGCAGCTTTGCACCAATAGCTGTATATTTGCCCGGATTGTGGAGGAAATCCACCACCTCCTGGAGAGATTCCTTTGCCTCGTCCTGACCAGCCACATCTTTAAAGGTAATGCCGGTTTCCTTCTGCACATAGGCTTTTGCCTTGCTTTTTCCCACACCCATCATACCGCCGCCGCCATTCATGCGCTTAAATACCAGCGGAAACAGCATAATCATCAGCAGTATGGGCAGCACCAGTCCCAAAATACTCAAAACCGCTTCCATAACCGGATTAGGCTCTTCTCTCCGGAACTCAATATCTGTTTTTTCCAGACGCTTTGTCAGCTCGTCCAGGCTTTCTGCCAGGGCGGTGTAAACCTTTGCAGGCTGCCCCATTATGTTCTGCTCCTTTAAGGTAATTTCCAGTGTATTGGACTTAATCACAACCTTCTTCACGTCATTGTCTTCTACCATTTCAATAAACTCACTGTATGGTATTTTATTGCTCTGATTTCTTGTCATAAAACTAAACAGATTTATGAACAGCAATCCAAACATCAGACATATGACCAGAACCAGCAATGACTGTTTATTCTTAGGTCCGTCATTCTTGGGACCTTTATTCTGATTTTGCTCCATTTCTTTCCTCCTCATATAATCTCTTCTATTATAAAGATTACAGGATTATAAATCAACAGCAAGATTATGAAAAACCATGTACTTTTATTAAACTTTTGTAAATTTACACAAAATAAAAGATTTTCGCGGTTTTCACTGGAATCCCCCCACAAGTTGTAGTATACTAACGCAGTACTTGATACAAAATTAAGAGAAAAGGGGCAATTAAAACATGAAAATAGGATTTGATAATGACAAATATTTATCCATGCAGTCCGAACATATTAAAGAACGTATCAGCCAGTTTGACAACAAACTGTACTTGGAATTCGGCGGCAAGCTTTTTGACGATTACCATGCTTCCAGAGTTTTGCCGGGATTTGCCCCGGACAGTAAGCTGAAAATGCTGGAACAGCTTTCTGACCATGCGGAAATCGTTATTGTTATCAGCGCTGGTGATATAGAAAAAAATAAGGTCCGCGGAGATTTAGGAATCACCTATGACATTGATGTTCTGCGCCTGATTGATGCCTTCAAGGAAAGAGGCTTCTTTGTAGGCAGTGTTGTCATCACACAATATTCCGGACAGGCAGGCGCTATGGCATTTAAAGGCAAGCTGGAAAATCTGGGAATCAAAGTGTACCTTCACTACCCTATTGCCGGATATCCAAGCAATATTCCCTTCATTGTCAGCGATGAAGGCTATGGAAAAAATGAATATATTGAAACCACACGCCCACTGGTTATTGTGACAGCTCCGGGTCCGGGAAGTGGAAAAATGGCAACCTGTCTTTCTCAGCTTTATCACGAGCACAAGCGGGGAATACATGCAGGCTATGCCAAGTTTGAAACCTTCCCAATCTGGAATATTCCGCTGAAGCACCCGGTCAATCTTGCATATGAGGCCGCTACTGCGGACTTAAACGATGTCAACATGATTGACCCTTTCCACCTGGAAGCTTATGGAGAAACCACGGTAAACTACAACCGCGACGTGGAAATTTTCCCGGTACTCAGCGCTATCTTTGAACGTATCTTTGGTAAATGCCCATATCAGTCCCCTACAGACATGGGTGTCAACATGGCTGGAAACTGCATCATTGATGACGAGGTCTGCAGGGAAGCTTCCAGACAGGAAATTATCCGCAGATACTATCAGGCTCTTGAAAACCGCCTGGAAGAATCCAGCACGGATGAAGAAGTCTTCAAACTGGAACTTCTGATGAAGCAGGCAGGTGTTTCCACTGAAAACCGCCGCGTCACCACAGCGGCTTTAGAACGCGCAGAGGCTACCGGCGCTCCGGCGGCTGCCATTGAACTGGAAGACGGAAGAATTCTCACAGGAAAAACTTCAGACCTTTTAGGCGCTTCCGCTGCCCTTTTGTTAAACACCTTAAAGGAACTGGCAGGACTACCTCACAAGCTTCATGTGCTTTCTCCTTCTGCCATTGAGCCGATTCAGAAATTAAAAACGGATTATCTGGGAAGCAAAAACCCCAGACTGCACACAGATGAAGTACTCATCGCTCTTTCCAGCACCGCTGCTGCCAGTGATGTGGCAAAACTGGCTCTGGAACAACTTCCAAAGCTGAAGGGCTGTCAGGTTCATTCCTCTGTCATGCTCTCCACTGTGGACAAAAAAGTCTTCAAAAAGCTGGGCATACAGCTTACCTCAGAACCTGTGTATGAGCATAAGAAAATTTATTAATTACACAACCTATGCCAAGGGGCTGCGAAAACCAGCCCCTGTTTTTGCCCCCTATCTTTCTTAATATAGTAAAAAAGACTGATACAGGAAGCGCCTGACGGGAATAGAAATCTCTTCTATCCCCCCAACAGTGCTTGCATGTACCAGCTCTTTTTATATATTTTCCCTTATTTCTCAGTCTTCATATCCGTTTGGATTGTTAGACTGCCATCTCCAGGAATCTTCGCACATTTCTTTAATTCCGTTTTCCGCTTTCCATCCTAATTCCTTATAGGCCTTATCTGCGCTGGAATAGCAGGTTGCAATATCTCCTGCACGGCGTGGCTTAATCACATACGGAATTTTTACACCTGTAGCTTCTTCAAAATTTTTTACAATGTCCAGAACGCTGTATCCGTTTCCTGTGCCCAGGTTGTAAACAGACAGTCCTGAATTGTCTTCGATTTTCTTTAAAGCTTTTACATGACCTTTTGCCAGGTCTACTACATGGATATAATCTCTTACGCCTGTTCCGTCATGGGTATCATAATCATTCCCAAATACACCCAGCTCTTTTAATTTTCCTACAGCTACCTGTGTGATGTATGGCATTAAATTGTTTGGAATACCGTTTGGATTTTCTCCGATGGTACCGCTCTTATGTGCGCCAATTGGATTAAAGTATCTTAAAATAACCACATTCCATTCCGGATCTGCCTTCTGAATGTCAGTCAGAACCTGCTCTAACATGGATTTTGTCCAGCCGTACGGATTTGTGCAGGTTCCCTTCGGGCATTCCTCTGTAATAGGAATAAACGCCGGATCGCCGTATACGGTTGCTGAGGAAGAAAAGATAATGTTCTTTACTCCGTGCTTTCTCATCACATCAACCAGAGTCAGTGTACCTGCAATGTTGTTTTCATAGTATTCCCACGGTCTTTCTACAGACTCGCCTACAGCCTTTAATCCTGCAAAGTGAATACAGGAATCAATAGACTCTTTTTCAAAAATTTCATTTAAAGCCGCTCTGTCTAAGATATCAGCTTTATAAAATTTTACAGGCTTTCCTGTAATTTTTTCTACTCTTTCCAGGGATTTTTCACTGGAGTTGGAAAGGTTATCCACAACGACTACATCATATCCTGCACTCTGAAGCTCCACTACTGTATGGCTGCCAATATATCCGGCACCGCCTGTTACTAAAATTGCCATTCTTTTATTCCTCCTTTGAGAAATTGAATATTTTTCATGTTCCAAAACATTTTCTATGTTTGTTTCTATGCTACCACTTTCTTATGGAAAATTCAAGCAAACTTACAAACTATCTGTATTTGTTTACAATTTCATTCATCTGTTCCCATTTTTCTTCCATATCCCTTACCAGCTTGAACTGTGTTCTGCAGCGATCCAGATTATGTCCTTCTCTGTGTATCTTAAAGTAATGATCGCCTTCCAGATAGTCTGTCAGAAAACGCATACCGCATTCATAGGTCATCGTCATGGCGCCTACTGGAAGCATATCCAGTTCTTCTTTTGTCAGACTTCCCTTGCAGCCTTCCACAAAGCCCTTTGTATACAGTTCAAACAGCTCCATGCTGCAGGAAACCTTGGATAAATCCGGTTCATCCTCTGCACCTGTGCTGGCTCCAAAGCGAATAGAATCCCCAAAATCATTAACTGCCAGCCCCGGCATAACGGTATCCAGGTCAATGACGCAGATAGCCTTTCCTGTAGCATTGTCAATCATAATATTGTTCAGCTTGGTGTCATTATGTGTCACACGCAAAGGCAGCTTTCCTTCTGCCTGCATATCGCAGAGCTTATGTGCCAGAGGTTCTCTGTCCAGTACAAACCGAATTTCCTCCTGTACATCTGCCGCTCTTTTGCACACATCTGCTTCCACAGCCTTTTTAAAAGTATCCAGACGTTTCACCGTGTTGTGGAAATCCTGAATGGTTTCATGAAGCGTTTCTGCAGGATAATCTGCCAGAAGTCCCTGGAAATTTCCAAATGCCACAGCG
This sequence comes from Blautia argi, assembly GCF_003287895.1. Classification (NCBI taxonomy): domain Bacteria; kingdom Bacillati; phylum Bacillota; class Clostridia; order Lachnospirales; family Lachnospiraceae; genus Blautia; species Blautia argi. The sequence goes on along the minus strand of NZ_CP030280.1, from coordinate 603,967 downwards.
CTCTCATAAAAGTCCTCTTTTTTCTCTACCAAATCATAAGTCATGGCATCTTCAATAAAAAGATAGGCTCTCCAGTAATCCCCGTCTGTATCTGCATAAAAGAATTTTCCCTGCTTTGTAGGCACCAGATTTAAGGTTTCTCTATCGGGATTTCCCCCTCTTTCTTCAATTTTCTTTCTCAGCCAGGAAGTAACACCCTCCACATTCTCCATAAGCTCTTCCGGGTGAAGGAAAATTTGGGTGTTCATTCTCTGGAGAATATATCTTTTCGTTTTCCCTTCCTCCTGAAAAGTCACACGAAAAGTATCATTAATATGTCCACTTCCGTAAGGAATACCTTCTGTATAAGTTCCCTCAAACTGAAACTGTTCAATTACTTCTCTTTTAATTTCTGCCATTTCCTATTTTTCCTCCCACAGTTTTTCCGGATATAAGCCGCTGTCTTTTAATGCCTGAATGGCAGCCACTACTACTGGTTTGTCCTCTTTGTAGGTAACACCGTACCATTTGTCCAGAGATTTCAGCACCTCTACCGTTGCTTTTCCCTCTCCCAAAAGTTCATCTACTACAAACGGAAGGAAATATTCGCATTTTAACGGATTTGCTTCCAGATTTTCGTCCAGGAATTTTGCAAAGCGGTCTTTTAATTCTTTTAAGATACTTTCTGAAAATCCCCACATATTCATGGAAACCACGCTGCCTTCAGGAATCACGGTCCATGTTTTTCCTTCATCTTCTGTATAAGCAGTTTCTGCTCCTCTCTTTTCAATGTGGGTTCTCTCATTGATTTTCTGCAGATAGCTGTTTTCGTCTGTCACACATACGCCTCTGGCAACGTGTCCGTTTTCTGTCAGAGTATTTTCCAGAACATATCCTACCATAGTATAACGATATTTCTCATCGTCCTCATGGGTTGTGAGATAATCATAAATCATCTGGAAAGCATGACTTCCATAGTAGTCGTCTGCATTGATCACTGCAAAAGGCGCGTCCACGGTTCCAATACAACTTAAAATTGCATGTCCGGTTCCCCATGGTTTTACTCTGCCTTCCGGAACCCCATATCCTTCCGGAAGATTGTTTAAATCCTGGAATACATATTCTACATCAATTACCTTGCTCAGTCTGTCCCCAATAGCAGCCTTAAAATCTGCCTCATTTTCTTTTTTGATAATAAAAACAACTTTTTCAAAACCTGCATTTACTGCATCATAGATAGAGAAATCCATAATGATATGCCCCTGCTTATCCACTGGGTCAATCTGTTTCAAACCGCCATAACGGCTTCCCATACCTGCTGCCATAACTACTAAAACTGGTTTTTTCATACATACCTTCTCCTTTGCTTGAGTTCTTGCTTCGTTTTAAGTTATCTTTATTCTATCAAAAAAAAAGCACAAATCCTTTGCACAAACTCATTTGTTTTTGTCACAAATGTGATGCCAGCCATTCCAGCCGGGAAATGGCGTAGCTGAAAAACTCTTTGTAGGATTCACAAAAATAATTTACCTGCTCCTGGGTATAATTTCTTCTGCATCCGCCTCGGCACAGAGGAAACCACTTACACGCCCTGCAGTTTTCTCCTCTTTTCTGTCCCTGAACAAAAAATTCCATTTCCGGCAAAATCCCCTGGAAGAACTGAAAATTTTCGTCCTGCACATTTGCAACTCGACAGTGATCCAACACATAAAAATCACAGGGATACACGCCTCCGTCTGCTTCTATGATATTCTGCATGGAACATCTCCCTGTCTGGGAACAGGCTTCCGGAGGCATTCCCTTTAACATGGACAGCCAGTTATCAAATTCCCGAATAGATACCATTGTGCCTTTCTGAATATCTTCAAACCACAAATCAAACAATTCCTTTAATGCCTCTGCATACACCTTTGGAGTCAAAGACCAGGGGCGCTGTCCTTCTTTTTCGCCCAGGGGATCCAGACACGGAATGTACTGCTGATAATAGAATCCCTCTTTTTTTAAATATCGGTACACAGAAGACACCTTTCTGGCACTCTGTTTTGTAAGGACACAGAGAATATTTACGTCAACATGATTTTCCTGCAGCTTTTTTGCATTTTTCAAAATCATCTGAAATGTCCCCTTGCCTCTTGCGTCCTGGCGATTCCGGTCATGAATTTCTTTTGTACCGTCCAGGGAAATTCCAACCAGAAAATGGTGTTCCTTCAAAAATTCCATCCACCTGTCATCTAACAGAGTTCCGTTTGTCTGCAGACAAAAATACAGCCTTGTCTTTGGCTTTTTATACTTTTCTGTAAACTCTATAAATTTCTCAAAAAATTCCAGACCTGCCAGGGTAGGCTCTCCTCCCTGAAAGCCAAAGGTACAGCTTAACTCCGCTGCTTCCAGTGCCTTTTTTACCACGGTTTCCAAAACATCTTCTTTCATAACGCCATAGGACGCGGTTTCCCGATTTTTACACTCATCTTCATAAAAACAATAAGCGCACCTGAGATTGCAGTTGGAAGACGCTGGTTTCATCATTAATTGTATATGTTTCATTTCCTGCCCCGCCTTTTCTCATTTTTCTTCATTTTATCATATCTCTGTTGTAAATTCATTGATTTTCCCGTCATTTCATGACAGCATATGGATTTTTTCTTTACAATCCAGTATAATAATACTATATTTTCCTATTCTGGAGGTTCAATATGTCATTTACAAGTCTGGAATTAAAACAAGACATTGAGATTAATAAAATTATAACCATTCACTATTTTGAATATATGAGTGATTACAATTTTCCCGGAGAACGGCACGATTTCTGGGAATTTCTTTGCGTAGATAAAGGAGAAGTAGAAGTCTGCGCCGGAAATACCCACCATACCTTAAAAAAAGGAGAGATTATTTTTCACAAGCCAGACGAATTTCACACCGTAAAGGCAAACGGAACCATTGCCCCCAATCTGGTGGTTATCTCCTTTGAGTGTCACTCTCCCTGCATGAAATATTTTGAGAATCTGCTGACCAGCATCGGAGAACAGGAGAGAAAGCTTCTGGCCCAGATTATTTATGAAGCAAAGCACTGTATTGCCACGCCTTTGGATGATCCGGCAACCACAGAAATGATTCGCTGCGAAGAAACCCCTTTTGGTTCAGAACAGTTAATTAAATTATATCTGGAAACACTTTTGATTTTTATGATTCGGCAAATGGACGAGGGAACATTTTCCTCTCCTGCAATCAAATCCATTAAACAGAAAAATGATTCCCTGATTTATAACCGGATTACCACTTATCTGGAGGAACATATCTGCGAACGATTGACCATTGAAACCATATGTCAGGATAACCTCATTGGCCGTTCTCAGCTCCAGAAGCTTTTCCGGGAACAGGCGCACTGCGGTGTTATTGATTATTTCTCTCATTTAAAGATTGAACTTGCCAAGCAACTTATCCGGGAAAATCATCACAATTTCACCCAGATATCCGAATTTATCGGTTATACGTCCATTCATTATTTCTCAAGACAGTTTAAAAAACTGACAGGAATGACACCTTCCGAGTACGCTTCTTCCATTAAAGTTCTGTCTGACAGAAAGTAACCGTAATACCGATACATAAGAATCTGATTCTACTTTCCGTTTTTTTACATTGTGTTTCAATTACTTTCATATTATAATGAAGATATTACGGGAGCAATCCCAGATTAAAGGAGAAGGTATCATGAAAATTTACAAAACAAAAGACTACGAAGAAATGAGCAAAAAAGCAGCCCACATTATTGCATCTCAGGTTATTTTACACCCTGACTGCGTGTTAGGTCTGGCAACCGGCTCTACTCCTGTAGGTACTTACAAAAATCTGGTAAAATGGTATGAAGAGGGTGATTTAGATTTTTCTCAGATTACCTCCTGCAACCTGGACGAGTACAGAGGCTTAAGCGGTGACAATGACCAGAGCTATCGTTATTTCATGAATCATAACCTGTTTGACTCTGTAAATATCCGCAAAGAATGTACTTATGTACCGGATGGTTTAAATGAAGACAGCGATGCAGCATGCAGAGAATACGAAGAAATTATTGCCCGTGCAGGCGGCATCGATTTACAACTTTTAGGTCTTGGACACAATGGACACATTGGATTCAACGAACCAGCAGAAGATTTTCCAAAGACCACACACTGCGTAGACTTAACGGAAAGCACTATTCAGGCAAATAAACGCTTCTTTGAAAACGAAGCTGATGTTCCGCGTCAGGCATATACCATGGGTATTGGAACCATTATGAATGCGAAAAAAATTCTGGTAGTTGTAAGTGGAGAGGACAAGGCAGAAATCCTCAATCAGGTTATCAACGGACCGATTACACCAAAGGTTCCTGCATCTATCTTACAGTTACACCCAGACGTGACTATCGTAGCAGATGAAGCCGCTCTTTCTAAAGTAAAATAATACCTTTCTGAAGGAAAACAAAGGTGCTGCATAACACTACAGAACAAATTCTTCCTATGGAGCTGTATATCAGCAATGGAGAATTTCAGGTATGTATTTATGCAGCGCCCTTTTTATCCTTATAAATGGGATTCTTTATTTCATCTTCTTGATATCCTTCCACTTCACTGTACTTCCGTAATGCATAACAGAAACGCTGTAAATCCGGGCAGATACATGGCAAGATCTGCCAGAGCGATTCCGCAGATACACATGGTTACATTCATGAAAATTGCCAGAAACATCTGCACTCTTTCCATATACTGCTGCAGCTTTTCTGCCTCCTCTTCCTCCTCCTGATGCCAATTATCCAGTCTTTCCTTTATGTTTCTTACACACAGAGGTGCTGCCACCATCAGAAACAAGCTCAGGAACATCAATACCCAGGAAGCTGCTCCAGTAAGATATTTGGACATCTGGCTCAGCATATGTCCTACATCTTCTCCCCAAAAAACAAAAATAATCGAACCTGTCCCTCCTATCACTGCACCAATCAACGCCATAATCACCAGCTGCATCACCGCTGTCTTTTTATCAGTTTCTTTTCTTACCTTATTCTTCTTCATTTTCTTCGTCCTCCTCATACTGAAATATATCCTCCACAGTTACGCAGCATTCCCTGGCAATTCGCAGAGCAAGTGTCACAGACGGAGAATAATCTCCTCTTTCAATTAAACTGATAGTCTGTCTGGAAGCACCAACCCGTTTTCCCAACTCCTGTTGGTTGATACCCAATCTTGCCCTGTATTCTTTCAAGCGATTGTATAGCGGCATTTTCCTGTTCTCCCTTTCCTTTTTTATAAAAGCATTTTATGACTTGTTTCCTTGTCATAATGACAACTTTTCTTGTCATCATCTTAACATATGACAAAGAAAGTTGTCAATACATTTTAAAAAAACGCCCCTTTGGCAACTTCTTCAAAGAAATTTGCCAAAGGGGCGTTCTCATATGAAAAATAAATTTTAAATCAGCCTTTAATACCGCCGGTAACACCGCCGATAATTTTCTCAGACAGGAAAATATACAGAATAAAGGTTGGCAGGAATACAATAACAACTGCTGCAAACATACCTGCCCAGTTTCCTGTATACTGCATGGACTGCAACATACCATACAGACCTACCGCTACAGGACGAAGTTCGTCGCTGTTTGCAAAAATTAATGACAGGAAATACTCATTCCAGATATTAATAAAGTTAAAAATAGTAACTGTTACAATACCGGACTGTGCCATGGGGAACATAATCTTCCAGAAAGTTTTTACCGGAGGACAGCCGTCAATGGCTGCTGCTTCCTCATAAGTTCTGGACAGGTTTGCAAAAAAGGTCAGGAGGAAAATCGTTGTATAAGGAATATTAATTCCAATATACAGGAAAATCAAAGTCACCTTACTTGCCGCCACATTGTTCAGAATTCCCATATTTGCTACCAGACAGAACAGTGGAAGCACAATCATAGTAATGGGAACGCCCATAGCAGAAACAAAACTTGTCTGAATAATCTTGTTTCCTAAAAAGGTAAATCTTGCCAACACATATGCTGCCGGTGCACAAATCAGAATCAATAATGTACAGGCTACTACAGAGTAAAGCAATGAATTCATAAAGAAGGTTGCCACACCGCCTGAACCCCATGCCTTTGCATAGTTTTCAAAGTGAAGACCTGTTGGGAACTTCAAAGCTTTTCCCGCAAAAATATCCGGGGTTGTAGATAAACTTGCTGCAATAATCCAGCCCAGAAGCATTAATGTAAATGCTACCCATAAAATAATGATAATATATCCGGGAGCAAGTTTTAATTCTTTTTTCCAGTTGATTTTATCTTTAACGACTTTCTTTTCTTTTGCCATAAAACTGTTCCTCCCTTCTAAAATTCCAAATCATCATCTTTGATGAACGCATTACAAATCGTAAAGATTAATACTACGCAGATACAAAGAATAATACCAATCGCTGCACCATATCCTGCATTACGTTCTGTTACCGCATTTCCTGCACCGAAAATCTGAGAATACATATACTGTACAGGAACAATGGTTGCTTTATTTGCCGTAACAGAGGAGAACAACTGTGACCATACAAAGAAGCCGGCTGTACTTACAGACCACATAGTAATATTTGTTTTAAACACACCTTTTAACAAAGGTAATGTCATGTAACGGAACTGGTTAAATTTGTTTGCACCGTCCAGAGTTGCCGCTTCGTAAAAATCAGGGCTGATTCGTTCAATGCCGCTCATCCAGATAAGCATATGATAACCAATCATTCCAAAACAATATGCAAACAATAATGCCCAGAATACATGATCCGGCGCTGTCCACTGCGTTTTCGCCAGTTCATGCAGCCCCAGCGCATCTAATACATTTTTCAGAAGACCAAATTTCGGGCTGTATACATACTGAAGCCACATAGTTGCAAGCGCGACTGCACTTACAATATTCGGTAAATAGATAATGGCACGGAAAACTTTTTTTCCTCTGATTCCGCTGGTCAAAATAACTGCAAAAAGCAAAGAAACTGTCATAACAACAATTCCGCCCAAAAGCCAAATCTTTCCAATATTAACCATAGAGGTTCTGAAAATATCTGTTGCAAATAATTTCTGATAGTTTTCAATGCCCACAAATTTCCATAAATCCATACTGTCTGTAACAGAGTCTATTTTAAAGAAACTCATGACAACTGTTCTGACAATAGGATAGAAGAATACAGCCAGGAAAATTAAAACTGCCGGCGTAAGAAAACCAATTATCATTCCTTTATTTTTTTTCATGAGGGTATCTCCTTAAATCAAAATATGGTGGCAGCGCGCTATACGCTCATGCCACCATATCTGCTATACTTCATTAACGTATCTACTTAGCTGTCAAAAGAATTATTTATTCTCCTGCTGCTGATTTACAGGATTTTACAAAGTCATCAGCAGACATGTCGCCAGCCATGAGTTTTACTGTATTTTCGTTTAATACAGGTGTGAGGTCACCATTGTTTTCAGCGCCTACAGCCCAGTCATAGAAAGTACCTGTTGCTTCAAATCCAGGTTTTACAGCTGCCAGTTCTTCCGGCCAAGCATCTGCATTTGCTTTATCAGCAGGAATGGACAGAGATTGTTCTGTCATCTTCTTATCAAAGTCGCCTGTTGTGATATAAGTAATTAATTCCATAGCTTCTTCTGCCATTTTGGAATCTTTATTGATTGCAAATACCTGGTTTGCAATGTTATTTGCTGTGTTGTCATCTGTTCCGTCTTTGACAGATGGATAATTGAAGTAACCCCATGTAAGGTCTTCTGCTGCTGAAGCTTTAATTTCGTTTGGCAGCCAGGAACCACAAATAATAATTGCTGCTTCTCCTGGTGCAAATTCCTGATTCTGTCCTGCAGGATATACGTTAGATGCAATGTTTTCTGAGAAGTAGCCCTTCTTTGCAAAGTCTTCGATATCTTTTGCCGCCTGTAATACTCTTGGGTCGTCCCAATTTACATCTTCTACTTCACCTGCATCTATTTTTTCCTGAATTGCCGGATCGTTTACTAATGCTTTTACACCGTCCTGTCCAAGATAACGTCCTAAATGATATCCCATGAAGGAAGTCATATATGTAGTATCACCTGTGATTGGTGTGATGCCTGCATCTTTTAATTTTCCACAAGCCGCATCGAATTCTTCCCATGTAGTAGGTGCAGCCTCGATTCCTGCTTTGTCAAATAATGTCTGATTGTAGAAGAAGCCAAAGATAGAAGGCTGATACGGAATGGATTTCAGTGTTCCACCACCTGCATTGCGGGCAATCTTGAACAGTGTTTCACTTCCATGTTCTGTTTCATAGTCTTTTGCCAGTTCTTCCAAATCCATCAGGTATTTGCCCCAGGAACCATTGACACGGTTTACGTCCTCATCAAACAGGTCGATGGTCTGTTTTGCATCAAGAGCCGGCTGTAAGCCTTCACGCTGACCATTACGTCCTTTAAACTGAACGTCAACTTTAACGCCTGTATCTTCTGTGTATTTGTCAACTGCCTCTTTGATTACCTTTGCCTGTGGTTCTTCTTCACTCCACATGGACCAGTAAACCAGTTCTTTTCCGCCTTCTTCTTTCTTTGCGCTGTCTGAACCACCGGAAGCAGCATTATCTCCACCGCCGCAGGCTGCCAGAGATCCAGCCATCATAACACAAAGAACCGCACTTAAAATTTTCTTTTTCATGAGAAATTCCTCCTATCGTTCATCGTTCTTTCTTGTGACTCTATAATAGTACAATTTTGCACAAATGTATTTATACTATCTGCTTGTTTGTTTGCACTATCAATGTTTTACTTGAATTTTTGCTGTTTTTCTATAGTTTTTTCACAGCATTTTTCCTAATAACGCTCCCTGTTTTTCGTTTTTTTTCCATCTACTGTGACAAAACCATACAATATGCACAAACTCACTGCCAGTAAAATACACATTCCGCATATGTCCAGATTTCCCACCAGCAGCCCTGAAGCGTTTACCGCCATGTGACACCAGATACCAGCCCACAACGTTCTGTATTTCTTTACAAGGTATCCCAGAAGCAGCCCTATAACAAAGGCATAAGAGGACTGCACTGCATTGCCGTGCATGAATGCAAAAAGAACCGCCTGAAAAACATTGGCCAGGGCAAAAGAAAACTCTTTCTCTAAAATTCCAAGGGTCAGTCCACGAAAGACTGCTTCCTCAGCCAAAGGCGCCAGAAGGGCTGTATAGAGAACAGAAAAAAAAGAGGGAGCCAGCATACCCAGGTTTTCAAGCACCTTTCCGTACTCCTCCATGGCTTTTGGAAACAGCATATCTGCCCCTGAAAGAAGCAGACTGAAAAAAAGCTGCAGCGTCAGACCTAAAAACAGCAGAGCTGCCATGGAAAAAGGGGTTATTTTCCCTTTCTCCTGCTTTTCTCTTTTTTGCAGCCAGATATATCCTGCTGCAAAAGTCACGGCATTTGCAAGAATGGATATCACATAGGGAAGTTCTCCTGTCAGAATCCAGGAGCTGTCCTTCCCCAAAATTGTCATTCCCATCAAAAGAAACAGGCTGGTGACAGTACTCTGAAGCCCCAGCCAGAAAAACATGGGAAGCAGACTTTTTAAGATACACCCGGCTTTTCTCATCTGTTTCACTCCTCGCTCAATTCCTGAAAATGGAAAGTTTTTCTCCCCTCTGCATAGTCTGCCACAATCTGCCCCTGTCCATAGAGTTTATACTTATAAGTCACCAGACCTTCCAGACCCACAGGACCTCTGGCATGAATTTTCCCTGTACTGATCCCAACTTCCGCGCCAAATCCATAGCGAAAGCCATCGGCAAATCTGGTGGAGCAGTTTTGGTAAACCCCTGCGGAATCTACAAGCTGCATAAATCTTTCTGCATGTCGGCTGTTTTCCGTAAGAATGCAGTCTGTATGATGAGAGCCATAGGTATTAATATGCGTGATTGCCTCCTCCAGACTGTCTACCAGCTTTACGGACAGCATGAGATCCAGATACTCGGTGTGAAATTCTTCCTCTTCCATGACTTCGCAGTCTATGTACCGGCTTACCTCCTCTGTTCCCCGGAACTTCACTCCTGCCTCTGTAAGGGCTTTGGCTGCTTCCGGGAGAAATTCCTCTGCAATATTCCTGTGTACCAGCAATGTTTCCATGGTATTGCAGGCAGCGGTATACTGGGTTTTTGCGTCCACCACCACGGGCAGCGCTTTTTCCATGTCGTAATCCTCATCTACATAAATATGGCACACCCCGTCCGCATGTCCCATAACCGGAATTTTTGTATGGTTCATAATATACTGCACAAATGAATTGGATCCTCTTGGAATGAGCAAATCCACACAGTCATGGCAGGACAGCAGCTCATCAATCTCCTGGTGCTGTTCTGCCTGCAAAAGACAGCCCTTTGGCAGACCGCAGCCCACTACGGTCTGATAAATAATTTCAAACAGTACCTTATTAGTGGCAGCGGTTTCCTTTCCGCCTTTTAACACTGCACAGTTACCGCTTTTAATGCAAAGAGCGGAAATCTGCACCAGAGCATCAGGTCTTGCTTCAAAAATAATACCAATAACCCCAATAGGGCAGGATACCCGATACAGGTTGAGATTCTCGTCCAATTGTCTGGCAAGCTGTACCTGGGCTAATGGGTCTGAAAGCTTTTCCAGTTCCCGGATTCCCTTTACCACGTCCAGGAGCTTATGCTCGTCAAATTTCAGTCTTTTCTGCACAGAAGGAGGCAGATTTGCTTCTTCTGCCGCCTGTAAATCTCTTGCATTGGCGGCAAAAATCTCTTCTTTTCTGCTCTCCAGCTCACGGGCTGTTTCTTCAAGCGCCCGGTTTCTCATTTCCAAAGACAGCGCAGCCATTTGGGGACTGTCTGCTTTCATTCTTTTCACTTCTTCTCTGATATTCATATTCTACCGCCCTTTCTCCTGTTTTCACTCTGTTTCTTTAAAGTAGATGTTCCTATTATATAGGTATTTTCTCTGTTATGCAATCTACATCTGCTTTCTGACAATCTTATATTCATCATTCATCTGAAAATAGGGACAACGATAAAAGCTATCTGACAAAAAACGACTCATTTCATCTTCGTCCAGATTCACATCACAGATATAGTATCCGAAGTCTTCATCATAAATATAATTGCTGCAGTATTCACAGCTTGTTGTCTGTTTCTTTTTATTCTTCATTATTCCACGTCCTTTTCCTGATTCTGCATGTTTTAGATATACCAAAATCTCTTCTTCTTGTCAATTTTTAATGAAAAGAGGAAAAATAAAATTCTTTCATTGCAAATAAAACAGGGAGTGTTATAATTAGCCTTGAACTTTATATAATCTTTATCTTTTTCTTACTATTTTTTATATAATCTTAATATTATGGAGGTTCTTATGAAGATTATAATTGTGGGCTGCGGTAAAATCGGAAGTACCCTTGCAGCACAGCTCAGCTATGAACAGCATGAACTGGTGGTAATTGACACAAATCCGATAAAAATCCAGCAGCTTTCCGAAATGATTGACGTTATGGGCATCACGGGAAATGGCTCCAGTGTCAACGTCCTTTCAGAGGCCGGTATTGAAGAAGCGGATATGCTGATTGCCGTCACCGGCTCTGATGAATTAAATCTGCTTTGCTGCGTCATTGCCAAAAAAGTAAGCAAATGCCAGACCATTGCCCGCGTCCGTAATCCGATTTACAATAAAGAAAGGAACTTTATCCGGAAAAGTCTGGGAATTTCTATGATTATCAACCCGGAATATTCCGCTGCCATGGAAATTTCCCGTCTTTTGCGCTTTCCTTCTGCCATTAAACTGGATACCTTTGCAAAAGGAAGAGTGGAGCTTTTAAAATTTAAACTGCTTCCCGAATTTCATCTGAGCGGACTGTCCATTATGGAAATGGTAAACAAAACAAGATGCAGCATTCTGGTCTGTGGTGTAGAAAGAAATAACGAGGTATTCATTCCTTCCGGTAACTTTGTACTGCAAAACGGGGATCGCATTTCCATTGTGGCTTCACCTAAAAATTCCGCTGCATTTTTTAAAAAAATCGGTGTCCATACCCATCAGGTCAAAAATGCTCTGATTGTAGGAGGCGGCACTCTTGGTTATTATCTTGCCACTCTTTTGTCAGAACTGAAAATCGACGTAAGGATTGTGGAAGCAAAACGGTCACGCTGCGAAGAATTAAGCCAGCTTCTGCCGGAAACCACCATTATCTGCGGAGATGGCACAGACAAAAAGCTTCTTATGGAAGAAGGGCTTACCCAGACAGAGGCTTTTGTAACCCTCACGAACATGGACGAGGAAAATATCCTGCTCTCCCTGTTTGCCAAGAAAAACTCAAGCGCAAAGCTGATTACCAAGGTAACTCGAATCGCATTTGACGATATTGTGGAAGAACTGGATTTGGGAAGCGTGATTTACCCGAAAAATATTACGGCAGACTATATTCTCCGCTATGTCCGCGCCATGGAAAATTCCCTCAGCAGCAATGTGGAAACCCTGTACCATATTCTGGACGGGCATGCAGAGGCTCTGGAATTTGCAGTAAAGGAAAACTCCTGCATTACTGATGTGCCTCTAAGCCAGCTAAATCTGCGAGATAACCTCTTAATTGCCTGCATTAACCGAAACGGTAGCATTCTGATTCCTAACGGACAGGACAGAATCCAGGTAGGAGATACCGTAATCGTGGTAACAACCACGGAAGGCTTAAATGATTTGAAAGACATTTTGAAAAAGTAGAGGGCTATAGGAAATGAATTACGCAATCGTAAAATCTATTATTGGCAGGGTTCTGCACTTTGAAGCAGCTTTTATGATGCTTCCCTGTGTTACGGCTGTTATTTATAAAGAGGAAAGCGGCTGGTCCTTCTTCTTTACAGCCCTTGTATGTGTGCTGCTTGGTTCCTTACTTACCAGAAAAGCCCCAAAAAACTCTGTCTTTTATGTGAAAGAGGGATTTGTATCTGTGGCTTTAAGCTGGATTGTCCTGAGTATTATGGGCAGCATCCCCTTTCTTGTGGGTGGTGTTATCACCAATCCCATTGACGCACTTTTTGAAACCGTATCCGGCTTTACCACCACCGGAGCCAGCATTCTCACTGATGTAGAGATTCTGCCCAAATGTATGCTGATGTGGCGAAGCTTTACACACTGGATTGGCGGTATGGGTGTGCTTGTATTCCTGCTGTCCTTTATGCATGCCCACGGCAGCGGTTCTCACATGAACCTGATGAAAGCAGAAAGTCCGGGGCCATCTGTCAGTAAACTGAAACCTACCGTGCAGTCTACAGCAAAGGTTCTGTACATGATTTATATTTTTCTGACCTTTTTGGAAATAATACTGCTGCTTTTGGGCGGCATGCCTTTGTTTGACACACTAACCACCAGTTTCGGTACTGCAGGAACCGGTGGTTTTGGAATCAAAAACGACAGCCTCGGGGGATATTCCCCTTACATTCAGGTGGTTGTCACTGTTTTTATGATTCTTTTTGGTATTAATTTCAGTGCCTTTTTTCTAATTCTGTGCAAAAAGTTTACCCAGGCATTCCGCATGGAGGAGGTACGCTGCTACCTCGGAATCATTCTGGCAACCACAGTGTTTATTACCTTTAATATCCGAAACCTCTATGGCTCCTTTGGAGAGGCACTGCGTCATGCTGCCTTCCAGGTTGGTTCTATTATCACTACTACAGGATATGCCACTACAGACTTTAACACCTGGCCTGAAGTATCCAGAACCATTCTGGTACTACTCATGTTTGTGGGTGCCTGTGCCGGAAGTACCGGCGGCGGTATTAAAGTATCCCGTTTTGTAATTCTGATTAAAACTATAAAAAAAGAGCTTCACACTCTGCTTCACCCAAGAAGCGTGCGAAAGCTGAAAATGGACGGTCATACGCTGGAGCATGAAGTTGTCCGCGCAACTAACGTCTTTCTGATTGCCTATGTCCTTGTCTTTGCTTTTTCTGTATTTTTAATCGGATTTGACAACTTTGATATGATTACCAATTTTACAGCTGTGGCTTCCACCTTAAACAACATCGGTCCCGGTCTGGAACTGGTAGGTCCTACGCAGAACTTCAGCATTTTCTCAAACGGCGCCAAGCTGGTGCTGACCTTTGATATGCTGGCGGGACGACTGGAATTATTCCCCATGCTTCTGCTCTTTGTAAGAGATACCTGGAAACGGTATTGAAAAGTTCTGAACTACAAAAGCGCTGCTGCAGTTTTTCTCTGCGGCAGCGCTTTTTTTCAATTCTTATTAAAATCGTATCTGTATTTTTGTTCCTTTTTCCGGTTCACTGTTTAGAAGGATTTCTGCATGGTGTAGCACTGCCCCATGCTTCACAATGGCAAGTCCAAGCCCTGTGCCTCCTGTCTTCCGGGAATGGCTTTTATCCACACGGTAGAAGCGTTCAAAGATTCTCTCCTGCTCTTCTCTGGGAATCCCAATTCCATTATCCTCCACACTGAAAATCACATGCTCGCCTTCTTTTTCCAGACGAACCCGCACATATCCACCTTCCCGGTTGTATTTAATTGCGTTATCCACAAGGTTATACAACATTTCATACAAAATGTGGCGTACTCCGTATATCTCTGCGCTTTTTCCCTCTGTAAGAACCGTGACCTTTCTCTTCTTTGCAGGAAGGGTCAAATTCTGAGAAATATCCTGCACCACCTCATACAAATCCACGGTTTCAAAGGGCATTTCCCCACTCTTTTCGTCCAGCTTTGAGATTTCAATAATATCCTGTACCAGACTGGTCAGACGGCTTGCCTCATCATAAATCCTGCCTGCAAATTCCGGTACGTCCTGAGGTCGCACCATTTCGTTTTTCATCAGTTCTGCATAGCCGGAAATAGACATCAACGGCGTCTTCAGCTCATGGGACACGTTTGCGGAAAATTCCCGGCGCACGGTTTCTGCCTGCCGAAGTTCCTGAACCTGCTGGGCAATCTGTTTATTCTGCTGGTCCACCCGTTTTAAAAGGGGACGCAGTTCTTCATATTCCACATGCTCCAGGGGATGCTCCAAATCCAGCTGATTAATAGGCTCTATCAGCTTTTTGGTCTGTCTTTCCATCAAGAAGAAACCCACTGTCAGAATGGCAAGAAGCAGCACTCCCATTAGCGTGAAGCTGGAGAGCATGGTGTGAAAAACACTGTCTGTTGTCTTTGCCACCCGCAGAATATTTCCGCTGTCCAGCTTTACCGCATAGTAAAAGGTCTGCTCAGACAGGGTTTCCGAAAACCGCACCACGGCCCCGCTGCCCTTTTCCCTGGCAGACTCAAACTCTGGACGACTTTTGTGATTTTCCATGCTGTCCGGGTACTTTTCTGAATCATAAAGCACGGTTCCGTCCGGTCTGGTAAGGGTAATCCGGCTGGTAGTCAGATTCCCGGTTTCCTCTGTCAGATATTCTTCTCCGATATTTTCTATGGCATAACGGATATATTTTGCCTCATTTTTTACGTCCTGCTGCATATAGCTGTTGTACTTTTCATACATCACCACACTGGCTGCCGTAAAGGTAAGAAAAATGCTCAAAGCCACCAAAAGCCCCACATTATTCATAATCCTCTGCTTCATTGCCTATCTCCTATACGGTATCCCACACCGCGGACCGTTTCTATGAGAAAGCCGGATTCCCCCAGCTTTTGCCTTAAGGTTCTGATATGTACGTCCACAGTTCTGGTTTCTCCTGCAAATTCATACCCCCAGATACGCTCCAAAATCTGATCTCTGCTCACTACAATCCCTTTATTTTCCATAAGGTATCTGAGAAGTTCAAACTCTTTTAACGTTAATTCCACTTCTCTTTCATTGTCAAACACCTGATGGCGGTCCACATTGACCTTCAAACCTTTAAAGCGATATTCCTGCTTCGGGGAGTGTTTTCTGGTCCTTCGCAGCACTGCCTTTACTCTGGCGATAAATTCCATCATGCCAAAGGGCTTTGTAATATAATCGTCAGCGCCGCCCTCCAGACCTCTTACTTTGTCGTATTCCGCTTCTTTTGCAGTTACCATAATAATGGGAATCTCACTGGTTTCCGGATCCTGCTTTAATTTTTCCAGAATGCTGTATCCGTCCTCTCCGGGCAGCATAATATCCAGCAGAATCAATTCCGGAATTTCCTCTTTTAATGCTTTTTTCAGTTCCTTTCCATCACTGAGTCCCTTTGCCTCAAACCCAGTGGTTCCCAGCGTATATACCAGAAGCTCCCGGATATTGCGCTCGTCTTCCACACAATAAATCATTCCTGTTCTTTACTCCTTCTCGAACCCCCATTTTCAGCCTTTTACGGAAGAAGATACTGTTTTCTTGTTTCTTCCATTCTCCGCTGAAACGCTTCGTTTTCTTCTTTCTTCATGTCATGCAGATAACTGTGTGTATCAAAGCTGTCCTCAGATACCTGGGATACACATACTGCAATATTGGAACAGTGGTCTGCAATCCTCTCCAGACTGGTCAATACATCAGACAGTACAAATCCCTGCTCAATGGTACAGGTTCCTTTTCTCAGTCTGCGTACATGACGGCTTTTCAGTTCCATATTTAACTCATCAATAATTTCCTCCAGTGGCTCTACCTTTTTTGCCAGTTCCTGATTCTTATCCTCAAAAACAATATAAGAGGTATCTACAATATCTGTCACTGCCCGGATAATAACCTTTAATTCCTCTAAAGCCTTCTCAGAGAAGGTCATTCCCTTTTCATGAAGCTCTCTGGCTGATTCCATAATGTTTACCGCATGGTCTGAAATTCGTTCAAAGTCCCCGATACAATGAAGGATAATAGACAAATCTCTGCTGTCCTGCTGATTCAAGTCCTTTTGTCCCAGCTTTACCAGATAACTGCCCAGTGCATCCTCATAATCGTCCACACGGTTCTCTTCCTCTACCACAGTCTTTTCCTGTTCTGTGCTGTATTCTTTAAACAAAGACAGGGCAGTAAACAGTGCGTCCTTGGATGCATCAGCCATACGCTTTGCCACGTTGCGGCTCTGCTCCATGGCAAATGCCGGCTTTTCCAGAAAACGGATATCCAGAAGCTGTGCGCCCTCGGACAGTGTCGTTTCTTCTTTTTCGTCGCGAATAGTAAGGCATGCCAGCTTCTCCAGACCTTTGGAAAACGGCAGCAATACGGCTGTTGCAAAAATATTAAAAGCGCTGTGCGCTACTGCTATACCTGCTGCGTTGGCGGACTGTTCCAAAAATCCGAAGTGAACAACCATATTCAGTCCATAGAAGACAATCAGGAACACCGTTGTTCCGATAATGTTAAAGTACAGATGTACCATAGCTGCACGCTTTGCATTTTTCTTTGCCCCAATGGCTGATAACAAAGCAGTGACACAGGTTCCGATGTTCTGTCCCAGAATAATGGGAATAGCTGCGCCATAGCTTACCGCACCAGTGACACAAAGAGCCTGCAAAATACCTACAGATGCAGAAGAACTCTGAATCACAGCAGTCAGAAGCGCACCTGCCAGCATACCCAGAAGGGGATTGCTGAAGGCTGTGAGGATTCCTGTAAATTCCGGCACATCTGCCAGAGGTTTTACCGCTGCGCTCATACTGTCCATACCATACATCAGCACTGCAAAACCCAGGAAAATCGTTCCCACGTCTTTTTTTCGTTCACTTTTTGCAAACAATAAGAATGCCACGCCAATCATAGCCAAAATGGGGGAAAAAGAGGTTGGCTTAAACAACTGCACAAAAAAGCTGTCGCTTTCAATACCGGAAAGACTCAAAATCCAGGACGTTACCGTTGTTCCGATATTGGCCCCCATAATAATGCCAACTGCCTGAGAGAGCTTCATAATTCCGGAGTTTACAAATCCCACCACCATAACTGTGGTTGCTGAGGACGACTGTATCACTGCTGTTACCAGTGCTCCTAATCCTACTGCTTTTAAGGGACTGGAAGTCAGACTTTCCAGAATCTTTTCCATCTTTCCTCCAGAAACCTTTGCCAGACCGTCCCCCATGACATGCATTCCATATAAGAAAAGAGCCAGTCCTCCTATCATACTCAAAACGCTAAAAAAATCCATAATTTTCTCCTTTTGTACGGTATATTTCTTTAGTTTTCCCCATTATACCCAGTCTATGTAAAATCTTTCAGGGGTTTATGTTAAATCCATGTAAAATATCAGAAGCTCTTAATGGCATCTTCTGCATCATCAGTGGTTTTGCGGATATGACGAATCACAACATAATATCCAGCAGAATCACTGATTTTTACCCAGACTCTGTCGCCCTCCTTATGCCCCAGAATTGCCTTGCCCAGAGGGGACTCGATGCTGATTTTGTTTTCCAGGGAATTGCCCCTGATAGATGTCACCAGCTTATAGGTTTCTGTTTCGTCCTCCTCCTCAAAGTACACTTCCACCACATTATTCATGCCGGCTTCATCTGCTTTAGAATCTTCTGATACAATGGTTGCCTGCTTCAGCATTCGCTCCAGATAACGAATTCTGCTTTCGTTCTTATTTTTGTCCTTCTTCGCTGCATAATATTCAAAGTTCTCACTTAAATCACCCTGGGCTCTTGCCTCTTTCACTGCCTCTATGGCTTCTTTTCGCACCGTAAGCTTTCTGTACTCGATTTCCTTTTCAATTTTCTCCACATCGCTTCTGGTAAGACGTTCTCCCATGACTCCAACCTCTCTTTAACTTCTTTTTCGTTTCTTTCAGTCACCTTTATAGTATAACCTGCCTGTCTGTATTTGTCTATCCGAATAGAGTATCTCTCCAGTGAGATTCTCCGCCTGAGGCAGGTTCCATCAGGGAGTTCCGGAAAACAAAAAACAGGACATCGGCTCACACAAACCGATATCCCTGCTCTTTGACTGTTTTTATATGCGGACTTCCCGTATTATTTCTGTCCACTTTGTAACTGAGCCTGCACATACATTCCCTCACTTCTGCAATGGAGCTGTATACAAAGGGGCTTCCCCAGATATTTTCAAAAAGGTATTTCACAGAAAGGGTTTCATTGCAATGCTGTATCATCAGAAGCAGAAGCCGATATTCCAAATCCGGGAAAAAGACCTCCAGATTATCCACATAAATCTTATTGTACTTCTGACTGATTCGGATATTATCCACTGCAATCCAGTTCTCCGAACCTGTATCTCCCTGATTTGTCTGCACCATATTTTCTTTTTTCATGCATTCACCTCTGGCTATCAAACGCCCTTAAAACATTACTGCTCTGTTACTTTATTTGTTTAGCTAATTATAGTACACTTTCCTAAAAAAGAAAATAGGCAAACAAAGTATTTTATCTAAAATTTATCTTTCTTCCCTGTCTGCCTATTTCTCTATTTTACTTTTTCACTATTTTATCACTTCACTGTAAAGGGCATGTTTCTCCAATGCCTGGGTCATCTCTGCCATACGGCTGATATCTCCAATGAGAATCACACCGCAAAGACGGTTATTAAGGAAATAATATTTCTGGTAGTGCTTTTTGCTCAAATCCTTAAACTCTGCCGTCTTGTAAATCAGGTTTGGATTTTTACCATTATCTCCTGCTGCAAACAGCGCGGTCTTCATACCATGGAAACTCAGCGCTGCAGGAACTGTGTTATAGACTGCTTCATCTCCTGCTGCACACGCGCCTGCTGTCTTACCTTGTTCTACTGCCTGAGGCCAGATTGCATAATTGATGCCTTCAAACTGGGCACAATCTCCGCAGGCATAAATGTCAGGAATATTGGTCTGCATATTTTTGTCTACCACAACTGCTCTGTCTGTTTCTATACCAGCTGCCTTTGCAAGCTGTACATTGGCTCTCACACCACAGGATACGAGCACCAACTCTGCCGGAAGTACGGTTCCATCTCCCAGCTTCACACCTGTCACCTTTCCGTTTCCTTCCAGTTCTGTAATCTGCACGCCTGTATGAATGGAAATACCTCTGCTCTCGCTGATAAGCTTTAACATTTCTCCTGCTGTTTCATCTAACTGACGTCCCATAAGCTGCGGAGCAAGTTCCAGTACCGTTACCTGGCAGCCTGCCTTTTTCATCTCCCATGCTGCTTCCAGCCCCAGGACACCGCCGCCGATTACCACAACGTTTTTCACTTCCGGAAGCATGCTCTCGATTTTTCTGGTGTCTTCCAGACGGCGTACAGCCACAACACCTTCCTGCTCATGTCCGGGAATCGGTGGGATAAAGCATTCAGAGCCAAGGGCATAAACCAGCTTTGTATATGCCAACTTTGTACCATCCTCCAGTACAATTTCTTTTTCTTTTGTATCAATTTCCGTAACTTCTTTTCCCAGAACCAGATGAATTTTCTGTTCCTCGTACCAATCTTTTCCCTGAATGGCAATCTGCTCTTCTGTCAAATCTGCCATAAGGGATTTTGTCAGCATAGGACGGTTATAAGGCAAATAAGGCTCATTGGAAACCAGAACCACAGAACCGGTTTTATCTCTTTCCCGAATAGCTGCTGCTGCGGAATATCCTGCCGCACCGCCGCCTAAAATCACATAAAAATTCTGTGTATCTTTGCGGTAATCATTTTCTTCCACCTCTACCGGCACAAAATTTTCCTTGCCCACGCCGCATACCGGACAGATTTCCAGAGAAGAATCAAAGATTTCTCCGCATACCAGACATTTCACCAGAGTTCTGTTGCCCTTTGCTTTTTTCGTATTTTCTTTATTCTGAAGCGTACAGCCAAAATTGTAGCCGTATTCATAAGCGTCAATGAGATTTTCCTCACCTGGTTTAAATTTTACCCGGAATCCCTCATCAACCACTTTCATACGAAGCTGTTTCAATCGCTCAATCAGATGCGGAACAGCTTCTCCGCTCCAACCATAACTTCCGAAGGCGCTTGCCAGCTTGCCGCCGTGAGTTCCTGCAAAAATAGAGGTTGTTAAATCCCAGATAGGTTTTAACGCTTCGCCTACAATCGTAGGAGAACCAAAAAGGATTCCATCTGCAAAACCCAGCTCCTCTAACACCTTCTGCTGGTCCGCCTCTACCATATCATAGCAGCGCACCTCGATATCTCCGCTGGCCTCAATTCCCTTTGCAATGGTTTCTGCCAGTTGTTTGGTATATCCATAAGCGCTTACATAAGGAATCACTACGGTTTTCTTTGAGTTTGGATTGACGACCGTACACCAGTCTTCGTAAGTATCCAGCATAAAGTCAATATTTGCGTCCAGTACCGGTCCGTGTCCGGTACAAATCATGGAAATATCCAGCTCACGCACTCTGTCCAGAGCTTTTTTCATATATGGCTTAAAAGGCCCGATAATATTGTCAAAATAATATTTGGTTGCACGCATATAACCTTCTTTGTCTGTCACCTTGCTCACCAGAATGTCGTGGAAGCCATAGTGAGAACCAAAAGAGTCGCAGGTCACTAAAATCTGCTCTTCTTCTATATAAGTATACATAGTGTCCGGCCAGTGAAGGTTGGGAACCACCAGGAATTTCAGAGTCTTATCCCCAATTTTCATTTCCTGGTTGTCTTTCACAGGAATTGCTGTAAATTCCCCATTTACAATTTCCTTTAAAAAGCTGATTGCACAGCCTGTTGCTACAATTTTCAGACCCGGATTTAATTCCAGCAGTTTCTCTACACTTCCGGCATGGTCTGGCTCTGTGTGGTTTACTACCAGATAATCAATGGTAGAGATATCGGTAATCTCTTTTAACTTTTCCAGATATTCGTCGAAAAATTTTGCCTTGGCAGTTTCAAAGAGAATGGTCTTGTCCCCTGCCTTTAATACATAGGAATTGTAGGTTGTACCAAACTCTGTGTACATGATAATATCAAAAACACGCAGCTTGTCATCTACAATGCCTGTCCAGTAAAAGTTTTCTCTCAACTTCAATGATTCCATAAGTAAGCAACCTCCCATTTTTGTTTTCCTGTTTTCGAAATTTTATGTTCTTAATTTTATACAATTTGTGACGCTACTTACAGTATAATCCAATCTTGACAAAAATACTACTATTTTTTGAAGTTATTTTTTTGAATAGCTGCTGCCGCCCTGTCATATGGTAGATTCTTATTGCACGAAACCAAAAAATCGTCAAAATCTGCATATATCGTATCACCATAATATTTATGTTGACCATCTACATCAACCTTAGCCATAAAAGAATCTTGACCATTTGTAATCTGAGAATCAAATAATACAGGTGGTGTAACATCAAACATTTTACAATATTTGCTATAAGCGTTGCTTTCTGATATATCAAAAGCTGGTAAAGCCAATTTACACCTTGAGGATACTGAAATTCATCCTTTCCTTTCATAGATAAATAAGCAATACCATCAATATTCATTGTACTAATAACCTTCATCAATGCCTGAGATATAAGACATTCATATTTTAACGTTCTGCCCGTTTCCAAAACCCTATATGATGTCGCTATTACCAGTGGAAATAGCTTCAGCATTGATAACTGCAATCTATCTCCTTGTTCATTAGGAATGAAAGCAGCAGCAAACAAATCTTCTTTTTCAGGATTCCACTCACACTCCCGGCTACACACATAAGAAGTTGTTCCTAAATATAGGCAAGGCATACCAAGACAACTAAATCTCATATTTGATGCAAAGGACTTCTTTTCATAAGGCAGATGAAGGATATGTTGAATTTGAGAAATATCTGTAGTATCACTTTTCTCCCTTGTTCGAACACGAAAAAAACTAAGTTCTTGATGATTCATCTTTTGATACAAATCATTATATCCATCACTTTGCAAATCCACAAAAGGGGCAATCCCTCTGAAAGAGTGCGATTTATCCAGTTCGCTTACAATAAACTCATCATTTACAAATAAGTAAAACCACGTTGATTACATCGCATTGAAGGGATATGTAATACATTGCCCACTTGTAAAATAAATGTTTCCATCATATCCGTGTTAATCTTGATCTGTGCCGGCACAAAAGAACAACCGTCTCGACATGTACCCCCTGCGGAAACATATCGCACACCGCCACTTTCTCAATCCCATACTCCTCTGCGCACAGCCTCTTCAAATCCCTTGCCAGTGTAGCGGAATCACAGCTCACATACACAATCCTCTTCGGTTTCATTTTCAGCATGGTGGAAAGCAGCGCCTCGTCGCAGCCCTTTCTCGGCGGGTCTACCACAATTACATCTGCGCTGACGCCCTCTTCCTCATATTTGCGAGGCAGCACGTCCTCTGCTTTTCCCACATAAAATTCCGCATTTTTGATTCCGTTTCTCTCAGCGTTCTGCTTTGCATCTTCAATGGCAGCAGGCACAATCTCCACACCATAGACCTGCTTTGCCTTCTGTGCCAGAAAAAGAGAAATAGTTCCGATTCCGCAGTAGAGATCCCACACGGTTTCCTGCCCGGTAAGACCTGCATACTCCAGAGCCTTGCCGTATAGTTTTTCTGTCTGCACAGGATTCACCTGGTAAAAGGACAGAGGAGAAATCCGATACTCTACTTCCCCGATAAAATCCGAAATATAATTCTGTCCCCAAAGTCCTACCACTTTGTCGCCCAAAATTACATTATTTTTCTTCTTATTAATATTAAAGGTAACACTGGTCATTCCGGGAATATCTTTCAGTCTGTCCACCAGTCTGTCTGCCTTTGGCAGCGCATCTCCGTTTATCACCAGACACACCATAAGTTCTCCTGTCTTAAAGCCGCAGCGAATCAGGATATGGCGTACCAGTCCCGTGCCGGAAGTTTCCTCATAAGGCTCTACCTGATTTTCCTTCATATAGGTAAGAACTGCTTCCAGAATCTTCTGATTGACCTCTGCTCCCAGAAGGCAATCTGTGTTTGGAATAATGGAATGGGTTCTGCCTGCATAAAAGCCGGTAATAATTTCCCCGTCTTTATTTTTCCCTACAGGAAACTGTGCCTTGTTTCTGTAACGCCATGGAGTTTCCATGCCAATGACTTGCTCAATGCAGATATTTTCAAAACCCCCGATTCTTTCCAGATTGCCCTTTACCTTATTTTTCTTAAATTCCAACTGCTTTTCATAGGACAGGAACTGAAGCTGACAGCCTCCACAGGCTCTGGCATCAGGACAGCGGGGTTCTACCCGGTCTTTAGACGGTTCCAGAACCTTCATCAGGCGGGCATATCCATAGTTCTTCTTGGTTTTCATGATTTTTGCCTCTACCTTATCCCCGATTACCGTGTCCTTCACAAAGAGCGTATAGCCCTCTGCCTTGCCAATGCCCTCTCCGTCATGCCCCATATCTTCTATGTAAAGAGTAACCATATCATTTTTCTTAAATTCCATGAACGCTTCCTTCCTGCTCACAACTTGCTTTTCTGAAATTGGATTCAAACAGACGATTGTAGCCAATCCATTCCTTCTGCTGTCCCGCTGATGCAAACATTTCTGTGAGAGTTTCCATTTTGGCGTCTGTATTGTCTGCCAGATTCAGCGCCAGAGCCTCCGGCAGCGCCGGTTTTTTCGGAGAACCATACTCCAGCTCTCCGTGATGTGCCAAAATGCAGTGCTTTAACTCACTTTCCAGCTTTTTCGGAAAGCCAGGAATCTCCCGGGCTTTGTCATGGATTCGCTCCGCTCCTATCATAATGTGTCCCAAAAGCTGTCCGTCGTCTGTATAATCATTCATGGGGAATGGGCTTAATTCCTCAGTTTTTCCGATATCGTGCAGCATAGCTGCCGTAAGAAGTAAATCCCTGTTTAAAATAGGGTATGTTTTACAGTAATAATCACACAGGTTCACCACGCTTAAGGTATGCTCCAAAAGACCGCCGATAAAACCATGATGTACACTCTTTGCTGCTGAATTTCCCTGAAAGCGCTTTGCAAAATCCTCGTCCTCCTCAAAGAAAGACACCAGAAGCCTGTGCAGATAAGGATTTTTTATACCTGCCACATAGCTTAACAGACTCTTGTACATCACCTCAGGATTCTGACTGCTCACAGGAAGATAATTGCCCGGCTCATACTCTCCCTCAGAGGCCTTGCGGACTCTTTTAATGCTGACCTGCAGACTTCCCTGAAAAGAATTTACATCTCCCACCACATCAATATAGTCCAGGCTGTCAAACTCATCAATGCCCAGGGAATTGGGATCCCAGATTTTTGCGTCAATGGTTCCTGTTTTATCCTGTAAAATTACATTCTCATAAGGCTTTCCGTTTTTTGTCACTGCTGCCTGCTTGTGCTTGCATAAATAAATCCCGGAAAGCTTTTCTCCTTCGTGAAGTTCATTAATAAATTTCATTTTCATATCCTCTCTCTACCTTGTTTTCAATGTAACGTCAAAAGATACCTCCACATATCCCTCAACTCCCTGGCGCATGGCCTTTACTTTGACGGTTTCTCCCGGTCTGCAGGACTTTAACTGCTGTCCATAGCCTTTAACAGTTTCTACTGTTTCACCGTTTAATTCTGTAATGACATCTCCGTTTTGAATGCCCACCTGCATGGCCGGAGAATCCACTTCTACCTGCTCTACAAAAACACCCACGGGAATTCCCTTTTTCTCTGAAATTTCCGCAGTAATATCCGCTCCTGTAATGCCCAGATAGACCATTTCCTTTGTTTCATCAGAAAGTGTCTGAATCAAATCCTTTATCTGAGAAATCTGCAGCCCTGTAATGAGGCTCTTATTCTCTTCTTCGGCAAAATTCTGGGCTATGATTCCCACAATTTCCCCTTCCAGATCCAAAATCACGCCGCTTCCCTTGCTGCTGCCTGTGATATCTGTGGTGAGAAGCCCGTACTGTACGTCTACCCTGGATACCTTATCCGAGATAGAGGTCACGATTCCATAGCCAACAGAATCACTATACCCCATAGGACTTCCGATTGCAAGAACCGGTTCGCCAGGCTGCACGTTATAGGACTCTCCAAGGGGTGCAACGGCAATTTTTTCCTTTGTCTGAATGTCCAGACTGGATTTGGAAATTTTCAGCACAGCACAGCCTGTATTCTTATCTGATTTCTGAAAAATAGCATCTGTCACCGTGCCGTCGCAGAAGACTACCTGAATCCGGTCTACGTCTTCTACAATTCTGTACTCTGTCAGTACATAATAATTCTGACCGCTCTCTGCCACAAGAACACCGGAAAGCCGTTCTTCATAGGGTGTGAGAAACCAATTTTCATCATTTTTGTTCCCAATCACTGTAACCATAGCTTTTTCGGCTTGAGCCGCTGTATCAAAAATATCTGCATATAGCTTTTTATAGTCTTCCGGCGTCATTTCCTGTACCACAGTTGTCGTGGCAGCAGCCTCTTTTTCCTGCTCTTCTTTGTTCGTAGATTCTCCTTCTGCGCCCCCGGAATCTGCCTCTTTTGTCTGCCCTTTCTCTTCTCCGTCCTTTTCCTGAGGAAAACGCACCATTTCCTCATTTCTCTTCTCTATCATTTTGCTTGTCATAGGCGGCGCTGCCAAGGCAAATACGACCGCTGCCGTAAGTCCCAGCACAGCCCCGGAAAGAAGCAGCTTTCCCACATATTGTGCCAGTTTCTTTGTATCCACAGGCTTTGCTTTAATGGTTTCTTTTAAAAATTCATAGGAGTTTTCTTCCTGATTCTCCTGATTTATGTTTTCCTGGTTTGTCTTTTCCTCGTTCTTTTTTTCGTCCATGTTACCTACTCCGCATAAGGCTGTATTTTTTACCATTATACCGAAGGTTTATGAACTTTTTATGAAGATTACACAAAATTTTCTCACCTCCTGCGTAAAATTCCCTTTGCAGAACCTTCCCTTTCTTCCTGTTTTCATGTTAGAATAGGAATATAAATTTCAAAAAACTGGATAAGGTGAATATTATGAATCAGAAAGCATTAAAAACTTTAGAATATAACAAAATCATTGAGCTTTTGGAGAGCTTTGCCTCTTCTGCGCCCGGAAAGGAGCTTTGTCACAGACTGACGCCCCTTGATGACCTGACGGAAATTCAGGCAATGCAGCAGGAAACCGCGGACGCATTATCACGAATCTATCAGAAAGGCTCTCTTTCCTTTGCCGGTGTCCGAAATATCCGTGCCTCCTTAAAAAGACTGGAAATCGGCAGCACCCTTGGCACAGGCGAGCTTCTGGAAATCTGCAGTCTTCTGGAAAATGCCAACCGGGCCAAGGCCTATTCCCGAAGAGAAACCGAAAACAATACAGAAGATTCCCTGGACAGTCTTTTTGAGCTTCTGCAGCCCTTAACTCCTCTGTCCCTGGAAATCCGCCGCTGTATTCTCTCAGAAGAAGAAATCGCAGATGACGCAAGCCCCGGATTAAAACAGATTCGCAGGTCCATGAAAAATACCAATGAAAAAATCCATACCCAGCTTTCCTCCTATGTAAGCGGAGGTGCCAGAACCTATCTCCAGGACGCAGTTGTCACCATGCGAAACGGCAGATACTGCATTCCCGTAAAAGCTGAACACAAGGGACAGGTTCCCGGCATGATTCATGACCAGTCTTCCACAGGTTCCACGGTTTTTGTAGAACCCATGGCCATTGTAAAGCTGAATAACGAGCTGCGTGAGTTGGAAATCAAAGAACAGACAGAAATCGAAAAAATCCTCTCTGTTTTAAGTGAAACGGCTGCTGAAAGTCTGGAAGTGCTTCAGGACAACTTAAAGATTCTGACACAACTGGATTTCATTTTTGCAAGAGCCCTTCTGGCAAAATCCCAGAATGCCACAGAACCTTTATTTAACACAGAGGGAATCATTGACATTAAAAAGGGACGGCACCCCCTGATTGACAAGCATAAGGTAGTGCCTATTGACATTCGCCTTGGGGAAAGCTTTGACCTTCTGGTGGTAACAGGTCCCAATACAGGCGGTAAAACCGTGTCCTTAAAAACCGTGGGACTTTTAACCCTGATGGGGCAGTCCGGGCTTCATATTCCAGCGTTTGACCATTCCCGCCTCAGTGTATTTAAAGAGGTTTATGCAGATATCGGAGATGAACAGAGCATTGAACAGTCCCTCAGTACCTTTTCCTCCCACATGACCAATGTGGTACGTTTTCTGAAAAAGGCTGACCGGGATTCCCTGGTCCTTTTCGATGAATTGGGCGCAGGAACAGACCCTACGGAGGGAGCTGCTCTTGCCATTGCCATTCTCTCCCACCTTCATGCACAGGGCGTCCGCACCATGGCGACCACCCATTACAGTGAATTAAAGGTCTATGCTCTTTCTACTCCGGGTGTGGAAAACGCTTCCTGCGAATTTGATGTAGAAACCCTGCGTCCTACCTACCGCCTGCTTATTGGCGTACCGGGAAAGAGCAATGCCTTTGCCATTTCCGGAAAACTTGGACTGCCGGACTTTATTATCGAAAAAGCCAAAGAACAAATCAGCCAGGAGGACGAATCTTTTGAAGACGTACTGACCTCTTTGGAAGAAAGCCGCCGCACCATTGAAAACGAACAGGCAGAAATCGCCCGTTATAAAGAGGAAATCCAGACCTTAAAGGAACAGCTTGAAACCAAGCAGGATAAGCTGGAGCAGCGAAAAGAGCGGATTTTACAGGACGCCAATGAGGAAGCCCACCGGATTTTGCGGGAGGCAAAAGAATATGCAGACCAGACCATGAAGATTTTCAATAAAGCAGGTAAGGAGTCCATGTCTGCAAAAGAACTGGAGCAAAAGCGCTCAGAGCTTAGAAAGAAAATGGACAAAACTGCAAAGAAAATGGCGTTAAAGACCCCGGAAAGGAAAAAATCCACCCTTACGGCAAAAGACGTTTCCCTTGGGGACGCAGTAAAGGTCTTAAGCTTAAACGTAAAGGGAACCATAAGCTCCAGACCGGATGCAAAGGGCATGGTCTTTGTACAGATGGGAATCCTTCGTTCCAAAGTAGCCCTGTCAGATTTACAGCTCATTGACGAACCTGTCATTACCGGTCCGACTCTGCAGCGCACAGGCGCAGGCAAAATCAAAATGAACAAATCCGCTTCTGTCCGCACGGAAATCAACCTGCTGGGAAAAACTGTGGACGAAGCCATTGCTGAGCTGGACAAGTATTTAGATGACGCTTATCTCGCCCATTTAAGCAGCGTCCGGGTGGTCCACGGAAAAGGCACCGGGGCTTTGCGAAAAGGAGTGCACAATTACCTGAAACGCCTGAAATATGTACAAGATTTTCACCTTGCGGAATTTGGTGAAGGCGATGCAGGTGTTACTATTGTAGAATTCAAAAAATAGAGGGGAGCTGCAAAATATGGCAGTAAAACAGAAAATTCTGATTGTAGATGATGACAACAACATTGCCGAACTTATTTCTCTGTATCTTACAAAAGAATGCTTTGATACCAAAATCGTAAACGACGGGGAAGAGGCCTTATCCGCCTTTTCCTCCTTTGCGCCCAATCTGATTCTCTTGGATCTGATGCTACCCGGTATCGACGGGTATCAGGTATGCCGGGAAATCCGCCAGAAATCCAATGTTCCCATTATCATGCTTTCTGCCAAGGGAGAAATCTTTGACAAGGTACTGGGACTGGAACTGGGCGCTGACGATTATATAATTAAACCCTTTGATTCAAAAGAACTGGTTGCAAGAGTAAAGGCTGTGCTGCGGCGCTATCAGCCAAACGTGGCGCCTGCCACACAGCCCTCCGGCAAATATGTGGAATACCCGGATCTGGCAATCAATCTGACCAACTACTCCGTCATTTACTGCGGAAGCCAGTTGGACATGCCGCCCAAGGAGCTGGAGCTTTTATACTTTCTGGCTTCCTCCCCAAATCAGGTTTTTACAAGAGAACAGCTTTTAGACCACATCTGGGGATACGAATACATCGGGGATACCCGTACCGTGGACGTACACATCAAGCGCCTCCGGGAGAAAATCAAAGACCACCCGGACTGGTCCATTGCCACAGTCTGGGGTATCGGATATAAATTCGAGGTCAAAAACAAATGAAAAAATACCTTTATGTAAAATATGTGCTTGCTATTCTGGTTCTGGTACTTCTGGGATTCTGCACCATTTATCTTGCCGGAAACCGCCAGGTACAGAAATATCTGGAATCCCTGTACGGTCAGGATTTGTATCAGGAAGCCACCGCCATTGCCAGAAGCCAGGAGGTGCTGGAATACTATGGAAAGCAGGAAGACATCACGCCTTTGTACGACAATCTGTGTACCCTGTCCTCCTACCGCCGCTGCAATATCTGGCTTATCAGCCCAAAGGGAAATCTTCTCTTAAACACAGACTCTGAGTTGAAAACAGAAAATTTCCCGGTGATTGAAGACTTTAATCCCGGTACTACCAGCGGTTCTTATTATCAGACCGGAAATTTTTTCGGACAGTTTAAGCAGCCTCAGCTCAGCGTCATGGTTCCCGTCACAAAAAATATGTCTGTACACGGCTATGTTGCCATACATCTGCCCATGAGTATTCTTCAGCAGGAGCATGATTCCCTGATGAATCTGATTTATGTGCTGTTTCTTTTGTTCCTTTTAATTATGCTGGCAATTATTCCCGTCTTTTCTCTGATGATTTATCACCCTTTAAGGAAAATCATACAGGGTGCTGACGCCTTTGCCTCCGGGAATCTAAAGTACAACATTCCTCTGGAAAAGGAGGACGAAATGGGCTATCTGGCAGCTACGCTGAACTATATGTCAGACGAACTGGATATGACCGGAAACTATCAGCGAAGTTTTATTGCCAACGTATCCCATGACTTCCGCTCGCCCCTGACTTCTATTAAGGGCTATACAGAGGCGATTTTAGATGGCACCATTCCCCCGGAACTGCAGGAGAAATACCTGAAAATCGTGGTTCATGAAACAGACCGGCTCTATAAGCTAACCCAGAGTCTTCTGACACTGAACAATCTGGATGAAAAGGGACGGCAGTTGGAATACACAGATTTTGATATTAACAGCATTATTAAAAGTACCGCTGAATCCTTTGAGGGAACCTGCCGGAAAAAACGGATTTCCCTGGAACTGCTGCTCCACAGGGCAAACCCTGTTTGTGCGGGCAGATATGGGGCAGATTCAGCAGGTGCTTTACAATCTCCTGGACAATGCCATTAAATTCAGCCCGGAGGATTCTGCCATCAAAATAGAATCCACCTTAAAGCATGATACGGTTTTCATTTCCATAAAAGACAAGGGCTGCGGCATCCCAAAGGCCAGCCTTGGAAAAATCTGGGACCGCTTCTACAAAATTGACAGCTCCAGAGGCAAGGACCGCAAGGGTACCGGACTTGGTCTTGCCATTGTAAAGGAAATCATCAATTCCCATAAGCAAAACATCAATGTTATCAGCACCGAAGGCGTGGGAACAGAATTTATTTTTACACTGCAAAAAAGCACAGAAGAGCGTTAAATCTGCTCTTCTGTGCTTTTCTTTCTGTCCGAAGCTGCCAAATCACATCTATTTCCACTCATATTTTGTCAAATGTCCTTCCAGGCGCATGTGATCAAAATGGTTCTGACGCAAAGCCTCATAAAGCACAATGGCAACGGAATTACTGAGATTTAAGGAACGGATATCTCCTATCATGGGAATACGAATAGCAGTATCCTGATTTTCCAGCAGAATCTCCTCCGGAATCCCTGCGCTTTCCTTCCCAAACATAATGTAGCAGTCCTCTTCATACTGAACGTCCACATAAGTCTTAGGCGCTTTTGTGGTTGCCATGTAAATCTTTGCCCCTGGATTTCTATCCAGAAAATCCTGATAATTTACATACGTTGTCACGTCCAGATCCTTCCAGTAATCCATGCCTGCCCGCTTAATGGCCTTTTCATTCAGCTTGAAGCCCAAAGGTTCAATCAAAGTGCAGACGGGTGCCTGTTGCTACACAGGTTCTCCCGATATTCCCCGTATTTGCAGGGATTTCCGGCTCAAATAACACAATGTTCAGCTTTGCCATAGTTTTTCTCCTCAATCCTTCTGATAGATTTTATATAATTCATCACTCTGGGGTTTATCCAGATACCTGGTTTCCTCCCCGTTTCTTAAAATCCGGTCATTTCCTGCTGTGGCCTTTCCCACCACTGCGGCATGGATTCCCGCCTGATTCAGCTTTCGTACCAGTCCGTATCCGTCCGGGACAGCAATCATCATAGAACCGCTGGACATGAGAATATACGGATTTAATCCCAATGCTTCACAGACCTCCACAGTTTCCTGACGAATAGGAATTTTCTTTAAGTCAATATCCAACCCTACTTTTGAACCTGCCGCCATTTCCCAGAGAGCTCCAAATACACCGCCCTCTGTAATATCATGCATAGCGGAAACTCCCCATTCGGAAGCAATTTTTGCCTCAGGAATCACAGAAAGATACCGGTCAAACTCTTTGGCTGTATTTACAAACATTGGAGCAAACCGTTGTAAAAGTTCCTCTTCTTTTTCCTTTGCCGCAATGGACGTGCCTTCTAAACCTATCCATTTGGTAACTACAAGATCCTCTCCCGGTTTGATTCCTCCCGGCTGCATCATGTCTTCCTTTTTCATCTTTCCCACACCGGTAAGAGAAATCAAAGGCTGACGCACCACGTCAGTTACCTCTGTATGACCACCCATAACCTCTATATCCAGCTCTCTGCAGGTAGCCTCCACTCCACGCATAATTTCCTTTAACTCCTGCTCCCGGGTTTCAGGAGGCAGGAGAATCGTCAACATAATTCCTACAGGCTCAGCACCTGCTGCCGCCAAATCATTGGCCGTAATATAAACACTGTGTCTGCCCATATCCTTTGTGGTACCTGTAATGGGGTCAGAGGAAAACACATAAACCTCACCTTCCTTTGCCTCCATGACTGCACAGTCACGCCCTACAGCCGGTCCTGCCAGAATCTCCTCTCTTCTGTGTCCAACCTCTTTTAACACGGAGCGAATCAGCATCGGCTCCGGTAATTTTCCTATTTTCATGGCCTGTTCCTCCGCCTTTTCCTATAAAACATACGCTATCATGGGAAGAATCATGGCAAGAACCATTATCACCGCCAAAACTGCTGCAACTACCTGTCTTTTTCCGGAATTTTTTTTTCTCATTTTTCTCTACCTCTCTATTTTTCCATAAGTTCCCAGAATCGTATCAATCAGTCTGGAGGCTTCATTCTTTGTCAGACTGTCGCTCTCCACATTCAGGTCTATTCTATGATATTTTACTAAATCCTGCAAGTATCGTTTTTGTGCCGGGGTAATGGGACCCTGTTTTTTTACCTTATACAAAAGCGGGGCGGGATTAAAAAGCTCTCTGTGCTGTTCCCCGTATTCCTGGCGCAACCTTTCATACAGCCTGTAGGTTGTCCGTGCGTCCTCCAAAGCCCTGTGCGCGTCGTCCTGGGGAATCTCATAGTACAGACGCAGGCTCTGCAGGCTTTTACTCGGCAGATCCGGCAATAAAATCCGCGCCAGCTTTAAAGTATCCATACCTTCCTTTTCAAAGCTCATATCCAGATTTACAGCATTGTGCTTAACAAATCGGTAGTCAAACATCAGATTGTGCCCCAGAAGGGGCAGCTCCTTACAAAAATCCAGAAGCTCGGTAAGGGCTTGCCCAATACAGGGCTTTCCCTGTACCATTTCATCTGAAATGCCGGTCAGTTCTGTAATTCTCTCCGGTATCTTTCTCTGAGGATTTACCAGTGTAGCATACTCCTCTGTCACAGTCCCGTCCATTACCTTCACAGCGCCGATTTCAATAATCCGATCCTTTGCCGGCTCAAGCCCTGTGGTTTCCAAATCCAGCGTCACATATTCTCTCATGCTTTTTTCCTGCTTTTCTTCTGTTTTTCCTTATATTCCTTACAATATTCTGTAAGGAAGCACTCCTCACATTTCGGAGAGCGGGCAAAGCATATCTGCCGCCCAAAGGTGATAATCTGAATATTATATAAAATCCAATGGTCTTTTGGCAAAACCTTCATAAGCTCCATTTCTACCTTTTCCGGATCGTTCTCCTTTGTCAGACCCAGACGCCTGGAAATCCGCTTTACATGGGTATCTACTACCACGCTTGGCTCATGAAAAATATTTCCCCGAATCACATTTGCAGTCTTTCGCCCCACACCGGGAAGGCTTGTTAAATCTTCCAGACTTCTGGGTACCTCACCGCCATAGACCTGACAGATACGCCGGGCGCAGCCAATGATATTCTTTGCCTTGTTATGATAAAAGCCTGTAGGCTTTATGTCCTGCTCCAGTTCCTTTAAATCCGCCTCTGCAAAAGCCTGCATATTTGGATATTTAACAAACAAATCTTTTGTCACAACATTCACTCTGGCATCTGTACACTGGGCGCTTAACATAGTGGCAATCAAAAGCTGCCCCGGATTGTCATGATTCAGATAGCACTTATATTCCCTGGTATACACCTGATCCAGCTTATCCAGAATTTCCTTTGTTCTCTTTGTCATAGGTTTTCCTCCTGCACAAGTTCCACCTGGCTGCATCTGGCATCATAGGTAAGGGGGCTGCGCTCCTTATAATCAAAAAGCACAGGATAGTTCTCCCTCTGTCTTCCTGTCTTTAAAAGATCAAAGGTGAAAATCTCCAGATGGGTCATTTTCTCCAGCTGCCTTGCCTGGTATCCTGCATAATTTTTAAGCAATCGTGGATTCTCCGCTTCCTGCCTGTAAAAATTCTGTATCTGTTTTTTATATGCTTTCTGCTCTTCGGCAAAACCTGGTCTGGTCTTCAGATTTTCTCTGGCATACAAATCAAAAACCATACATTCCCTGAAATACTCCTGGTTTTCTATTCCCCGCTTCTGGAGAAACTCCAGAAGAATCTCATACCGACGGATTCTGGCATGGGAAATGCCAAAGTATCCCTTTTCCTCATAAAAATCCGCCAATGCCTCATACATGGAAAAAGCGTCTTCAAACTCCTGTTCCAGAGCTTCCATGGTACGGGAAAACTGTCCGCTGTTGTAATAAACCTCTACCATATCCTCAATGCCCTTTAAGCGGCAGATTTCTCCATAGGACAGCCAGTTGGTGGCAAGTACCTCATAAGGTTCCCGATGTTTATACCTGCAGCCGTAATCTTCTTTTTTCTCATACATATAAGAACCCTTCAACACCTTTAAAAATCCAAGCTGAAGCTGTTGGGGACGCAGCCCGTATACATCATTAAAGGAAGATTTAAAGCTGTCATAGCCCTCAAAGGGAAGCCCTGCAATCAAATCCAGGTGCTGATGCACATTGTTTCCCTCCTGCACCCGCTTCACTTTTTCTGAAATTTTCTCAAAACTGGTCTTTCTGCGGATTTCCTTTATAGTTTTTTCATTGGTAGACTGTACACCGATTTCCAGTTGAATCAACCCCGGACGCATGGTGCGTATCAGCTCCAGCTCCTTCTCGGTGAGCAAATCTGCTGCAATTTCAAAGTGAAAATTTGTCACCCCATTGTCATGCTCCTTAATATATTTCCAGATTTCCAGAGCATGCTCCTTTTTGCAGTTAAAGGTTCTGTCCACAAATTTAACCTGAGGCACTTTTTTATCCAGGAAAAACTGCAGCTCGTTTTTTACCAGAGAAAGACTCCGAAAGCGCAGCTTCTTATCTATAGAAGAAAGACAGTAGCTGCAGGAGAAAGGACAGCCCCTGCTGCTTTCATAATAGATAATCCGGTGCTGAAAAAACTCCATATCCTCATATGGAAAAACCAGGGTATCCATATCCATAATTTCTCTGGCTGCAGTCCTGACATACTTCCCCTGTACGCCCTGCTCTGATGACTGCTCTGCACACACCTCTGCAGAATCAAACTCCCGGTCTGCCGCCCCTTTCTCTCGAAAAACAATTCCCCGGACAGCCTTAATCTCTGCTTTTTCCTGTTTCTCTATATTTACATAATATCGCATCAATTCCCGGAGAGTTTCTTCTCCTTCTCCGCACATGACACCGAAAATCTCCGGCAGTTCTGCAAGAACCTGCTCTGCATCATAGGACACCTCCGGACCTCCCACCCAAATCACGGTATCTGGCAGGATTTTCTTAATATCCCGAATCAATTCCTTTACAAAAGAAATATTCCAGATATAACAGGAAAAACATAGAACATCTGGTTTTCTCCTGTACAAATCCTTTAAAATCTCGTCCTCCTGCTGATTAATGGTATATTCTGCCAGTTCTATCTGCTCTGCATACTCCCTGCAGTATGCCTTCATGCTGTACACAGCAAGATTGGAATGAATGTATTTTGCATTTACTGCTGCCAACAAAAGCTTCATAATTTCTCTCCGCCTTTCTTTCCACAGAAGCCCTGACAGCCCTCACAATTCCCGCCGCAGAATTTTCCGTTTTTTATATCTTTTATTTTCTTCCGCACCACCCAAAAGCTGTAGGCTGCCAAAAGAATCACAATCACAATGGTTGCTGCCATATTTCCTCCTTTATCCGAAAGAGCCGACACAGTTTTCTCTGTAGCGGCTCTTTTCCTGTTTCCTATTTATTTTTTATAAATCTGGATTTTTCCTGTCTTTCTTCATCTTCAAAGCTCTGTACCTGTTTGATTAATTCTGTTTCCACATAATCATGCTCCTGTACAGCCCCTTTCTTCTCTCTGAAAGTCAGTTTCAGCAAAATCGGTGAAATAATCGTAGTAATAACCACAACAATTACAACAGGTCCCAAAAGTTCCGGCGCCATAAGACCAAGGGCATTTCCCTTTGCTGCCACAATCAGAGCAACCTCACCTCTGGAAATCATACCCATACCAATACGGACACAGTCCTGATTGCTGTAATGGCACATCTTGGCGCCCAGACCACAGCCTACAATCTTTGTCAGCACAGCCACAATCACCAACGCTACAGCAAATACCACAATCATGGTACTCATCTTGGGTAGTTCTACCTGCAGACCAATATTTGCAAAAAATACCGGAGATAAGAAAATATAAGATAAAATTCCAAATCGTCTTGCAATATAATTTGTATGTGTAGTCTTTGTAATAATCAAACCAGCAAAGAACGCACCTGTAATATCCGCAACTCCGAAAAACTCTTCTGCACAGTAAGAAAACAGAAGACAGATAACAAAGGCAAGAATAACAAATCGTCTTAAATCTCTTTCATATCCCTTCACCCATTTCTGGAACAGAATATGAATCAGATATCCGCCCACACCAATGAACACAAAAAATCCCAAAATCTTTCCGAATACCAGCCATACATTCACAGAAGAATCTGCCAGACTGGTAATCACAGTCAGAGCAATAATACCCAGAATATCATCAATAATGGCTGCTCCTAAAATGGCATTTCCGGCTCTGGTATTGAGCTTGCCCATTTCCTTTAAGGTTTCCACGGAAATACTTACAGACGTGGCAGTCAGAATAACACCGATAAACACATTCTGCAGAATCAGGCTGCTATTTGCTGTAGTTTCCAGCATACCCGGTTGGTTAAAATACGCTGCCACACCAAGCCCGCCAAGAAGCGGTATCAAAACGCCTAAAAGTGCAATAATAAAAGAAGCTTTTCCGCTCTTTTTCAGCTCATCGATATCTGTTTCCAGTCCTGCACAGAACATCAGAACAATTACGCCGATTTCTGACACCTGATAAATAAACTCTGTCTGGTGCAGAACCCCAAGACACGCCGGTCCCAAAAGCAGACCTGCCAGCAATGCACCCACTACCTGGGGCAGACTGATGCGCCTGGTCAGAAGCCCAAACACCTTTGTAGTCAGCAATATCAGCGCCAAGTCCAATAAATACCTGTAAGATTCCATGTCGTTCCTCCTCAAGTCCTTCTAAATTTGTATTTATGTTTTTATTCTCAAAACTCTTTTATGTTACCACAATTTGTAAGGAAATCCAATACCAAACCTTTACACTGCTTCATATATTTCTTGCACAAAAGGAACGTTTTTTTGCTGCTACATGGATTTACGCTCTGCAATTTCTGCCATTTTTGCAGAATTCAAACGGGTATCTCCATGCACACGGCTATAGGAAAGATAGCCGTTCATGCGGTCGATTTTTGTCAGGTTTCTGGAACCGCACACCGGACACACGTCCATTTCCAGTTCTTCGTGTCCGCAGTCGTCGCAATAAGCCAGGGACAGATTTACCCCTTCATAATAGCCAAGCTCCATAGCTCTGCGTACCAGCGCCCGGATTGCATCTACATTGTAGCCAATAGGATAGCGCACATACTGAATTTTGCCGCCGTTGCACAGTTCCCAGAAACGCCCCTCACAGTCCTGCTTTTCAATGGGGGTCATATCCTCAGTTACATGACAATGAAAGCTGTTACTTACATAAGGACGGTCTGAAACCCCTTCCACAATGCCGTACATTTTGCGGAACTGCTCAACCTGCAGACCACAGAGGCTTTCTGCCGGAGTACCATAAATTGCATACAGATTGCCATCCTCAATCTTGTACTGCTCTACCTTTTTATTGATATACTGCAAAACCTCAAGGGCAAATTTGCCGTCCTCACGGATAGATTTGCCGTTATACAGCTCCTGCAGTTCATTTAAAGCCGTAATGCCAAAGGACGCAGTCATTGGCTTTAAAAGCGGTTTAATCTTATCAGATGGTTTTAAATTTCCGCCGTAAAAGCCGCCTTCACAATAAGCCAGAGGATTGGTGGAGGCCTTCATCTCTCCCAGGTAATCATAGGTACGGATATGCAAATTCCGAATCATTTCCAGATAAAAGTCCAGCACTTCGTAAAAATCCTTGTCCTCTGCCCTTGCCTTTGCCAGAATCATAGGCAGATGCAGGCTGACTGCGCCTACATTAAATCTTCCCACAAACACAGGAACATCCTTGTCGTCAGCAGGAGTCATGCCGCCTCTTTCATACCAGGGGCTTAAAAATGCCCTGCAGCCCATAGGGCTGATAACCTTTCCGTATCTCTTATACATACTGGAAATATAACCCTTGCCACTTAAAGACAACCAGTCCGGATACATGGTCTTTGCAGAGCAGGAAATACCTGCCTCAAATACATCTTCCCCTTCTTTGCCTTCTCCGTGAATATTCTCATCATAAAGGAATACGATTTTCGGAAACAGCACCGGTTTTTTATGTCCTTCTCTTCCCTGACCGCCCTTGTGAACCTCCAGAAGAGAAATGCTGCACATTTTCTCAAATTTCTTCATACCCAGACCCAGAGTTACGGTTACAAAAGGATAATCTCCTCTGGAAGAGCCTACGGTGTTTAACTTATATTCAATGCCCTGCCATCCCTGATCAAAATCTCTCTTTACCTTATCCACAGCATACTGCTCTGCTCTCTCCTCAGCCAGAGCCCAGTCTGGATCCACGTAGGAAAGAAATTCTTCTTTGTATTTTACATAACTTTTCTCCGCATAGGGTGCCAGAATCTTGTCCACCTCAGGCACAGTAAAGCCGCCGTACTGCTGGGCAGCAGTACTTAAAATGATATCGCCCATAACGTCAAAAGCCGTATCCAGGGTTTTTGGCTCATTGTACCACACATTTCCCATTTCAAATCCGCCCTTTAACACATTTGCCACATCAAAAAGACAGCAGTTCATGGTATCCAGTCTTGCAGACTGGTCATGGATATAAATATAGCCGTCCTTACATGCCTGCAGCTCATTACGTGTCATAAAGAACTTCCGATACAGCTCTTTATTCAGCTCATTAAAAATCAGGCTGCGTTTTGTGGCAACCAGGGCGCTATCTGTATTGGCATTGCTCTTATCCCCGATATAACGGATAGACTGACTTTTTGTATACACCTCATCCATCATATGAATAAAATCATGCTTATAGTTCCGATAATCTCTGTAGCTCTTGGCAACAGACGGATTGACTCTTTCCAAAGCTCCCTCCACAATATTGTGCATATCCTGAATGGAGATTTCCTCTTTCTCAAGAGAACCTGCCTTCTCCTGGGCATAGCTGCAGATAAACTCCACCTCGTCCTCTTTAAACTTATACATAATTCTGGAGGCGGACTTATTCACTGCCCTGACGATTTTCTGAACGTCAAAATCCTCTTTCGTACCGTCTTTCTTAACTACATACATCATCACTTTCACCTCATACATTTTAAAACACTATATCTGGTATAGCATAATATTTTTCACTTTTCTGCTTCACAACATTTTGTATTCCACAGTATATCACTTTTCACACAGGAAAGAAAGTGGGAATATTGCACAATTCTGTACTAATATCCTCCACTTTCTTCATTTAAGCCTGTATTCAACATACTTCGACAAGTTTCTTTCCCGGAAAAAATTTTTTCCGCTGCCGGTTTTTTCCCGGTTTTCCTTTTATGGAAACCGATTTTGAAAAGAGCATTATTGAAGTTGCACAATTTTATTTTTGTCAAGTGTTTCTTTCCATTTATCCGTCTTTTCTCCCCTGCTATCTGGTGACATTTTTCAGCCACTTATACGTTCTGTAGCGATATACAGAAAATGGAATCTTAATAATTTCATCACTGCACAGCAGAATATAAATCCAAGGCATGGGGATTCCAATGACAAATGCTCCAATGGCTGCTCCTGCAATGGAACACAGCCACATAACACTCACATCTAAAATAAGCCCAAACCTGGTATCTCCCCCTGCACGGAAAATTCCCACAATCATAGTTGTATTGACTGACTGTCCCACAACGTAATAGGACATAATCAGCATCATTGCAGTGAGATAGCTCTTTGCCAGAGGGGTCAGATTCAACAGGCTTCTTACCAGAGGAGAGATGCACAGTATCAGAAGTCCGCCTCCGATTCCGCAAATAACGGCAATCTTTACAAAACGCTTTCCATACTGTCTTGCCAGCTCCTCTTTCTTTTCTCCGATAGCTTTTCCAATCATAATAGCCGCTGCATTGGAAATTCCGAATCCGATGACCATAGAGAGCTGTCTGCATACCTGAGCGACTGAATGTGCCGCTACCACAGAACTTCCCAGATGTCCCACAATAGCAGAAATCGCCGCCATACCTGCACCCCAAGCAAGCTCATTCAAAAGCACGGGAAAGGCATAGGTAAAAAAGTCCTTTCCCAAAGCTTTGTCTTTTACAAACAAATCCTTTATGTGAATTTTTACCACATCATTCATCTTCACTGCATAGAAGACCACAATCAGTACCTCGATAACCCTTGCAAGCAAAGTTCCAAGGGCTGCTCCTGCTGCTCCCATGGCAGGCACACCCAAAAGGCCGAAGATGAAAATGGCATTAAAAATCACATTGGCAACAAGGGAAGTCCCGTATACCACAGTAGCAATCACTACCTTCTCCACACTGCGGATAATATTCAGATACACATTGGTAAAAGCAGACAGCATATAAGAAAATGCCACAATTCTCAGATAGCTGATTCCTGCCTCAATGACTGCCTT
Source organism: Blautia argi (assembly GCF_003287895.1). Lineage (NCBI taxonomy): Bacteria > Bacillati > Bacillota > Clostridia > Lachnospirales > Lachnospiraceae > Blautia > Blautia argi. Next base: position 562,688 of record NZ_CP030280.1, on the reverse strand, counting down.
GTCTGCAGTAAAAATCCGCATCAGAAGCCCCGGAAAGGCCAGCGCCGCCACAGTAAACACCGCCGCTCCTAAAAGAGAAATCCGAAAAGACATTCCCATAACTTTTTCAATGGTTCTGGTATCCTTTTTTCCCCAGTACTGTGCAGTCAGCACACAGGCTCCAGAGGTCAGTCCGAAAAATAAAAGGGACAGGATAAAATACACCTGATTTGCCAGAGAAACCCCGGAAAGGGCTGTTTCTCCTACTTTTCCCAGCATAATAACGTCCGTAGAGGTAACGCCTACGTTAATCAGGTTCTGGATTGCCATGGGCATCACCAGACGCACAACATTGGAATAAAACCCCTTATCCTCAAGGCTCATATTTCTTTTTAAAATCATTTTTTTAACCTTTCTCTTCTGTTCCTTTCTCCAATCTCCTAAATCTGAATTTCTCCGTCAAATACCACTTCAGCCGGGCCTGTCATATACACCAGATTATCTCTTCTGTCCCAGAAAATCTTCAAATCACCGCCCAGCAGTTTTACTGTTACCTGCTCCTGGGTATATCCGTTTAACACACAGGCAACTGCCACTGCACAGGCTCCGGTGCCACATGCCAGAGTTTCGCCGCTGCCTCTCTCCCACACCCGCATTTCTACGGTATTGCGGTCAAGGACATGGACAAATTCTGTATTGACGCTCTCCGGAAAGGCCATGTGCTTTTCAAAGCCGGGTCCCACTTTTTCAAGATCCAGATTTTGAATATCCTCCATAAATACCACGGCATGAGGATTTCCCATGGATACGGCTGTCACCTCATAAATGTTTTCCTCCACATTCAGGGGTTTTGAAATTACCGGGGACTGGGGGTATTTCATGGGAATTTTCTCAGTTTCCAGGACAGGACTTCCCATATTCACCTTAATCTCCACAGCTTTTCCGTCCCTGACAGTCAAATCCAGATACTTAATTCCGCTCTTTGTATCCACACTGACCTGGGTTTTATCTGTAAGCCCATAGTCATATACGTATTTTGCCACGCACCGGATACCATTTCCGCACATAGCCCCCTGGCTTCCGTCTGCATTGTACATTTCCATTTCAAAGTCTGCCTTTTCAGATGGCTTGATTAAAATCAGTCCATCTGAACCAATGCCAAAATGGCGGTCACTGACCTTTTTTGCAACCTCAGAAGGATTTTTCACCTCTTCCTCCAGACAATTGACATAAACATAGTCATTCCCGATTCCCTGCATTTTCGTAAATTTCATTTTCGCATCCTCCTGTCTGTGTTATACCGCTTCCTTTAACTTCAGTGTAAAGAATCCAGAGTAATATCCCTTTGCTTTCAGCGCCTGCAGATTTTCCTGTGTTTCCAAATCTTCTACTACTCCTTTTCTGGAGGGAAGGGAACTCCACGGCTCTATGCAAACATAAGGTGCGTCTGTATGAGGCATATGCCAGATTCCAAGATAAGGCAGCCCCTTTGTTTCCATTTCCAGACCTGCTTTTCCCTTTTCGCTTTCCAGACGCATACGGGTAGGCACATTTCTCAGAATAATCGCATCATCATCAAATAAATCGTGGCGCAGGTGCAGACGGTTCCGAGCATCAAGGGCAAAGAGGTTGTCCTCTCCTGTAACAAAGCAATCCTCAGACATTCCCACACGCATCATGTTGTCCGTATTTACAAATTCAATATAATAGTCTTCAAAATTCAGCCCATCCTCCAGAGGCAGTCCAAAGCCCGGGTGTCCCCCAATGCCGAAATACATGGTCTTTTTATCCTTATTCTGTACACTGTAAGTCACCTTTAATTCCCTGCCCTTTAACTCATATTTCAGCTTTAACTCAAAGTGAAAAGGATACTGGCGGTAGGTTTCCTCACTGTCCTGTAAAGAAAATACAATCTTGCTCTCTGTCTTATCCTTTACCTTTAAAACAGAATCCTTTAAAAATCCGTGGATATCCATTTCATAGGTTTTCCCTTTATAAGTATATTTTCCCTCTGTCAGACGGGCAATATAAGGAAACAGATTAATGGCGCTGTCCCCCCAGTATTTTTTATCTCTCTGCCATAAATACTCTCTGCCTTCTGCGTCCTTTACAGAACACATCTGCCCTCCAAGAGATTGGATAGAAACCTCCATTTTCTCATTTTTGATTGTGTAAACCATACGTTTTCTCCTCCTGCAAAAAATTTCATATGACTATATTAATGCAATTCTCTGTTTTTCGCAAATTTATTTTACCTTTTCTTCCATTTTTCAAGAAAGAAAAAGCCAGAAACTGTGCTTTATGCGACAGCCTCCGGCTCTTTTCCTATCTGAAATAAATTTTATCCTGTATGGAAATATGAATTACGCTTCTTCTACAAATTCTTCTTTGCCTAATCCGCAAACCGGGCATACCCAATCTTCCGGAAGATCTTCAAAAGCAGTTCCTGGTTCGATTCCGTTATCCGGATCTCCTAATTCTGGATCATATACATATCCGCATGGTTCACATACATATTTTTTCATTATAAATACCTCCTGTTAAACTTTATTTTTTCATTTTTTTAGAAATCTATTCTTTATTTCGCTCTTAGTTTACCACACTTCCTCAAAAGTTTCCAGAGTAAAATTGTAAAGTTTTCAAAAAAAGAATCTGCTCCGCAGGCGACGAAGCAGATTCTTCTTGCATGATAAGACAATAGACGATTGCAATCTATTGTATATATAAGGGTAACGGGTGCCGAATAAAATCTCGAACCCACGTCCTACTCTTATAAGAACTGAGCTGCAACGATTGCAGCAATCATCAACGGGATATTGAAATGTAAGAATGTTGGTACACAGGTATCCCAGATATGGTCATGCTGACCATCGGCATTCAAACCGGAGGTTGGACCAAGCGTTGTGTCTGATGCAGGTGAACCAGCATCTCCAAGAGCTGCTGCTGCTGACATCAGAACGATGGTTGCTGCCGGTGAGAAGCCCATTTCGTGACATAACGGAACGTATAATACTGCCAGTACAGGAACGGTACCAAAGGAAGTACCAATACCCATAGTTACCAGAAGACCGATTAATGTGATAATGGTTGCTGCAACCCATTTGTTTCCGTTCATCAAAGAAATTGCACTCTTAACCAGCTCATCTACTGCACCTGTATTCTGCAGAACAGTTGCAAAACCGCCTGCTACTAACATAACAAATGCGATGAATCCCATTAATTTAATACCGCCCTGGAACTGTTCATCAATATCTTTCGGTTTTACTGCCTGGAAGATAAACATAACCAGAAGTCCGCCAAGAGCTGCAACCGGAAGAGAACCATAAATAATCTGCAGAGCAACTACAACTACGATGGCTGCAAGTGTTACCCAGTGCTGGTATTTCAGTGTCAAATCTTCTGATTCATGTACGCCCTCAAGCTGAATATCTTTGTATTCACGAGGTTTTCTGTATGTAATGAATACTGCAATAGCAAGACCAATAAGCATAGCCACTGCAAGAATCCAGTTAACTGCTGTAATGTCATTGACGGTAACTTTCCAGCCAAAGTCTTTTGCATTATCATTGATGTTATCTCTGATAATGCCCATGAAAATCAGACCGAATCCCATAGGAACTGCAATGTAAGGCGCCTTATGACCAAATGCGATGGTACAGGCAACTCCACGTCTGTCCAGTTTCATCTTGTTCATCATAGCCAGTAATGGCGGAACCAGAATCGGGATATATGCAATATGAATCGGAATAATATTCTGAGATGCACATGCAATTACCAATAAGATAGTCAACAGAATCCATTTATTTCCGCCTACTGCTTTCGCAATTTTCTTAGAAAGGATTTCTGTGATACCGGTATACGCCATAGCTGAAGCAAAAGTACCAAGCAGTACATATGCCAGTGCGGTTTCTGCATTACCGCTGAATCCGGCAATTACAGAACTCATAATACTGTCATCACCAACAAGCGGCAACCCGCCAATAATTCCTGCTACAAACAGTGAAACCAACATGGACAGTAATACATTTACTTTCAACAGGCAGAGTACGCATAAAAGCAACACTGCCACAATTACAGGATTAAGTAAATTTTCCATAAATAAACCTCCCTCTTTTTTACATTAATGCCGCCGCTAAAGGGGTCCCTCTCCAAACACGGCGGCATTGCACCCGTGATAAAATTTTTATCTTGTTTCGATTGCTCCACCAATGGCCTCTTCTACTGCTTTGATTAGGGAACCATTTTCAATGATTTCTTCGCAATAGTTGATATCGCCGTATAATTCGCGGTCATCGTCTAAGGTTGCTACCTGTTTACGAACTAAATCGTAAGCAGCCTGTGTACCTTTACCAAGACCCTTATTACCTCTCATATCAATACCCTGGCAGGCAACCATCAATTCCATAGCAAGAACACGTCTTACGTTCTTAGCAATCTCTCCAGCCTTTCTTGCTGCAATAGTACCCATGGATACGTGGTCTTCCTGTCCTGCTGATGACGGAATACTGTCAACAGATGCAGGGTGAGCAAGCACCTTGTTTTCAGATACTAATGCTGCTGCTGAGTACTGAACAATCATGAAACCTGAGCAAACTCCACCATGCGGTGTAAGGAATGCCGGCAAATCACTGTAAGCCGGGTTTACCAGACGTTCAATACGTCTTTCAGAAACGTTCGCCAGTTCGGCTACACCGATACCAAGGAAGTCAAAGCTTAATGCCATTGGCTGACCGTGGAAGTTACCGCCTGAAATACCTGCACGGTCTTCCTTGAAGATAATCGGGTTATCTGTTACAGAATTGATTTCAATATTTACTTTATCTAATACATAGTTGATTGCATCTTTGCTTGCGCCGTGAATCTGCGGTGAACATCTTAAGGAGTAAGCGTCCTGTACGCGGATTTCTCCCTGGCGTGTAGTATTTTTGCTGCCTTCCAGCAATCTTAACAGATTTCTTGCTGTTGCAAGCTGTCCGGAATGCGGACGAACATCATGTACTCTGTGGTCCAGGGCATCTACAACACCATTCTGTGCTTCAAAGCAGAGTGCATCTGCAATATCAGCTACTTTCAGTAAGTTCAGTGCATCATAAAGAGCAAGAGAACCTGCTGATGTCATAGCCTGTGTACCATTGTTTAATGCAAGACCTTCTTTTGCAGATAATTCAATTGTAGGAATACCTGCGCGTTTCATAGCTTCTGCACCTGGGAGAAGTTCACCTTCATAATAAGCCATACCAAGTCCCAGCATCGGTAATACCATGTGAGATAATGGAGCAAGGTCACCGGAAGCACCCAGAGAACCTTTCTCTGGGATAAAGGAAGTAACTCCCTTATTCAGCATATCTACCATTGTCTGTACAGTTTCCAGACGGATACCGGAAAATCCTTTTACCAGATTGTTGATACGAAGAAGCATGATTCCTCTCGCAATATCCTCTGAAAATGGATTTCCTGCACCTACTGCGTGTGTGATAATCAGGTTTTTCTGAAGCGCCTTGCACTGATCCTGAGAAATTACCACATCACTGAATTTACCAAATCCGGTTGTAATTCCGTATACAACCTTTTCTTCCGCAACTAATTCATCTACAACCTTTCTGGATTCGATGATGTTCTGTTTTGCTTCCTCTGCTAATTCAATTTTCGCATGACCGCGGCAGATAGCTGCTATCTGCTCTAAAGTCAGGTCCTTTCCCGTGATTACAATATTGTTCATATCGCACCCTCTTTTCCTATATATATTATATGTGGAATTATACAGATTTAGGTGTCAAAAAAGCGTCAATAAATGTCATTTTGCATAATATCTTTTTAGACGTTTTGACTTTACATAAGCAACTTTACTATATTACCACAATAAATTCACTCTGTAATATAAGCGTGAATCTCTTTTAAAAGCCCCATGGTTGTGGGGTTTTTAATTTTTTCCGACAGCTTTAGGCTATCCTGATAAAAGGCTTTTGCCTCCTCTTTTCTACCCTCATTCCACAAAAGCATTGCCATATATGCCTCTGCCCTCTCCAGTCCCCAGTAATATCCATGACGCTTTAAGCAGGACACTGCCTTCTCCAGATACTCCTCTGCCTGTGCTTCCTTTCCCTGCAGGTAATAAATCTGTCCGAGTCCGGAATAAAACTGTCCCATACCATTGGTGATAACCTTTCCGCTTCCCAATTCCACTGCCTTTTGATAACAGGCAAGAGCAGCCTCCAAATCTCCCTGTATTCTCTTCATATCTCCCAGATATCCATGGCAGGCAGCAATCCCCATACGAAAGTGCTCCTTTTCTTCTGCACTGGCACGGAACAGCTCCATAGCTTTATGAAGGGTTTGCTCTGCCTCCTCATAAGAACCTCTGTACAGCAGATACCAGCCCTTTAACCTGGTAAAGACGCCCTTTTCCTCAGCCGGCTGCTGCTCCTTTTCTAAAAGCTCCAGTCCCCGATTCACATAGGCTTCCACCAGCTTTAAGTCCTCCACCTGGATTCCATAGAAAATCATCTGCTTGAAATTATTCAGCAACATTTTTTCTTCACCCAAAAGCTCTGCCAGCTCCATGCTCTTCTGAATACAGAAAATCCCTGCTTCGTATTCTCCCACTGCAATTTTATAACGTCCCTTGACGTAATACATTTCCATTTTCATTTCCTGCGCCTGATGAGAATTTTCCTCCAGACGAATCACTTCTTCAGCCAAAGCCAGCATTTCTGCCGCTCCTTTTGTAATGCAAAATTCGTCGCTGCCATATTCTATCTCCCAATGAAGCACAGGAAAGTTCTCATTTACAATGGTATAGTATTCTTTCAGATATTTTATCTTATACTCATATGTTTTCACCTGATTATGGCTTCTCTCATAGTGGTGAATAATCATTGGAAGACTCTCGAAATTTTTTTTCGCCTCTGCCTGTTTCTCATAATACTCTGCCAGTATCTCATGATACATGCGCTTTTTACCAATACTCTGCCGCTCATACAGATACTCCCGAAAAACCCGATGGACAAATTTATAATAGATATTCCATCCCACCAGCATTTCTTTAATCAAATGCCGCTCCTGCAGCCGCTCCAGTATCTGAAGGAGTGTCAGACGGTCTATTTTGGGAAGCAAAAGCTCCAGCTCCTCTATGCTGATTTTCTCCGGGGAAAGGGACATGCACTCCAGCACCTCATTCTCACTCTCCGGAATTTCTGCCAGACGTGCTTTAATCACATTGGTTGTCTTGGGGGAAATTTCCAGGGTGTATCCCTTCTCTTTAATGAGATTCATAAGTTCCATAAGGAAAAACGCATTTCCATCTGTCATCTGGTAAATATTCTCCCGCTTTTCCTCCTCCTTATCAAGCTGTGGAAGATACCGGTGCAGCAGCTCATCTGCCTCTTTTCTTGTAAAGGAGTTCAGTGCAATGACCTGCAGACAGTCTTTTTTCATCAGCTTTTCCAGGGCTTCCATAACCTTTGTGTCACTGTCCTGGCTATAGGTACACACAAGAAGCAGCCGATCCGTCCCAATGGTGAGCAGCACACGGTTTAAAAGCTGGAAGCTCATCTGATCCATGTACTGGATATCATCAAAGAACAGAACCACCTTATGCTGCTGTGCAATCCTGCGAAACATTTCCAGTACAGACTGCTCCATAATCTGATAAGTCAGCCGCCCCATCTTTTCACTACCCTCTGACAAAAGCCCCTTTAACACTTTTTTCAGCTTGCCTCTTTCATCATCGGTAATATCTCTTTCCAAAAGGCCATTTTCCATACACTGCTCAATTTCCCAGAAAATGTCGTTCCAAGGGCGGAGGAAAAACTCTGTTTCATCTTTATAACATGCTGCATGCAGGGAAATCATCTGATAGCCTTTTACCATCTGTCTTGTCTTTTCCAGCAGCGCGGATTTTCCCACACCCTCCTCTCCGCCTATGGCAACACATTGAGGACACTGCCATCTTCCTGAACCGGTAAGGCATTCGCTGATACGGTAAATCTCCTCTGTTCTTCCGGTAAACGGAAGATTCCAGTTTCCACTGTCTGATGCAACGTTTCCTTTCACATTAAAAATCCGGTGAAAAAGCTCCGTAATCTCCGGAGAAGGCTCTACCCCCAGCTCCTCATCCAGTATTTTCTCCAAATCATAATACAGCTTAATAGCCATATTATAATTGCCACCGGAAGCATAAATATCCATAATCTCCTGATAAAGCTTCTCATTATAAGGGTCATGTTTTAACAGAATGTTGCTGTATTTCTGAATCTGAGCCATATCCTTCACAGCATCTGCCTCATAAAGCCTCTGACGCACAGACTTGAGAAAGAATCGGTTGTACTGTTCCTGCATAGAATCTACCCATTCCTCAAATTCATAGCTGTTCTTAATATGGAAGTGTGAAAGAAAACCCTCCTCTTCCTGTTCCAGAATATTGTCTTCGTTTATGCTGTCCCAGTCAATTTCCGGCATGCACTCCGGGTTCAAAGAAATACTGGTATGTCCCGCAGTCACCAGAATTTCCTTTCCCAGCAGTTTTTTTATCTGATAAACAGCCTCTCTTAAATTCTTCCGACCTACATTCTCGTTATCTGCACCCCACAGCACATAAATAATTTCTTCTCTTGTCGCAGTTTTCTTTACACAAAGATAATAGAAGAAGCCCTCTGCCTTTTTATATGGAAAATTTACCCGCTCTCCTCCTGCTTCTACATACGGCCTTCCCAAAAGATGTACTCTGATTTTATCCAAATTCTATCCCTCACATTCTATATACCCCTAAGTATACTAATCTCCCTGTCTAATGTCAACTAAGGGGGCGCTGCACTTTCTTTGAAAACCCGTTGAAAAATCTCGACTTCCAGTATATGATGAAAGTATCATTATGTATCTAGGGGGACATCACATGAACCGCAAACCAACTATACTTTATTATGACCACGGACAGGAAGAAAAACGCAAACTTCTGGAAAAAGGGGTAAGCCGCATGGGCTTTTCTCTGATTCCCGTTCTGCCGATTCAGTTTCCGCAGACCGTAGGATATCTTGCAAAAGTCAAGGGCTTTCCCACCAGAAAGGTTTCTCCGCTGGAAATCCCTCCTGCAATCTCTCAGGAGGTTATGGTTTTATGCTACTTTTCGGAAAAAAATCTGGACATGCTCCTTACTGCCATGAAAAATGAAGTACTTCCTCAGGTAGCTTTGAAAGCCATTCTCACACCCCAGAACAGCTTCTGGACCTTTTCTCAGCTTTTCCTGGAATTAATGGAAGAACACCAGAAATTCCATGCAGAAGAATCCAACAGCGAAAGATAAGCTTCCACTTTCTTTCTTCGCTGTATCGGGGCTACCACAGAAAAGAACAGACAGAAGGATTTCTGTGCCAAATGTGGCAGCCTCCCGTTCTTTTTTTCTTTTTTCTTCCATAAACTGTAGATAACCAATCTCTCTGAAAGGAGATTTCCTTTTGCCAAAAAAACTTCTGAACACTCTTATTCTTATGTCCTTTGCAGGGCTTCTCTTTTTGTGCGCCGCCTCGATTCTGCCGGATATTGTATCCGTAAGCAGCACAGCAGGAGGCAGAGAACTTCCTATTTACTGTGTAGAAACACAAAAGCCGCAGATTTCCATCAGTTTTGACGCTGCCTGGGGCAATGAGGACACACAGACCATTCTGGATATTCTTGCCAAACATAACGTAAAAGCCACCTTCTTTATGACCGGAGGCTGGGTGGAAAGCTATCCTGAAGACGTAAAACGGATTTTTGAGGCAGGACATGACCTTGGAAATCACAGTCAAAATCATAAATACATGACAAAGCTAAGCGACGAAGAGAAAACCCGGGAACTGATGACCGTACATAACAAAGTCAAGGAGCTTACCGGCTATGATATGTTCCTCTTTCGTCCGCCCTATGGAGATTATGACAATGAAGTGGTGAAAAATGCCCGTAAAAACAACTATTATCCCATTCAGTGGAACATTGACTCTCTGGACTGGAAAGACTATGGGGCAGATGACATTGTAAAACGTGTGACAGAAAACAAAAATCTGGGAAACGGCAGTATTATTCTCTGTCATAACGGCGCCAAATATACCAAAGACGCTTTAGAAAAGGTAATTACCACTCTACAGGAAAAAGGATATGAATTTGTTCCTGTTTCTCAGCTTATCTACCGGGATAACTACCATATGAACCACGAGGGACGGCAGATTCCTGACGATAAATAAAATTTTTTCGGAAAGTGATAGAAAACCCATGCCGGGAAACGAATATATAGTATAAGATAAAATACAGAAGGGAATGAGGACGCTATGAAAGTAACAGAAGATAATTTTATTCCTCTGCTCTGCCGAAAAAAGGAGAAAGCTCTGGAATATTGCATGATACATTACGGCGGTCTGGTGAAAGCTGTGATACATAAATATCTGGGAAACCTTCCCCATCTGGAAGAAGAATGTCAAAATGATGTATTTTTCGCTGTGTGGAATCACATTGAATCCTATCAGCCGGAAAAAAACTCTTTTGCCAACTGGATTGCAGGAGTTGCCAGACTAAAAGCTCTGGACTGCAAGCGGAAACATGCGGTTCATATGCTGGAAACAAGCTGGGAAGCCATGGAAGAGCAGGGACAGTCTGCTACACAGACCGTATGTTCAGCGGAGTTCCATGCTATAGAACAGGAATTTTCAGAAGAAACCCAGCAAATGCTTTCCTGCCTGAAGCCAAAAGACCGGGAGCTTTTCCTGAAACTCTATATTGATGAAGAAAACATGGAGGAAGTCAGCCGTTCCACCGGCCTTACAAAGCCTGTAATTTATAATCGGCTCTCCAGAGGAAAAAAACGTATCCGCAATCAATTTACACAAATGAGAGAAAGGAGCGAACGCTTATGAAGGAACAGATTTATACTCTTTTAAATGAAATGGATAACCAGGCAGATTCCTACGAATCTTCCCAGGTTTCGGAACTGGAACTGAAAAAATGGAAAAAACAGTTTTCTGTCCGCCATACCAGGCGCCGCAGCCCTGTAAAATATGTTGCCGCCGCAGCCGTTGCCGTATGTATCATGGGAACCACTCTGTTCTTTCCGCCCACACAGACACTTGTCTATGCGGGTATGAAATCCGTCACCTACAATCTGTCCCAGCTTCTGGGTATCCAGAAGGATTTATCTCCTTACCGCACCGTTGTGGGAGGTACCATCAGCAAGGACGGATTTACCGTAACGCTAAATGACGTGGTGCTGGACGAAAATCTCCTTTACATTTCTGACACCCTGACCGTGCCAGAAAAAATAGAAAACTTTGCCGGAAACGGAGCTGCGACCTGTGATGTAAATGTATTCATTAACGGAAAAATGGCCTCCTGGGGAGCAAGCGGCGGTATGGAACAGGCTGATGACTATAACCTGATCTCTTCCCGGCGCATTGCTCTGGAACCTGTGGATTCTACAGAAAGCCTGGATATGGAACTGCGATACTCTGTGGACGGCAAAGCCATAGGCAGCTTTTCCTTTGCCGCCACCGGAAAAGAACTCCTTGAAGATACGTTTACTGCTTCTCTGGACACAGAAGTTTCTCTGCCTGACCAGACAACACTCAAATTTTATAAATATTCCTCGAATGCTATGGGACAGAAAATTTATTTCAAATTTACTACGGAGCGCATGGATTACGATATTGTTCTGAAAGGAACAGATAATCTGGGAAATCCGGTGGAATTTTCCCTTCGTACTGTCAATGACCACATTGGCTGCATGGAAGTGGACACACTGAAAAACGGATATATCCGTGATGAGGCAGAATCTCTGACGCTGACTCCGTATATTGCCAAGATGCCGGAAGAAAGTGGACAAATGAGCTCGGACTTCCAGCCTGTTGGAGAGAGTTTTACAGTTATGACAAAATAAACATCTGACAAAATCATAAAACAGAAAAGGGCTGCTGTAAGAAATCCGCACTATAAATACTTCAGATTACGGTTTCGTACAGCAACTCTCTTTTCTATTTCTTTTTATTCGCATTTCTCATTGCCTGAAATCCAATCAGAACTGTCCATACATAAGCACAGGTCTTTGGAATCATCAGCATTCCAATCATGGGAATGGTATCTGCCCAAAGCACCACCGGAATATAAAATCCAAAGCTCAGTACAATAGTCAGCCACATATACTGAAATTCTTTATCCTTATGTTCTTTTGCACTTTTGTAAAACAGAAGAATAATCAAGAGTCCCAACAGGGCAAACGGAATGTTTCGGTAAATTCCCCAGGAAAGAGGCGCATCTGCACTCAGCCATTGATTTTGCGGGAACAGACACAATAAGATTCGTAACGCTGCCAAAACATAAACCGTTGCTGTCACTCCATTTTTCCCTTTGATTTTATAACGAATCCGCCACACATAGTACAGAAGAATATAGAAAATTGTCATAGTGATTGAAGTGATAAATTTTCCCATACCTAATGCTTCTGTAAAATTTTCCAGTCCTGTTGTACAAAGGGCAAAGGCTCTGGGAATCAGATGAAACGCATCTCCTGCACCCAGCACCACTGCCATGATTCCAAATAATCGAAATTCTCTGTTTCCTTTACTTTTTGCAATCATTAGAATTCCAATTGTAATCACAGATATCAAATAGACTGCATCAAAAAGTGTTTCTGCAATTGCCTGCATAAAAATATCCTCTCTTTCTTTATTTCCTGCTTTTATTTTGCAGTTTCCATATCTATATTTCTCGTGCGAACGGTTTTATAATAACTTTTCCCAAAAAGGATTCCTGCTAATAACAGTGCAGCTCCCAACCCGGTATAAAATACAGCAATGAATACTTCCGGTCCCAGCCCGGAAACCCGCAAATAGATTCCTCCGGTCATCATCACTGCCATAATCACAAAGGATTTCACATCAAAAAATTTCAGAAAAAAATGATATTCTTCTCTATAACCCCGGATTCTCTCTGTATGTTTTTTCACCAGACGACCAAAAATAAATGTCTGGAACACCAAAAATACAAGAGCGGATAAAAAAATATGAAACACGGAAATATACGGCGCATATGCCAGAAGTCCTATGCGTAAAATATTAAATCCTGCCACACACCAAACCAGACTTGCTATGAGTAAAAGTGTTTTTCTCTGTACCTTCATTCTTTCAACCTCCTTTCTGAACATCGTTCATATTTGTGTAAAAAAATTTCTGCTTTATAAAATCCTCTATCTGCAGCGAGCTGCTCTGCAACATAATCCCGTTTCGCAGCAGCTCTTTCCATAACTCCTTATTAGTAAAGCACTCTGCAGACCATTCCTAAAATCCCGCTGCAATCATAATTTTGCTGCAGAAGAGCTGCAATAATCAGGGAAAAAATCAATTCTACAAACTTTTCTCTGGTAAAACTTTCATCAAAAACTCCGGAACGAACCTTTTGATCTTGTTTCAGTACCATAAAAAGCCCTTCCTGAATATGCTTCCAGGACTGCGCCATAAGCTGCTGCCCCTGAGTCTTCTCTTCTCCCATAAAGCTCATGGAGTGCAAATTAAAAAAACCAGGATATTTTTCATCTCCTCTTTTCATGCTTTCGAAAACCCACTGTATACAATCTGTAAAGTTCTCAAATTGTCCCTGCCCTCCTGGAAAATGAAAGATGTCACACCAGACACTTTCCACAACCGCAGAGATCAAATCAGTTTTGGAAGAAAAATAATTATAAACAGAACCGATGGAAATATTACAGTCCCTGGCAACTGCCCGTATGTTTACCGCTCCCCAGCCCTGCGTCTGTATCAGCTTGCGGCTTACAGCCAAAATCGCTTCTCTGGAAGTCACAACAGTATTCAAGAAATCACCTCCCTGTGAAATGCGCCTCAAAATGAACTATGTTCAGTATAGGGGATATGGTCAAAAAAGTCAAGTACTTTAGAACAAAGAATTATCTTATCGAAAATAAATTTTCCTATAAAGAAAAAAACTTCACGAATCTTTGGATAACTGAAAACTTTTGGCTGTACTTGATTTTTCAAATGTAATGTTGCAAACATGTTAAAAACGCATGACTTTCATTACTTCTCACCATAACAAGCCCTTACAATATCTTGTATTCTCCTTATAAGATGTCCTGTCATAAAGAAAAATTGTTTCATAATGCATATACTTCAATATATTTTCATCAAACATAAACTTTAGATTAGCAGGAAATTCATCATCAGCCTCCCAATATTGGAGAATAACTGGCAAAAATGAAAAGGGATATAATTTTATAGCAACATCTCCTTTTAAATCTACCCTCTCTCCCATAAGTTCACAAACAGCCTCCAATTCTTTTACCTTACCATTAAAATAATCTGCTGCTCTCTGAAACATATTATTTCCCGGAGTTGACGATTTCACCGTCCCTTTCAGCATATTTAAAGAACAGTACTTTCCCGACAAACCAGACGTGTTTTTCCCATAACAAAGGACATCATATATTGTCATAGATTCATTATAATCTGCTTCTACGTAATTTCTGAAACAATCATCTGACCACTCTGCTATTCCATTTTTTCGATTAATCCTATAATGCCTTAATACAAAATCCAAATATAAATATTCCGAATCATTCTTCAGTGAATATTTCTGAATCATCATTGTCTGGTCATACTTTATAAATTCACTCCGCATCTGATTACGCATAATTTCATAATTTGATAATGCCATTGTTCAATCACCTATTGCTTTGCTATCAATGAGATTACTTTTTCTGCAATGTTTTCTCCAAACACTTGAAACTGCTCTGCATCTTTGTTCATTGTTTCGACGATTCCAACTGCTCCCAACTGGAACTTATTTGTCGTGTTTTTGCCAGCTCCGGAAAAAACTAACATCCTCTTTAGCATCATATTCTGACAACATCCATAATAGCCGTATCAACGCCTCCTATTGGAGACTGTGCTGTTACAAATACCGCACCTAATTTCCCACTTAAATCGAATCTTACATTGGAATCAAACCATTTCTTCAATTCCCAGCTCATTCCAGCACAATATACCGGTGTTCCGAAAATCACCGCTTCACTTTGCTGAAGAAATTCATAATCCACTTCATCATCTCGAATAGACATTAAGTTTACCTGTGCAAATGGAAATCTTTTTAAAATTCCTTCTTCAATATATTCTGCAGCAACTTCTGTATTTCCACCCTGACTTACATAAATAATTGATATCTTCATTCCTCTGTCCTCCTTATATTATAGAAATAATTGTGATATTCCTTTTGTAATATCTATCTCTGTCATTTTCGGATCAATAAATCCCACATAATAGATTCCAAAATATATAAAAAATATAATATGGATTTCTTCCTCTGAAAGTTTTTTTTCATAATTTGCTGCAAACTGTTCTTGCAAAGTCACATATATGTGATGGAGCTCCTCCCTTACAGCATTTTGAAGTTCCTTACTATAGGAAGCTAATGCTGTAGTCATAATAATTTTCTTTGGTGTAATCAGCATATTTCTACTCTCTGAAACAGAATGAAAAAACGCATTCATATATGCTTTCATATCAGAAAATTCTTTTATATCTCTTGCCTCAAACCAATCTATGATCTGAGAACACAACATTTGTCCTGCTCTATGAACTGCTGCTATATTAAGACTGTTTTTATCCCCAAAATAACGTAAAACTTTTGAATGACTCATACTGGCTTCCCTGGAAATTTCCCGCAGAGAAATATCCGTTATAGGTCTTGTGTCTGACAACCGGTTATATGCATCCAGAATTTCTATCTTTATTTTTTCTTTATCTACAATTAACGGCATCCTAATACCTCTTTTGTAATAATCACATATTGATTTTTCAAACCAAATGGTCTATTATAATAATAAACCACTTGGTTTATAAAATCAATCTTTAATTTCAAAACGATTCGAGAAGGGAAGCATTTAATTTGAGTACTATTGTTTTAGCATGCAGTTCACTAAAAGAATACATTAAAACCGCAATGGAAACACAAAATGTAAATTACGATATCATTTTAATTGATCGCAGTTTCCATATAGAACCTGCAAAAATGAAAAGAGAAATACAAAATACCCTTTCAAAGCTTCCGACTAATATCGATACTGTACTTGTTGCTATGGGATTCTGCGGCGGCACATGGGATAATGTAACATTTCCTTTTCGAATTGTAATTCCACGAGTAGACGACTGTATATCCATGCTACTGCAAACGGATGACCAATACATTTCAAACAGAAAAGAAACCGGAACATCTTTAGATTATGTTTCCGGTAGTAATCGAATATTGGAAAAACTGTTGACAGGAAGATGGGATAAACAATTTTTAGTCGCCGAACCCGGTCATAGGATCCGACATGCAGATTTTTTTGAATAACATCCAATTTTTAATTATAAACTATAATAAAAAATCGTAGAGGGGGCTGTCGCACTAAGTAATTAGCGCCACAGCCCCCTCATATTCTTTTACACTTAGTTTGTCCACCATGATATCGTGTTTTTCCCTTTCAGATATCCCTTAAACTGAGAAACACTATATTTTGGCGGTATACTTACCAGCATATGAATATAGTCTGGCATTAAGTGTCCTTCTATAATTTCCACACCCTTATAAGCACTTGCTACACCCCCGCATAGCAGGTGGTTTTATGTACTCAATTTCTTATGCTTCTTGCCAGCTTCTTATTTCCGGCACTGCCTCTCCGGCTTTTTTCATGTATTCCTTTAATTTATCTCTTAACTCTTTTTTCACCCCTTCATATCCCGGAAACTTTATTAGATTCTCATTTTCGCAGGGATCTTTTTCCAGATCATATAAATATTTTTCATAATATATGTCTGCTCCGGAACAATTCCATGGATCTTCTTTTGCCACAACACAGTATTTCCACCTGGAGGTGCGGATTGCCCGCCCCACTTCGCTTTCGCTAATTTGAAGAAATACACAGTCCTCCCAGTTCTGTGCCGTGCCTTCTGCCAGGACTTTTAAGGAACGCCCCTGAAAATCTTCCGGCTTTTCAATGCCCGCACAGTCCAACAAAGTAACCGGCAAATCCATCAGGCTGACCAGGTTCGGAATCTTTTTCCCGCCTTTGAAGGCTCCTCCTGCTGCAAGCAAAGGAATATGGATACTAGATTCATGACAGGAACGCTTATACTCCTGGTTCCTGGTGCAAAAATGACAGCCATGGTCTGAGGTATAGAACAAAATCGTATTCTCCCACAGTTTATGTTCTTTGAGCGTATCAATCAAACGCCCCACATTTTCATCTAAACTATGGCACTGCCCCAGATAATCCGGATAACTGGCCTCCCAATCTCCTGCACCCTTTATCATATCCTGTGGAGGAACAAAGTTTTTAAACTTTTCCTTACTTCCATCCGGCCCTTCAAAGCGATTATGGTCATTCTGGTGATGGGGCTCTATCTGGGAAATAAACAGGAAGAACGGATTCTCCTTTTTATATTCCTGCAAATAGTGAATGGCATAATTATTGATTGCATCTGCCCGGTATCCAATAAACTCCTGTTTTTTCCCGTTTTTGTCAAAAACATATCCATCATATCCGTGAGAGGTCGCTTCCAGCAACATCAGAAGCCATCCAGTAATCACGGTATCCGCCTCTTCTTTCTTCCGGGATTGCCCTTGTTTCAAAATTTTCTTCATCCACTGGTGCTGTATAGCTAGCCCTGTTGGATGCAAGATGCCACTTTCCAACGTATGCGGTATCATAGCCTGCTTCATGAAAATAATCTGCCAAGGTCTTGATATTTTGCGGCAGAGCCAGTGCATTCCTGTGACATCCAATCTGCGTAGCATATTTCCCACTTTGCAGGCAGGCTCTTGCCGGACCGCATACCGGCTGGCAGGTGAACGCATTTTCAAACAGAACACCTTCTTTTGCAAGACGGTCTAAATTGGGCGTCACATTGAGACTTTGCCCGTAGCATCCCAGGGTATCCCAGCGCTGCTGATCTGAAAAATAAAAAATTATATTCGGTTTCTTCATCTTCTCTCCTATTTCAATCCTGTAGATACGACACCTTGTACAAAATATTTCTGCGCACACAAGAACAGAATAATCATGGGAACAGAAATCAAGGTTGCTGCTGCCATCATAGGCCCCCAACGTACTGTAGTTTCATCCCGGAACATGGTTAAAGCAAGCTGTACGGTACGCATACCCTCTGAATTTGTCATAACCAGCGGCCACAGATAATCATTCCATACTGCAGAGCCTTTCAAAAGTGCCAAGGTAGCCAGAATAACTTTTGAATTGGGAATGTAAATAGAAAAATATGTTCTCCATTTACTTGCCCCGTCAATCATTGCCGCTTCATCCAGGGAACGTGGGAAATTTTCGTAAAACTGCTTACAAAGGAAAATTCCAAAAGATCCGGATACCAGAGGAATAATAATTCCCGGCATGGTATTCATCAATCCGGAACCACCAAATCCCATAAAGTTATTTCCGCCGGCAAATGGAAATTTTGCCATGATCAGGAAGGTTGGCAGCATGGTAACCTGAGGCGGCATCATAAGTCCCACTAATAACAATGTAAATAATGCTTTTGAACCACGGAAGTGAAGTCTTGCAAAAGCATATCCTGCTATGGAGTTAAACAGCAAAGAAAATACAATACTTACAATGGTAATAATGAAAGAATTCCGAAAATAAATGCCCCAGTTTCCAGTAGATAATGCTTCTCTATAGTTATCAAAATGAAAGGATTCCGGCAGAAAATGAAAGACCGGCGAATTAATTTCTCCTGTTGTTTTAAATGAAGTAGAAATCATCATCACAATGGGAAAAATCATAATAAAAGAAACTACAGCCATACCAACTAGCCAAACTACTTTTGTCCATTTCTTTTTTTTCATATCTTTCCTCCTATGAAACATCGATATCTTGGCCTTTGTTGCCAAACTTGAATACAAGCATCGTAACAATCAGTGAAAATGCTAACAGCAATACCGCCATGGCACTGGCATATCCCATTTTAAATTCCAGAAATCCTCTGCGGTAAATCTGGTGTACCACCGTTGTAGTGCGGTTTAGCGGGCCACCGCTTGTAAGAATATTTACCTGTTCAAACACTGCAAAACTGTTTACGATTCCTGTTACTACCAAAAAGAATGTGGTAGGTCTTAACATAGGCCATGTAATATTCAAAAATCTCCTTATAGGGCCTGCTCCATCTAACTGAGCAGCTTCATATAAAGACTCTGGGATTCCGGTAAGGCCTCCCAGGAAAATCACCATGGAATAACCGCAGTTTTTCCAAATTCCTACCAGAATAATACATAACATTGCCTGGCTCGGATTGATCAGCCATTTCTGCGGTGCAATCCCTATAGTTTCAAGTAATCTGTTAAAAATTCCGAAATTCGGGTTATATAACCACAGCCACACCATAGAAACGCATACCATAGACATTACGTTTGGAAGGTACAAAGCAGTCCTGAAAATAGGAACTGCTTTTGACTTCTTGTAAAGTAAAACAGCTAACAAAAGTCCAAGGGCAAGCTGCACTGTTAATGTGACAACCGTGTAAAACAACGTATTTGTAATGGCTCTCAGGAATTCTGAGTCTGAAAACAATTTCACATAATTCTTTATTCCTAAAAATTTAGGAATGGCATACATATTGAAATCTGTTAAGCTGTAATATAAGACCATTCCAATTGGAATCAAAATAAACACAGCGAAAATCAAATATGCCGGCAAAATCATGAGATATGCTTCTTTATCACTCTTCTTTTTCGTTTTTACTGCTTGTTTCGCCACAGTACCCCCTCCTTTTATTGATTGTCTATTTCTTCCTGTACCTTCTTTCCAGCTTCTTTTAAAGCTGTTTTGGCATCGCTCTGGTCATAATAAACCTGCTCCATAGCATCATCCACATAAGTCAGGACACTGTTGAAATATGGAACTTTCGGGCTTCCTTTTCCGATGGAGATTGCTTCCAGAATCCGTTCCCCGTTTTCTGTATCCAACTTCAGATAATCTTCCTCCAGAGAAGTTCTTACAGGAGCTGCATTTACGGTATCCATCCATGTCTTCATAGAATCCTGGCTGCACATATATTTCATCAGTTCCCATGCACCGTCTTTATGTTTTGAGTTTGCATTCATGAACATGAAATGCATACCGCAAAAGGTTGCACTGTTCTTATTGGAGAACATTGGAACCATTTTCAGTTTTCCTTCCAGCTCACCTGTGTTGGCGCCATTAAATTCATTTTCATTTAATATCGTCATAGCTGCTGTTCCGTTTTTAAATGGATTTTGGTCTGCCTGGGTATTATCCCATTCCACAAGCCCGATATCTTTCAACTCTTTCATAAATTCAAGAGCTTCTACTGCCTCCGGCTGGTCGAATAAAATTTTATCTTCTGCCTCGTCAATAAAGTTTTCCATGCCATTTTGCATTGCAAATACCTGGAAATACTGGTTGATATTAGTACCACTGGTCGGAAGGCCAAATCCACACTGAACCACTGTCCCTGACTTATCTTTTACTAAAAGTTTCTCATGAGCTTCTTTTAACTCTTCCCAATTGGCAGGTGGGTTATTGGGGTCTAAGCCAGCCTTTTCAAACAATTCTGTGTTGATGATAAACATACGTGCATCCGGTGTATATGGGATTCCGTACATTTTGCCGCCGATACTTCCTGCTTCCACAACACTGTCATAATAATCATCCAAATCTTCCCAGTCTTTTACATAGTCATCCAGACACTCATACTGTCCCATAGGAACTCTTGCACCAATTGAAGACATAGAGTAGTGTATTACATCCGCTGCCGTTCCTGATGCAAATCCTGTGTTTAATTTTGTTTCAAAGTCATCGCCCCATGGAGCTTCCTGATATTCCACTTCATACTCTGGATGCTCTTTTTCAAATCCTTCAATCATCTGCATAAATGCTTCTTTTTTATAATCTTCTGTTCCAGCCCGCAAGAATACCAGCTTTTCTTTTCCCTCTTTGGATTTTCCTTCCTTTGTGGAAACCAAATCCTCGTTTCCGCCTGAACATGCTGCAGAAGAAATCACAATCCCTCCTGTCAGCAGAACGCTAAGCACTGCTTTCCATTTTTTCCTCATAATTTTTCATTCCTCCTTTATCTTTCTTTATCAGGTAATCCAAATTATACATTTCCTATAAGTTTTTTCCATGCATCCTGTACATATTTTTTTGTGATTCATTTGCGTTTTTGTATTATTTAACACACTTCCCCAGATTCTCATTAAAATCCTCTCTATGTTTTGTCTTATTTTTTGTTTTTCTTGTAATATATTTACATCTTTTAGACATAAAAAAACGTCAATCCAGATAGGAATCAACGTTTTTTACTTCTATATACCTATTGTTTTCTAAATTCCAGAGGAGTCATTCCTGTATATTTTTTGAATACTTTGCTAAAATATGCCGAATCTGGAATGCCCACCAGGCATCCGACCTGATAAATGCTCTGTTTTGTCTCTGCCAGTAGTTTTTTTGCTTTTTCCATCCGAAAATCCAGCAAATAGGAATATATATTTTTCTGTGTTTCTTTCTTAAATAAATGGGACAGATAGCTCTTGTTCATGTGTACATAATTTGCAATCTCTTCCAATGAAATATTTTCTTTGTAATTTTTCTCAATGTATTCCAGGACTTTACATACGGCTTCACTATAATCCGGGTGCTGGCTCTGTAACTCCAGGATAAATTGCCTGGCATACCAGGTAACCTTTTCTTCCAGAATATCCATATTCTTGCAATGCGTGATTAGGATCAGCTCATCAATAGAACAGTTTTTCCGCTGTGCCTCATCTAAATAATTCCAGTAAATCTTCAAAAGCAAATCTAACACAAACCTTTTCACCAATGCAACATCCGGCATTTCCCTGCGGAACCTGTCAAAGATTTCCTCTAATGTTTCCAGTGCCTGTTCATACTGGTATGCTTCCCATCTTTCCTGCTCTTCCTTAAACAAGCTTTCGTATTGCTCATATCCGGTCTTGCTTATGTCGGTCCGACCATAAAACTCCAAACGCTCTGCTATTTTTCCGGCACCTTTATAGATTTTTTCCAGATCACTTCCCTCCCTGCCGATTCCGCCTGCACACAAAAATATCTCTGCATTTCCAAAAGAAGTCAGGGTTTGGTGCACCTCTGATATCAGTTTTGAAACCTCGTTTTCTGTTGTTTCAGCAAGAATAATGGCTTCCCTTTCATTTTGGGGCATGAAAATGATTTTCCTGTCTTTTTCCTGAAAGAAAAATTCCATGATCTGTTCCACCCGCTCCAGTCCAACCTGCTCATTTTCATTCTTCAGTATCATAACCGTATAGTCTCCCCCGCCCACAAGCGTTCAAAGACCAGCAATCTTTCCGGTGTATTCCAGTCCCCCTCTTTCATCATTTCCAGAAAAAAGGATTTCATTTCCTCCTGCTTTCTTTCTTTTTCCAGTTTTCTTCGCTTTTAGGCTGTTTTCTGCCTTCTGGATACAGCTGCACAGCTCTTCCTTTGTAATTTCTGATTTTTAACAAAAAATCTTTACGCCTAATTTCATGGCTTCTCTCGCATAAGAAAAGTCATCGTAGGCACTTAAAATCACGGTGTACGGAGCCATGGCCTTCTTTCTTTAACTGGCTGACCAGCTCCATGCCATCCATAACAGGCATCCTGATATCCGTAAACAGCAGGTCTGGTTTCCACTCCCTGCAGCACGCCAGAGCCTGGCTTCCATTTGTGCACGTTGCCACCACCTGGCACTCCGGAAACAAAACTTCGATATTCTTTTTCATCCATTTTAAAAATAATCTTCATCATCTGCAATTACAACCTTCACTTTTCCCCTTCCAAATGCAAGACCGGTATTTCTACCTGGAACGTGGTTCCGCCTTTTCATTCAAAAAAACGTATAATCCATATTTTTCTCCGAAATTCCTCTTGATTCTCATTTGAATATTAGAAATTCCGATTCCGCTAAACTGTTCCTTTACCTGCGGTACTTCTCTGCTTTCTATACACGTTTTTATACGTTCTAGATCTGCCCCGACTCCGTCATCCTCCACTTCGATGATGACTTTATCGTTTCTGCTATATGCACGTATCCAGATATGCCCCTGCTCCTCTTTTGTGTTAAATCCATGAGAAATACTATTTTCTACCAGAGGCTGAATCAAATTTTTCAAAATACCAAGTGCTCCGGTTTCATACTCTATAACCATTTTCCACTGAAACTTATTTTTATATCTCAAAGACATGAGTTCCAGATACTCTTCACATATCCATTTCTTCTTTGATTGAAATGAGCTTCTGCTGGCTGGCAAAAGACTTTCTAAGCAGCTTTGAGAAGGAAAGCACTGCCTGGTCTGCCTCCTCATATTCTTCCATCTGGATCATAAAGCGGATGGTCACCAGAGTGTTATAGAAAAAGTGGGGATTGATCTGTGCCTGCAAAGCCTGTATTTCCAACCTGTGCTTTTCTTCCTCTTCCTTTTCCAGCTGCCTTAGCAGCTCCTGTATCTTATCCAGCATAATGTTAAAATTGCGGAAAATACCCTGGAATTCTGTTTCATAATTTTCTGAAATTTTTGCCTCTAAGTTTCCCTCCGATACTTCAAGGATATTTTTGTTCAGGCGTTTCATTCTTCCTTCTATAATTCTGCAGTTATGGATCACAATAAAGGTCAATACCGCAAACATCGCTGCACCAAGCCCCAGGATCAGCAGCACATAGAAGGACCAGAAATTTTGATAGGGTTCGTAGCTGAGCAATTTCCAGCCCGTCTGGAAAATGCTGCTGAATCTGATATGGCAATTTTGCTTTTTAACATTTCCCACGAAAAACCCTTTTTCGTTTTCTGTAATCTTTTTATAATAGGAATTTTCTTCGATATCCGTACCATAAAGTGCTGGGTCAGAGGCATAAATGATCTTTCTGTATTGATCCATGACAATTACATTTTCCACATTTTTCCCATTATCTTCCGCCTCATTTCCCCAGATATCATTGGAAATAGCCACCAGCACTGTCGCAATTTTTCTTCCACTGTTGAGATTGCGGATATTCCGGATTGCAAATAAGGTATCTTCCTGAAACATACTTTTTAGCAATGGGCTTCTGTATTGGGGCAGGAAATAAATTTCATCCCTTTTCTCTTTTGCCTCCGGGTACCATGGTTCTTTTTGCAGGTCTTCAAATTTGACCTCATCTCCCAGAACCCCAAGGGAATTTTGAAAATAGCTGCTTCCATTGCTGCATAATATCATAATCTGATATTGCCTTTCCGGGAATAATTCCGTCAGCTCCGTCATTTTTTTCTGAATCTTATCATTTGCCTGTATCTTTTCATACCCGGTAAGCTTTGTTTTCTGTGATAAAATCTGATTGATTTCAAAATCCAGATACAACATATTGGTGATCTTCACGATTTCTGTATTTCTGGCTGAGATATTACTGCACCGTTCCTCAATGGCTGATAATTTACTTTTATTCCATTCGTAATTGCTTTTCTGAAAAACTGCAATTGTTAAAATGCAGAACAAAAGAAATAATGGTACTACGATCACAAAATCAAATAATAAAACGGTTCTTTTTATGCTGTATTGAAATCTTCTTTTCATCATCAACTCCTCTTTTATTCATTTGTATATTGTAACAATTTTATACTCTTTTTTCAACCATTACACAGTCACATTTACCATATAAAATTCTTATTAAGCAAACAAAACGGAGTGTCCCTGTTACAAGGAACACTCCACTGCAATTACAAAATTTCATAAACTTTTGTTTCATAAGCACCCAGAGAAATTTTTCCTTCTGCCTGCTCTTTTGTATCCATATCCTTTGCCGGTTTTTTCATCCAAATTTCCTGTTTCTGATCCGAATAATTCAAAACAAAAATATACATTTTGTGGTTCTTTTCCTTCACGGTAATCTCACATTCCTCAGGCACTTCTACCACATCACGATATGTCTCCACAACACCTGTATAATCCAGAAAAGCTTTTACATTTTCTCTCGTAAAAGTTCCTCCAAAATGAAGTACTTTTCCTTCTCCATATGTGTTTTCGATTAATACCGGACTTCCTTTATAATAGTTTCCTGCATATTTTGCCAGTACATTTGCATGTGTACCAACTGGTTCCAAAATGTCATTAAAAATACCTGTTTCCAGCATATTTCCATTCCAGTCCATCATCACATTCTCATCCGCAGGTCCTACAAAAGTAAATTCTTTCACATCACTTCCAGAGATTTCTGATAATAATCCAGGCATAGGTGTCATAACACACTTACCATTTTCATCTTTTTGACCTGTCCTGGCTCCCAGAATCAGGCATCCTCCCTTAGCAACATATTCTTTTAAAAGAGCCGCCTTTTTTTCTGATAAAATTAATCCATGCGGATAAATCAGCACCTTGTATTTTAACAACTCTTCTACCTCTGTATTTTCTAAAAGATAGAGATAATCCATTGGTGTATGATTCAACTGAGATGCAATAAAAATTTCCTCTTCACTGCTCCATGTAAGTCTGCGATGCCATACATCTACCTGTGCATCCCAGATATTACTATAATCTTTGATCATAGCAAAAGCTGCTTGATTTTTTGCTCCTGCTGTTTCTTCAATAGCCTGAACTCTTTCATATATTTTCTTTACTTCTGCCAGCTTCCGATTGTCACGATTATCATAATCCAAGATTCCATGCCAATAAATCTCTGTCCCAAACGTGCAGGTTCTCCAACGGAAAAAACTCACATAATCTGCTCCATGTGCAATGCTCTGCATTGCCCAAAGCATCATCTGCCCTGGTTTCGGTGCAGGTGCTTCCATTCTGGTATTCCATCCATTCGCACCCGACTGCTGCTCCATAATACCAAAGTGAGGACAAATAGAACGAACTTCTGTCAGTTTATCACTCCACCTTCTGTCATTTAAATTTTTTGAATGTTTTGGATCTTCACAGAGACAATATGCAAAATTCGGATAAGAATCGTATGTGTACACATCCAGAGCTTCGTCTGTTAATCTATGATTATCCAAATTCTGGAACATACCATTTGTAGTAATAAAATCTCCCTTTTTTACATATTTTCTCAGAATATCACTCTGCATTTTACAGAATTTCACTGCACTGTCTGACACAAAACGGATATAATCCAATGTCTGATGAGGATTTGTGGAATTATGTATCGTAATTCTTGGCACATAAATTTCTTCCCATCTGGTATATTCCTGATTCCAGAACACAGATCCCCATGCCTGATTTAAAGCATCTAATGTTCCGTATTTTTCTTTTAAAAATTTCCGAAATGCCAGCGTATCACTCTCAGAGTAGAATTCATCCACTTCACAATTTATTTCATTATCGATTTGCCAGCCTATTACACTCGGATGTTTTGCATAGTGCTCTCCAAATTTTTCCACAATTCTTTTACACAATTTTTGATATACCGGCGAATTGTAATTATAATGTCTGCGCATACCGTGGCGGAATTTCACACCGTCCATCCTGCAATTTAAAACTTCTGGATATTTTTCTGTAAGCCATGCAGGAGGGGTTGCTGTTGGTGTACCAAAAATCACATTCATATCTGTCTTTGCAACTACCTTCAGAAACTCATCAAAAAACTCAAATGTAAATTCTCCTTCTCTTGGCTCTACTTTACTCCATGCAAATTCTCCAATGCGTATAGTTTTAATTCCATGGGCAAGCATTCTTTCCAAATCCTCTTCCCACATATTTTTATCCCAATGCTCCGGGTAATAGCAGGTTCCCAGTGACAGTGTGTTCCATTGATAATTTTGCTGTTTTCTCATAAGCTTTCCCTTTCATTCATTATTCTTTAGAGATGTTCCGTGGAATTAAAAATGAAATTCTGGTTCCTTGTTCTTTTTTACTTTCAATTTTTAACATGCTTGCTTCGCCGTAACACAATAATAATCTGCGATAAACATTCTTTAATCCAATAGACTGTTTTGTGTTATTTTCTCTGCATTTTTTATACAAATCCAGAATTTCTGTTTCATCCATTCCAACGCCATTGTCTTCGACCAAAAATGTAAGAAACTCATCTTGTATCGAAATATTGATAGATACTTTTCCTTTTTCTATTTTAGGTTCAAGTCCATGGATAATTGCATTTTCAATCACAGGCTGTAAGATAAAATTAGGCACCATACAAGAATAGGCATCTTCTTCCACAAAATATTCTGATGAAATTTTGTCTCCAAAACGTTCTTGTTGAATTAAAAGATAATCCTTTACTGTGTTCATTTCCTCTCTTAATGTGATAAAACTTTCTTTTTTAATGGTAGCCCTTAACAGTTCTGCAAGAGCAATTGTCATTTCAGAAACATCCATATTTCCTTTAGCTAATGCCATCCAGCTAATAGTATCCAATGCATTATACAAGAAATGTGGATTTATCTGCATTTGTAGAAATTCCAGCTCTGCCTGTTTTTGTGTTAATTCCATTTTATAAACCTTTTCGATCAACGTTTCGATATTTTCTGCCATTTTATTATATTCCAGGCCGATCATACCGATTTCATCGTTAGAAACAATTTTAACCCTTGGGTACTCGTTATCTTTTGCTAAGGTTTTCATACTCTCCATCAATTCTTTAGCCGGATACGCAATCCTCGATGTAACATACCATACAAAACCAAGACTGATTCCTAAAACCAAAAGAACAATCCCCGCTGCCAGTACAATCAGATGATTCATCTCTTTATTAAACTCTTTGACTGAAACTGTTTGTACAAGACTCCATCCATTCGGCATTTCATTTCCTACAAAATAAAAAGCCTGCGTACTGCTAAACATATCATATCTGGAAGTATTTGACTCTCTTATGTCACTTAGTTTTACAGGAAAATTTTCTCCAACATATCCCTCTTTATTTGCCACCATGATTCTCCCATGTGTATTTACAACATAGGAAGCTCCGGAATATTTACTGGAATTATCCGCCAAAATGTCAGAAAGGTAAGAATTTTCATATACAATATTAATATATCCCGCTGGTTTCATAGTATTGAAGTCTAAAATCGCTTTTGCAACACAAATTCTATTTTTTTCACCAGTTATTCCCCATAAACTGCTGCCATTGGCCTCATAAATTTCATCCTCTGTAAAACCAAATTGTGTTCCACCTGTTTCAATTTTTTTTACTGCAAATTCTATCCCTTCTCTGGAAATAACACTTACCGATACAACATAAGACGCATACAAAGCCCAATTGGATAATTCTCTTTCTATCTTTTGTCTGCACCGTGCTAAATCATAGGAATCCAGAGCTTTTTCATTTACTATTCTTAATTGGCTCTGTATTACCTGGCTGGATAATATCTGAACATTAATGTCTTCTATTTTTTGAATATTATTTTCCAGATTATTGGTCGTCTGCTCATTTATGTCATTTAAATAAATTTGAGAGAGAGAACTATAGCCATAACGGAAAACAACAGCAAACAGACTTGCAATCCCAATTCCTGTAACAGTAATCAGAACTGCAAAGACAACCATCATCTTCTTTCGAATGCTAATAAACCCCCTCTTCTCATCCATGCTTCACCCTTCCTCTCATTCTTCTTTTTTCATAAGCTGAAGAACATCTATAATGCTATATTCTTGTTTTTCATCTCGCTTACGAAATTCTCCCGGACTCATGCCAAAAACTTTTTTGAAAGCCTGACTAAAATACTTCTGTTCGCTAAATCCAGCCTGTTCGCCAATCATACTGATTTTTCCATATTCTTTTTGGAGCATTTCCGCTGCCTGTGCCAATCGAATACTGGTTAGAATTTCACTGAAAGAATAACCTGTTTCCTTCTTTATCATTCTGGAAAGATAAGCTACAGAATAATGATATTTTTCTGCAAGAGAATTCAGAGAAACACCCTGGCTATAATTATGCGCCATATCTTTCAAGATTTCCATGGCCTGTTCCTGAACCCCTCTGAAATGCCAGCTAATCTGTTCTTGATAATCCTTAGAGTTCGTAACCTCTCCATACTTTTCTACCACTTTCTCCTTATATCTTTTTTTCTCTAAGGTTTCCTTGACTCTTTCAACAGTAGACAAAATATCTTTTGGTCTCAGGGGCTTTAACATATAATCCAAAACCCCATTCCTCAAAGCTTTCTGTGCATATTCGAATTCAGAAAATCCCGTAAGCAATACTACCGCTGTATCCAAGTTATTCTTACTTACATACTCTGCCAGCTCTAACCCAGAAAGACCGGGCATTTTAATATCACTGATTACAATATCTATCCTTTTTTTCTTTAAAATTTCTAATGCTTCCAAACCGTTCTCTGCCTGATATGTTTGATCAATCCCTATCGTATTCCAGGGAAGAGATAATAATCCGTTTCGGATATTCTTTTCATCATCTGCAATCAGTAATTTCATCCTTACATTCCTCGCTTTATCCTTTTACAGCACCTGCAACCATACCTTCCATAATATGTCTATGCAACCATATGTACACAAGAATACTTGGTATAATCGTAATGATGACCGCCGCAATCTCTACTACATAATTTGTAGCATATTGTCCCTGAAATTCTGTCAATCCAACAGGCAGCGTCATCTTAGACGAATCTGTTAAAAAGATCTGTGGGAGCAGCAAATCATTCCAGATATTAATAAATGTAACTACCGCCACCGTCACAATAGAGGATTTTGAAATGGGCATGATAATTTTAAAGAAAATCTGATAAATATTACAACCATCCATAACTGCCGCTTCTTCCATCTCAATTGGCAAAGAGCCCATAAAACCTGTCATGATAAATATAGCCATGGGAAAAGCAATGCCTATGTGGGGTAAAATAACTGCCAAGTGTGTATTAAGTAATCCCATTTTATTAAACATCGAGAACAAAGGAACAACCATGGCGTATACCGGAATCATCATTCCCAGCAGAAAAATACTTAAAGTTACTTTAGATAATTTCCAGTACATTCTGGTAATCGCATAAGAAACCATACTACTTAAAAGAACAGAAACAAAAACTGCTGATACTGCAATAATAACAGAGTTGCCAAAATATTGCAAAATATGTCCTTCTTCTATCGCTTGAATATAATTTACAAAACTAAAGCTCTCTGGAAGTCCCCATGGATTTGCATACAATTCCGTATTTGTCTTAAAAGAACTAAGCAATAACCACAACAACGGATAAAGACACAACACCGTAAAAAAAACAAGGCATATATATTTGATAACTAAAAAGAAGCGATCCTTTGGTGATAATCTCATCTTTCTCCCTCCTTTTAATACTCTA
Source organism: Blautia argi (assembly GCF_003287895.1). Taxonomy (NCBI): domain Bacteria; kingdom Bacillati; phylum Bacillota; class Clostridia; order Lachnospirales; family Lachnospiraceae; genus Blautia; species Blautia argi. The sequence goes on along the minus strand of NZ_CP030280.1, from coordinate 532,427 downwards.
CTCTATCTGAACGGAACACAAAGTTTGAAAGAAGAACCGAACAAATACATAATAATAAAAGAATCACACCGATTGCTGCTGAATATCCATATTTTAAAGTACGGAATCCCTGGTAGAACATATATGTCGACATAAGTTCTGTTGCATGATTCGGTCCTCCTCCTGTCATAACTGCTACCAAATCATAATATTTAAGTGAACCAGTAATAATCAGCACTGCATCTACCTTTAAAATAGGCTTGATCAACGGAAATGTAATAGATTTAAATTGAACCCATTTACTTGCTCCATCTATTTCTGCCGCTTCATAATAAGACTCTGATATATTTTTCATTGCCGCAATCTGTATAATCATGTGATACCCTACGAACTGCCACATAACTACAATAATAATACAGAACAATGCTAAATTTTTATCTGCCAGCCATACCTGCTTCAAACTTCCCAGTCCAATCATTTCAAGGAATTTATTGATCAAACCAAATTCTGAATTATATACAAAAGTCCAAGTCAGACCTACTGCAACACCACAGATTACACTTGGCAGAAAGAATACTGTCTGGAAAAAATGACTTCCTTTTATTTTCTGAAAAAGTATATTTCCAAAGAATAATGCCAACGGTAAGTGAGCAATCAAGGAACCAATGACCATAAGAATATTATTCTTAACTGCACCTATAAAAGTTTTATCCTGAAACAAATTAATGTAGTTTTTAATTCCAACAAACTTACTTGGACTCATTAAGTCTGTTTGCAGAAAGCTGACATATACGTTATATCCAATTGGAACTAAAACAAAAATTGCATAAATCAGAAACGCAGGTAAAACAAAAACTGCAATACTCTTTTTATTTCCAAGCACTTTATTCATAGTGCTCCCCCTTTCCACACGAAATTGTAAAATGCGGAAATGCAAGTTTTATGCATCTCCGCATTCTCATGCTTGTCATGATGCCTACACGTTATCTGTCTGCATTATCTTCTGCAAATTGCTGAAGTGAATCAAATGCAGTTTTTGCTTCCTCGCCGCCGAGTACAGAAACACAGGTATTATTGAACTCAACACCTTCACCTGCACCAAACTGTCTATCCCACCAAGGAGTAAGACCAACCTGTGTATTTGAAATATTCAGCACATCAGACATTAAAGGAGACAGCTTTGTTTCATCAATTGGATAATTTCCTGCCGGAATTCTTCCATTTTCATATAACAGCATCTCTTCGCTTTCCTGAGATGTCCAATATTTCAAAAAGGCAACTGCTGCATCTACATTCTTACAGTTCTTTGAAACAGCAAAACTGGTATCTACAGATCCAACGGAAATATTGTTATATTGTGCATCATATGCCGGAAGCACAAATGCACCTACATTTTCTCCAACACTGCTTTTTGCTACTTTATCTGCATCCCAGGCTCCCTGGAAATACATAGCTGTTTTTCCATTCATAAACAAGTCTGTGGATTCTTCTGGCCCCATTCCGATATAACCGTCCTGGAAATATCCTTTATCTGCCATTTCTTTTACTTCTTCTGCTGCTTTTACATGGGTTTCGTTATTCCACTTTTCTTCTCCTGCACAAACATCTTTAAATAACTGATCTCCTGCCATTCCTCCTGCAATTTGCTGTACAAACTGTGCCGGAATCCAAGCATCTGTACCACACAATGCCATTGGTGTTACACCATTATCTTTTAATGTCTGGCAAACCTCTAAAAATTCTTCATAAGTTGTAGGAACTTCTACTGCATTTTCTTCGAATATTTGCTTATTATAGAACATAACACAAAGCGATTTCTGTGTCGGAACTCCATAATTTTTCCCGTCAAAAGATAACAAATCTAAGGTTCCCTCTGCAAAAGAATCTTTCCATTCTTTATCTTCTTCTAAGTAAGAAGTAATATCTACGACTTTGCCTCCCTCCACAAACGGCTGAAGATAAGATAATTCCCAAGTAAAAAAGATATCCGGTACCGCATTGGAAGCCATGAGCGTTGTTAATTTTGTTTTGTACTGCTCATTTTCATAAAACTCGATTTCCACATCCACTCCATACTCATTATTTTCAGAAAATTTTTCTGCAATTGAATTATAAGCATCAAGGTATGTATCTGCTTCCGTACCTACACACATAACCTTAATGGTATCTCCTTTTTGGGAACTTTCTTTTCCTTCTTCTCCAGAAGTTTCACTTCCACCTCCGCATCCTGCCAACATGCTCCCCATCATACCAGCAACAAGTAAAGTAACTACCCATTTTTTTCTCATAAGTTTTTCCTCTCTTTCCGTTTTTCGATACTATTACTTTATCACTTATCTTTTTGATGAAATAGTATGGTTTTTTACCTGATAAGTTAGATATTTTGACCATATTATTTGTATCACACTCAGCAGTATGCTGCTCATTTTGTTCCATAAACAAAAAAACATATGAAGTTTTACATTTTTCGCTTCATATGCTTTTCTATTTATGACACATATTGTTTTATCACATTCTATTTCACAAAAACTCTGCAAATCTCAAGTCCGACCACAGACTCTCCTGCATTTTCAATCATCCGTTCTTTGCTCCAATTCTTACAGATAAACAGTTCTCCTGTTTTCACCTGCTTATCTTCAATCTTCACATTTCCTGCCGCTACATAGACAGCCAGAAGATTCTCTTCTTCCTCCGGCTTCAGTGTAAAACTTCCGCCTGGGTTTATCTGTGCTGTTTCCCTCTTCCCATCTGCACCATGTTTCAGCATCAAATTGAAATCTACCACCTGTCCGAAACTAACCGTTGGAATCCCTCCATCAAAGCAGTCCACCTGAAACGGTTCCTTTTCTGTATTTTCGTATTCTCTGCGATTATCTCTTTGTGAACTGAAATTAACATTCAGGTAACTGGGAAAGCTTGATTTTACTGGGTTCTTGGATTGTGGTGTTGCAAACACGTTACAAACGCAGGGCTTCTCGTTACTCCTCACCACACCTCAAAACTATAATTATTTTGTTTGATAATGTAGCCAAACGGCATCACTGTCAAATTTCTTAACATCCATAAGTTTTAAATCTATTAAATCATGATCCATTTCCAATCCATCAAATACCGCTGCCATACTGCCTCGCCCGTCAATTCCGGCTCCAATCAGAATGCTGATTTCATCAAGTAATCCTGCGTCCAAAAATCCCGCGTTGATCGCTCCACCGCCAACAACTCCCATTCTCTCTACACGAAATTCTAAAGCAAGTATTTCTGACACACGTACAAGATCGATTTTTTCTTTTCCGCAAACAATCCATGAAATATTCTGCTTATCCAAATACTCAAGATATTCTTTCGTTACCTGTTCACTTGTAATAATCAGATAAGGTTTTTCCATATCTGTTGCATTTGGCCATAAAAGTTTTCCCTTGGTATCAACAACTATCTCATAGCCTTTCGCTTCTGTTTTTTTGGAAAATCCTTCTTTGCCATAAACTTCTGTATTATTTGCTGTAAATTCACCTGGTTCTGCCAGTTCTAATTCCGCAGTAACCCTTCCGCTGACCGTAGTCGGTACATTCAACTCATTCAAGATGCGATAATAATCTTCACCGCCTCGAAGTCCCTCCGTCATCTTACAATCAATTCTTCCATCTACCGATGTCATCATATGACAAATCATATATGGTTTCGCCATTTGTATTCTCCTTTTCCACTCAAGTTATTTTCTGTTATTTCAATATACTGTATTCCTCATTAGTAACCGGTTCGCACCATTCGTTTGAGATATCTTCTCCCGGCACTTCGATTGCCAGATGAGAAAACCATTCATCCGGTGCTGCCCCATGCCAATGTTTCACTTCCGGCAGAATATTGATACAGTTTCCCGGATTCATTTCGATTGCTTCTTTTCCTTCTTCCTGATAATATCCACGCCCTGCCACACAGATCAATATCTGTCCGCCGCCGTTCTTTGCATGATGGATGTGCCAGTTATTTCGGCATCCCGGTTCAAATGTTACATTGAATACTCCTACCTGTGAAGCCGAGACAGGGGCAAGAAAACTCCTTCCCGAAAAATACTGTGCAAAGCCATCGTTTGGTGCTCCTATGGGAAATACCATTTCCTTTGCATGCGCTCTCATAGCATCTTCTTCATAAGGTAAATCTCCTTCATCCACATTCCACACTTCTTTTGCCATGTTAAATACCGCCCATCCCTTAGGCCATCCTGTATAAAATGCAACATGAGTGATAACCGCCGCAATTTCTTTCTGGGTTACACCATGTGATTTTGCATTCTGCAAGTGGAATTTTAAGGAAGAATCTGTAATACCGGAAGCCATCAGCGCCACCACCGTAATCATGCTTCTTGTCTTTACATCAATATCTTGATTATTCCAGTTTTCTCCAAAAAGGACATCATCATTGAAATGGGCAAACTGCGGGGCAAATTCTTCTAAAGCATTTCTTCCTGCTGTCTGTACGATTTTTTTCATGTTAAATCTCTCCAATCCTATAATGCTCCTGCCCATTCAGCGATCTGCTGTCTGTTTACATTGTGAAATACCTTTCCTTCTGTGATCACACTGCCTGGCGCAGAAGGCTGCAATTCTCTCACCGTATTTCCAAATCCGCTTCCACCGGAAGTCGCAAACAAAATAATCTTTTTACCTGAGAAATTGTATTTTTCCAAAAATGTATTTACGATTGTGGGCGCTACATACCACCAGATTGGAAATCCTAAAATGACTTCTTCATAGGCATCGATATCTATATCTGTATCCAGTATTTCCGGTCTAAATTTCTTATCACTCATCTCTATACTGCTTCTCGACTTCTTATCCATCCAGTCAAGATCCGCATTTATATATGGAATCTTGGGTACAATTTCAACCAAATCTGCTTTCGCACTATTAGCAATCATTTCTGCCGCTTTTTTTGTGGTTCCGCTTGCACTAAAATATGCCACCAATCTTTTTTTCATAGTCGTCTGCCTCCTTTTCAAGAACTGTACATCTTTACATGAAGTGCATTTTTTTGAATTATAGGATTCTGACATGATTTCCTGTAATTCAAAAAGATGTGCAAGATATCGTCTTATCCTACACACCCATTCTATAACCAATACTTATACCATGTCCAATACTTATATTGCATTGACTTTTATGCCCAAAAGGCATTGATTTCTTTTATCATCTTATTTACTGCCTGTGAATAAGGAATATTTCTTCTCCATGCAATCACACTGCTTGCAGTAATTTCAGGGTAAAGCCTTCTTTGTACAAGAATATCTTCCCGCCAGTATTTTACAGCGCCTTCAATAGATATCGGATATCCAAGTCCATTTGCTGCCATCACGCCTGCATTTGTCCCAAGATTACTGATAAACGAAATATCAAGTTTAGAAAAATCCTTTCCAAACCAGTTTGCAAGTTCACTTTGAACACCTACTCTTTCCGGTAAAATAAGAGATTTTCCTAAAAGGTCTGCCTTTTCTATGTACTGCTTATCCGCAAGCGGATCATCCGGTTTCATTCCCACTACCCATTGATCGCTGTCTTTCATTCTGATGTAATCAAGCCCTTCTGTATCTACCGGTTCCATAAACAATGCGATATCCACAAGCCCTTTATTCATCATTTCGTATATTGTATCTGCAGTTGCAGTATGAATCCCAATCTGAACAAGGGGATATTTTTCTTTATACCGCCTGCATATCTTTGCCAGAGTTTCTACAGCTGTAAACTCTCCACAGCCAAAAGTAACCGTCCCTTCTATTACCTCTTCCGTTCCCTTTAGTTCTTCTAAAGTGCGTTCTTCAAGGTTAAGGATCTCCAACGCCCTTCTCTTTAACAAAATTCCCTCATCCGTAAGCGTAATACTTTTTCCATTACGAACAAACAATACGATACCCAACTCCTCCTCAAATGCAGCAAGCTGTCTTGATAAGGTTGGCTGTGTGATGTGTAATTGTTCTGCCGCTTTTGTAAAACTTTGCTCTTTTGCTACCGTTAAAAAATAGCGTAATATTCTTAATTCCATGCTGACTCACCACAATATTCTGTAATTTTATCAAAATTCCCATTATTCTCTATTATTTTTTATAGAAAAGTATTTCATCTCCCATCTCACCCTCTCCTTTCGCAAATTTGTGTCATCAGTGATGACACAAATTCACATCTCTCATTCAACGATTTTTCTGAAGGCAGGAAAATCGCCCATAATAACAAAATATATCTTCTATAACAGAGTATACCATCATCTTGTAACAAAATACATATAAAAAATAGGCTTCGCCTATTCAACTCCCCTTCCCCTCATTCTTGAGGGGGATAGGGGTTTCTTTTTGTTCTTTTTTCATCCATAATAGACTTATGAATATTTTACAAAAAATCTTTACTGACTATTATGAAGAAATTAAACATACTCTTCATCCCAGAAATACTGAGATGGAAAATATCGAAAAGATGATTCATTGTGGTGATCCTTCTTTTGGCGGTGCCATGTACGGCTGTCCTCATTGCGGGAAACTAAAATTTGTTCCTTTCCGCTGTCACAGTCGTTTTTGTCCTACCTGTGGAAACAAGTATTCCATGGAGCGCACTACCAGTATGTCCTTTAAGCTCATCAATGTCCAGCACCGTCACTGTGTCTTTACCATTGATGAATACCTCAGAGATTACTTTCTCAAAGATCGTTCCCTTCTTAACTGTCTCTTTCATTCTGTCACAAGTGTTATTTCACGTATGTTTTTTACCATAAATAAATCTAAAAATTTCACTCCTGGTTTTATTATGGTTCTACATACATTTGGACGTGACCTCAAATGGAACCCTCACATTCATTGTCTGATTTCTGAAGGCGGTTACAGTAACGATGGCTTTTGGCGTCATGTAAAACACTTCAACTATACTTATCTGCGTCATTCTTTTCGCACTGCACTTCTTAATGAACTAGAATCTAAGTTGGGAACCTCTTTTAAAAAAGTAAAAGCGAAATGTTACTCCGAACATAAATATGGTTTCTATGTTTATGCAAAACCAAACAAATGTGACCCTAAAAACGTAGTCAAATATATTGGACGCTATCTCGGACGTCCTGTCATAGCCACTTCCCGTATTGATAAATATGATGGCGAAATGGTTACTTTTCATTACAACCGCCATGAAGATGGAAAATATGTGCAAAAAACCTCCCAAGGAACATTCCCTGAGAGGTTTGTAAAATCTTTTTGAAATTGTACGTTCCAAAAACGTATAATTAACGTTTGGAAAACTGAGGAGCACGACGAGCTGCCTTGAGACCGTATTTCTTTCTTTCTTTCATACGTGGGTCACGAGTTAAGAATCCAGCTGCTTTTAATGCAGGTCTGTATTCGCTGTCAGCTTCCAGTAATGCTCTGGAGATACCGTGACGGATTGCACCAGCCTGTCCTGTGAATCCACCACCATGAACGTTTACTAAAACGTCAAACTTATCAAGTGTGTCTGTCAATGTTAATGGCTGACGAACAACAACCTTTAATGTTTCTAATCCAAAATATTCATCAATATCCTCTTTTATTGATTGTGATTTTACCTGTACCTGGTACTAAGTATACACGAGCTACAGATGATTTTCTTCTTCCTGTTCCATAGAATTTTGTACTAGCCACTGTATTTTACCTCCTATTAAAATGTTAATACTTCTGGTTTCTGAGCAGCGTTTTTGTGCTCTGGTCCAGCGTATACATGTAATTTTTTAATCATTGCTCTGCCTAATGGTCCTTTTGGAAGCATACCTTTTACAGCAAGCTCAATAACTCTTTCAGGTTTTTTATCCATCATCTCTTTTAATGTTGTTTCTTTCATACCGCCAACATATTCAGAGTGATTGTAGTAAATTTTCTGTTCCATTTTTTTACCGGAAACTTTTACTTTTTCAGCGTTTACTACGATTACATAATCACCTGTATCAACGTGAGGTGTGAAAACAGGTTTATTTTTTCCTCTTAAAACTTTAGCAATTTCAGATGCCAGACGTCCTAATGTCTGTCCATCAGCATCAACAACATACCATTTTCTTTCAATCTTATCCGGATTAGCCATATAAGTGTTCATGGTTTTACCTCCTATTATCAACAATATAGAATATTTTCATCATCACAATTTAATTAAACCAGACGTTTTTGAAGATACCATACCGGGGCTTTTGGCTAGGCACTTCCAGTCCACGTCACATTGATTTATTATATTATAAGTAAAAACTCTGTGTCAACAGATTTCTTCATATTAATAGAAATTTTTTGCTTTTCCTGCCACTGTCCTGTTCTTTCCCGTATCAGCATAGGCGTACGGTCTTCGAGCTCCTTTTGTCCCAGACACAATTCATTGCATACCAGTACCAGATTATCTACCGTAAGAGGGATTCCCTCTGACAGACTGCTGGCAAAAAAACGCATGGGAATTTCTCTTGGAGAACGGTAAATCCGCTTCACAAGCTCTGTATCCTTCTGAAGAAATTCCAAAAGCGGTACCGAAATTGCAGGATTCTCAAAACGCAGTCGATATTTGTTCCGTATCATGGCTTCAATCTGCATATTCTTATAATTCTGATAAGCCAGACGCTCCAGAAGATTTACCATGCTTCTGTCACACACCTCCAGGGTTGCATAAATTCCGTTTAATTCCCTGGATAATTCATAGTGCTGCTCCCACTCTTCCTTATGTTTATAGCGCACATCATGGTCTACCTCATGCCAGCCCTCGGAAAAGGTAGTGCGAATCTGCACTTCAAAGGTCTTGTCAATACGGTAATTCTCAAAAATCTCCTTTGGAAAGCGCTGCACAAATTCTTCCGGCATATGGCAGACATAATTCATACGGAGTGGATTAAATTCATTGACTTTTGGAATATCCTCATGAGAATCCTTCTCAATAACAGAATACGCGCTTTTTAAAAGCTCCTTGCATATAGGAATATCGTCCATGTAATACAGCACAATACGGATTCCGGCAAGATCCTGAAGCTTTTTGTTCTTTGCTTCGTATTCCGCCCTTTTCCACTCCAGCTTATGCCAGATAGAACCTGCCTCCTTTACTCTGGCAAATATGCGGAAATAAATTCCGCTCTTTTCTAATTTTTTCTGTATGGCACCGCCCAGCTCTTTTTCCAGGCTTCTGATTTCTTCCCGGTCCAAAAGTCTGGACAGTTCTTCTATTCCTCTCATAAACTCTCCTCTTTTGCTGAAAACCTGTCGGCAATTACAGAGTTTCTGTGACTCAAACTTTAGATTCTCTTCATTATATCAATTTCCACGGTCTTCGTAAACGTTTTTCACTAAAATTAGTGATTTTCTTTCACATAAATATGTGACTTTGTCACAGACTAATACTAAGATTTATTATATACTGCAACCATAGAAACCAAACACAAATTAAAAAAATAATTGAAAAACAAAGGAGATTATGATTATGGCAGTTTTACACATAAACGAACAGGAATTTGAAAAAGAAGTATTGCAGTCCGAAAAACCCGTGCTTTTAGATTTCTTCGCAACCTGGTGCGGCCCCTGCAAAATGCTGGGACAGGTATTAGAACAGCTTGGAGAAGAACAGGATAAATATAAAATTGTAAAAGTAGACATTGACAAAAATCCTGAGCTTACCAGAGCATGGAACATTACCACCGTTCCCTCTGTATTCTTTGTAAAAAACGGACAGGTAAAAGATTCCGCTGTAGGATTTCTCCCGAAACCCGTTCTGGAACAGAAATTAAACGCTTTATAAAAAGCGACACAAACAGAAGAAAGAGAGGCGGAAAGCTATGACAAAGGAATATGACTTTATTATTATAGGCGCAGGACCGGCAGGCATGACTGCTGCTGTCTATGCTTCCCGCGCAGGGCTTAAAACCGCTCTTTTAGAAAGCGGGGCCCCTGGCGGAAAATTACTGAAAACCAATGAAATCAGCAATTGGCCCGGTATTTTACAGGAACCCGGCTCCCAGCTTGCTATGGATATGTTTACTCACTCCACCAGCTTCGGCGCTGTTTATGAATACGGAAAGGTTGTTTCCATTACCGACGGAGAAAAAAAGCAGGTACTCTGCGAGGACGGCACCCTCTTTTTAGCCCCTGCGGTTTTAGTTGCAACAGGTACCAAGGAACGTCTGATGCACATTCCCGGAGAAGTAGAGCATATTGGCCGCGGCGTTTCCTACTGTGCGGTGTGCGACGGCGCTTTCTTCCGCGAAAAAGAAGTAGCTGTTATAGGCGCCGGAAACTCTGCTTTAGAAGAAGCGGTGTATCTCACTCAATTTGCCTCTAAAGTGTATATTATTATGAGAAGAGATGTCTTCCGTGCTGACAAAATCGCCATAGACGCTGCAAAGGCGAATCCGAAAATCCAGATTATCCAAAAGGCTGTGCCAAAAGAGGTTCTTTCCGAAAACGGACAGGTTGGTGGACTGAAAATTGCAGATGTATCCTCTGAAAAAGAAACCATTCTGCCGGTATCCGGTATTTTCCCTTATATCGGTGCTGACCCGGTCACTGACTTTTTAAAGCCTTTAGGTGTTTTAGACGAACATGGATATATGATAGTAAACGAATCCATGGAAACCTCTGTTCCCCTGCTCTACGGCGCCGGGGACGTATGCCAGAAAGTACTGAGGCAGGTAGTAACTGCGGCAAATGACGGCGCAATTGCAGCACAGAATGCTTTTCACAAGCTGAAACTGTCCTCTCATTAAAATTTAAATCTATACACCATAAAATATCCTCTCGCATAAACACGCACTAATCTTCCAAACAGACTGTGCAAAAACAGGCATGGGTGCAGCAATGAAACATATTCTGCAAATCTTTTGATATCTGTTTCATTTGCCCTTCTCATGCCTGTTCTTTTTTACTGCTGTCCAATACCTACTATCCTATCAAAACACGTTCGCGGAAAATCCCTTTTTCATGCATTCAGTGGGTATTTATCTGTCAGAGTTTTTACGATTTTCTTTGCCTCTTCCTTCCGGCTTCTGTCCTGAATCATCATAGCAATGGCTTCTGCAATTCTCTCCATATCCTCTTCCTTCATACCTCTTGAGGTTACGGCTGCTGTACCTAAACGGACACCGCTGGTTACAAAAGGAGATTCCGGATCATTTGGAATGGCATTTTTATTACAGGTAATATTCACCTCATCTAAAAGATGTTCCATTTCTTTTCCGGTAATTCCGGTTCCTCTTAAATCCACCAGCATCAAATGATTTTCCGTCTTTCCGGAAACAACCTGAACGCCTCTCTTCAACAGACCTTCACACAAAGCCCTGGCATTTTTCACGATTCTCTGCTGATATTCTCTGTATTCCGGCTGCAAAGCTTCCTGAAAACAAACAGCTTTCGCGGCAATCACATGCATCAAAGGCCCGCCCTGGATTCCCGGAAACACGGCTTTATTAAAATTAAACTGCTTTGCCACTTCATTGCTGCTCATAATCATACCGCCTCTTGGACCGCGCAGAGTCTTATGAGTTGTGGTAGTTGTAACATGAGCATAGGGAATAGGACTGGGGTGCAGACCTGCTGCCACCAGACCTGCAATGTGGGCAATATCCACCATGAGATAAGCCCCCACCTCATCTGCAATTTCACGGAATTTTTTGAAGTCAATAATCCTGCAGTATGCGCTTGCTCCTGCCACAATCAGCTTTGGCTTTGACTCCAGCGCAATTTTTCTCACTTCCCCGTAATCAATCACACCGTCCTCATTTACTCCATATGGCACAATATTAAAATAGGCGCCGGAGAAATTTGCCGGACTTCCATGTGAAAGATGGCCGCCATGCGCCAGATTCATGCCCATAACCGTATCTCCGGGCTTTAACATTGCAAAGAACACTGCCATATTTGCCTGAGCGCCGGAATGAGGCTGCACATTTACATATTCACAGCCAAAGAGCTTCCTTGCTCTCTCTTTTGCCAGTTCTTCCACTTCGTCTACACATTCACACCCACCGTAATACCTCTTTCCCGGATAGCCTTCTGCGTACTTGTTGGTAAGAGGGCTTCCCATAGCTGCCATCACTGCCTTGCTTACCCAGTTTTCTGATGCAATCAGTTCAATATGGGAATTCTGACGTTCTACCTCTTTGCAGATACATGCTGCGACTTCAGGGTCTGTGTTTCTGATTTCTTCCAATGAATACATGATTTTGTCCTTCCTTTCTTTTACTTTTCTTCACATCAAAGATATTTGTCTTTGTTACAAAGACATTTTAATTATAAAAAAATGCCCAGAGCCGGAATCGAACCAGCGACACGAGGATTTTCAGTCCTCTGCTCTACCAACTGAGCTATCTGGGCGTTTCATATATTGCCAACTTAAAGCAACAAAGCAATCTTATCATATGCAGGAGGAAATTTCAACCACTTTTTTGACTTTTTTACGAAAACTGTAACGCCCGATTGCCTTTTGTTTCCTGATACAGTTATTATATTCTAATATTAGAGTATAGGTTGTACTCTTTCTTTAGTTTATGTATAATGGGTAGAGAAAAAACACAATACTATTCTCAAAAGGAAAAAGAAAAATGAATATACGAAGACTTTTCGCAGTGTGGAGCGCCCACATCATTAAAACAGCCTGCCGCCTTACAGGAAAACAGGGGGTAACTCTGGCGGGAAAAGCGGCGCTTGCTATTTATCCCCCCATACTTAAAGAGCTTGCCAAAGAGGTGAAGCAGGACATCTTTGTCGTATGCGGCACCAATGGAAAAACAACCACCAACAACCTTTTAGCTTCTGTCCTGGAAGCAAATCACAAAAAAGTGGTATGTAACCGTACAGGCTCAAATATGTTAAACGGCGTAGCCTCTGCTTTTGTGTTAAACGCCGGATTAAACGGACATCTGAAGGCAGATTATGCCTGCATTGAAATTGATGAGGCATCTACTGTCCGGGTATTCCCTCATTTTCAGCCGGACTACATGGTGCTGACCAACCTTTTCAGGGATCAGCTTGACCGTTACGGAGAAATCGACATTACCATGAACCTGCTTTCCAAAGCTATGAAAATGGCGCCTGATATGAAGCTTTTATTTAATGCCGATGATTCCCTTTCCACTTATCTGGCGCTGGAAAATGAAAACCTTCGCGCTTCCTACGGCATCAGCCGCCCTGTACTTACAGAGGAAAACAGCCGGGAAATCAGGGAAGGGCAATTCTGCAAATGCTGCGGGGAAAAAATGCAGTACCATTTTTACCACTACAGTCAGCTTGGAGATTATTACTGCCCCAAATGTGGTTTTAAACGGCCTGTACCGGATTTTGATGGAGAAAATATCAAGCTTACCAATGGCATTGCCTTTGATGTAAAGGATTTCCATATTGAAACCAATTACCGCGGCTTCTACAATGTATACAATATCCTTGCGGTGTATGGCGCAGCCTCCATGGCAGGTATTTCTCTCACGAATTTTAATAAGATTCTGGGGGATTACACCCCTCAGTTCGGCAGAAACGAGCTGTTCCGGATTAAAGGCACAAAGGTTATGTTAAACCTTGCAAAAAATCCTGCAGGCTTTAATCAAAATATTTCTGCAGTCATGACGGACGAAGCTCCAAAGGATATTATTATTCTGATTAACGACAACAGTCAGGACGGTACTGATGTTTCCTGGCTCTGGGACGTAGATTTTGATCGATTAAAAGATACCAATGCAGCGTCCATTACTGTCTGCGGTATTCGCTTCCGGGATATGCAGCTTCGCCTGAAATATGTGGACATTCCCTGCAGTGCAGAACCGGATATTGAAAAAGCCATTTCTGAAAAAATTGAAAACGGTGTGAAAAATCTGTATGTTCTGGTAAACTACACAGGTCTTTACACCACACACAATATTCTGAAGAAAATGGAGGGCAAAAAATCATGAAGCTTAGAATCGGACATTTGTACCCTGACCTTTTGAACCTGTATGGCGACAGAGGAAACATTCAATGTATGATGAAACGCTGCCAGTGGAGAGGCATTGAAGCGGAAACCGTTGAATTTGCCCTGGAGGATTCCGTAGATTTTCAAAATCTGGATATTGTGCTTTTAGGCGGTGGTTCTGACCGGGAGCAGATGCTGGTGTGCAGCAAGCTGCGAAGCATTCGGGAAAGCTTTCAGTCCTATGTGGAGGACGGAGGCAGCGTGCTGGCTGTATGCGGCGGTTATCAGCTTCTGGGACATTATTACAAAACAGAGGAAGGCACCATTGAAGGGCTTTCTCTGGTGGATTTACACACAGAACAGGGCAGCCCACGGCTCATTGACAACATTGTTCTGGAAAATTCGGATTTTTCCCTTCCGATTGTGGGATTTGAAAACCACGGAGGCAGAACCTACATTGGAGAGAACAAGCCTCTTGGGAGAGTACTGTATGGACATGGCAACAATGGCGAAGACGGATATGAGGGTGTTCTCTATAAAAATGTGGTGGGAACCTATCTTCATGGCCCTCTCCTTCCAAAAAACCCTCACCTGTGCGATTATCTGCTGTCTAATGCATTAAAACGCAAATACGGCATTGCCGAACTTTCTCCTCTGGACGACAGCCAGGAAGAAGCAGCAAACCGCTATATTTATGAAAGATTTGTAAAACAAGGGACGCCGCGTTAAGGCGTCCCAATCCAGGTGGAAAATCTTGTTGTAATTGCAGCGATTTTTGATGCATTTAAAAAAATTAGAATTTTTTCAAAAAAAGTGTTGACATTTCTCTTCTCCTGGTGTATGATAAACAAGTCTTAAGCGAGCAAGACAAAAACAAAATAACCTGCGGGTGTAGTTCAGTGGTAGAACACCAGCCTTCCAAGCTGGATATGTGGGTTCGATTCCCATCACCCGCTCTTATGCGCGAGTGGCTCAGTTGGTGGAGCGCGACCTTGCCAAGGTCGAGGCCGCGGGTTCGAGTCCCGTCTCGCGCTTTTTTTATTTTCCAGATATTCTGTATGGAATATGGCTAAACTAAAAGAACGGTTGTGTAAAACACATTAGTCAGAATCCTTCTGTATTTGCTATGTGTTTTGTACAACCGTTTTTTCTACGTCCGCAGGATATTTACTTTTCAAGCCGTGGGCATCTTGTGAATCCCATGAAGTATGGTTTTTCCTGACCTCTGCTTCACGGAATTTTCTTTTATTCCCGCTTTCCTTCCTCAGTCTGCCGGATAATGCTTCGCATCATATCCTCGCTTAACTGTCCACTGGCATATCCAAATACATTCCCGTCCTTATCAATCATAAAGGTCGTTGGAAAAGAGCTGATTCCATAAGATATAAACAGTTCTCCTGTGGTGTCCATAAGAACCGGATAGGTATAGCCCTTTTCCTCTAAGAAGGAAAGAATTCCCTCCTTTGACTGCTCCTGTCCCCAGTCCGGAGCCGCTACTCCCAAAATCACCACACTGTCATCGCCCTTTTCCTGATATTCCTCATAAATTTTCTGAATATCCGGCATTTCTGCCTTACAGGGCGGACACCAGGTTGCCCAGAAATTTAAAAATATGGTTTTTCCCTTATAATCAGACAGGGTATGTGGATTTCCATACTGATCCTGCAGGTTAAAGTCCACGGCAGGTATTATATCCGGATTCTCGGGCTCTGATGATGCACGCTCACCGGAGTCCTTCTCCGGCGCTTCTTCTGGCTGCTCCTCTGTTTTTACCATATCAGAAGACGCGCCTGACAGATATCCGGTAACAGCATTCATTTTTCCAGTAAACATCAAAACACCCATAACTACCATTAAAATACCGCCTGCCTTTACGGTATAGCGCACAACTCTTCCGTGATTTTTGAAAAATTCCAGCACTGTCGTAGTAAAGATTCCCACTGCCAGAAATGGAAGTACAAAACCTATGGTATACACGCCAATAAGCAAAAATCCCGTTGTTCGTGCCCCTGCAGACGCCGCCATAAGCAACACGCTGGTAAGCGCCGGCCCTACGCAGGGGGTCCAGGCAAAACTAAAGGTAAATCCCATTACCAGAGCTGTAAGAGGGGACATGGCAAGCACATTCAGTTTCAGAGGAAGCCTTCTTTCCTGTCCCAATAATCTGCTGTTTCCAAAAACCCCCAACTGATACAATCCCAGAAACGCCACAAGAATACCGCCTAATCTGGCAAATAAAACCTGATTGCTCTTAAAAAACTCTCCCATGGCAGAAAAACCAAAGCCCAGGAGAAAGAAGGCAAAGCTGACGCCTAATACAAAGCAAAAGGTATGAAGCATCACCTTGCTTCTTTTGTAATGCATTCTTCCATCTTCTCCCCTTGTCCCTGTCCCTCCGGACAAATATCCGATATACAGAGGAATCAGGGGTAAAATACAAGGGGAGAAAAAGCTGATAAGTCCCTGCAGAAACACTGTGAAAACCGGAACGCTCACATCAAAAGAAAATCCCATTTACTGCCTCCTTTAGTGAAAAAAAGAGCAATTCCCGTGTTGAATTCAACAAAAGAATTGCTCTCTGTTTTTTATGTATTTCTATCTTCTGAAATTTCTTTACTGCACAATACGTCTTATTGCAATATAGTTACGATATAATGCATTCGCTGTGTATTTAATACCACCCTTTGGATAAGGAGCGCTGTTGGAAGCATGTACAATTCCGCCATCTCCTGTAAGGATTGCTACATGTCCCGGATATACAATGATATCACCTGCACGGGATTCAGAATAGCTGATTCCTACACCAGAACCTGCCTGTGCATCACTTGTACGAGGAAGGCTGTAACCAAAGTGTCCGAATATCTGCTGTGTAAATCCAGAGCAGTCGATTCCGTTTGTCAGGCTGTTTCCGCCGTATACATACGGATTTTCCGATAAACTGCATTGCATAAGATACAACTGCTTCACCTGTAGCGCTGTTATAGGAAGGCGCTGACGGTGTTTCCACCTGTGTGCTTCCGCCACCAGTGTTTCCAGTATTGCTTTCCGGTGTTGTATCTGTGTTTGTGTCTACATCGTTGTTATTATTATTATTACTGTTATTATTTGTATTGCCACTGTTATTGTCAGAAGAGCCGCCATCGTTATTGTTTGTACCAGCATTGTTGTTATTGCTTACAGTACCGCCTGTCACTGCGTTTCCACCGTTATTTCCGGAGTTGTTCTGCTGCTCCTGTTTTTTCTTTGCTGCTTCCTGAGCTGCTTTTGCTGCTGCAGCTTCCTGCTGCTGAATTTTCTTCAGCTCTGCGTTCTGCTGTGCAATCAGGTTTTTGTATTCCTGTGCCTGCGCTTTTGCAGATGCAATCTGTGCTTCATAATCTTTTGCATTTGCTTTTAAGTTGTCCACTTTTACCTGAAGAGAATCTTTCATGCCTTCCTGCTCATTTTTAGCAGTTTCTAATTCTGCTTTTTCGCCTTCCAGCTTTTCTTCCAGGTCTGTAACTTCCTGAACAATTTCTTTCATCTTCTGTAATTCATCTCTGTCATAAGCATACATTTTTTCTGTATTTTCTGCTTTTGCCAGCATAGATGCAATACTGTCAGACTCTAATAAAATCTTAGCCCATGTATCATTTCCGCCGTTTTCGTACATGTACTGAATTCTCAGTTTCATAGCTTCGTACTGTTCGTCACGGTCAGCTTCTGCTTTTGCAAGGTCTTCTTTTGTTTTTTCGATATCAGTTTCTTTTTCTTTAATATCCTCATCAAGAATTTCTATCTGGGAAATAACGCTTACTAATTCCTGCTGAGTGGAATCAATCTGTCCCATTAACTTCTGCTTCTGTGATTCCAGGCTGTTTGCCTTTGATTCAGCTGCTGATAATTTACTCTGTGTTGCAGACTTCTCGGCCTGTAAATCATCTTTTCTTGCAGCGGATACAGGCATTACCTGTGCTGCTGTCATAGCAAAAATAAGTGACAGACATAACAATCTTTTTTTCATACTTCTATGTACCTCTCTAATAATTAATTTTACACTCCGTTAAAATTCTGTAACATTTTCGAAATATTTTTCAAGCTTCCTGTATATACTACCATAAAAACAGGTCTTTTGCAAGTATAAACTTCTTATTTTTTAAGTATTTGTTACAGAAAAACCGCCATTTTTCTTCGGTTTCCATATTCTTTCCTCCCTGTTTTTTTCCGGGATTTTGTGATTTTTTACGGCTTTCACTGAAAAATTTTTCTTTTATTTTTCCAGTAAATACGGTTTTTTACAGAGTTTCCGCACAATTCGCTTCGCTTTTTTGCTTTCTTATGGTATGATAAGTTTATCAATTATTACAAATTCATTTCAAAGTAACAAAAAAGAAAGGAGAAGTACATACCTGCCCTCTATGAAAAGAAAACTAAATGAAATCATCTATACGATTTCCCGCTACACGGAAATTTTGCTGTCTGCTGTTATGCTGCTGGTGATTATTGTATTGATTATCCCCATGCTGCACAGCTTTATTACCCTTCCACTTCTGGAAATCACTTCCGCACAGTTTACAGAATTTCTGGGAAATGCCCTCACACTGCTCATTGGTGTGGAATTTGTAAAAATGCTGGCAAAGCACACAGCGGAAAACCTGCTTGAAGTTCTGATGTTTGCTATTGCCAGACAAATGGTAGTAGAACATCTGAACATGACGGAAACCTTAATTGGTGTCATTGCTATCGCAGTTATTTTTACCATAAGAAAATTCCTGCTTTTGAAAACCAACGACAGCGCAGAAAAAACCTACGATAAGCTTTAGCCATAGTTCCAGAGGCAATTCTGTATTTTAAGGAAACAAAAGTACCGCACAAAGCAGCAATCCGGAACAGCGATACATTCCTGCTCCCAATACCCTCTTTGTGCGGCACTTTTTTCTCTTATTTCTTATCTTTCTTATTTATCTCTCCAGATAATTCTTCCCTTACTTAAATCATATGGGGACATTTCAATGGTAACCTTATCTCCCGGAAGAATACGGATAAAATTCATTCTCAGCTTTCCGCTGATATGAGCTAATATCACGTGTTTGTTTTCCAGTTCAACCTTGAACATCGCGTTAGGTAATTTTTCTAACACGGTTCCTTCTACTTCAATAACGTCTGCCTTTGACATAAATTAAACCTCCTGTTGATTCTTTTCGTAATCTTTAATGGCCTTTTGGATATGTTCGTTTCGCAGTTCTTCTCCTTTTTCCATTTTTTCCTGTAAAATGGCTGGAATCCTGTAGATAATCTGAATGTGTTTTCTTCTCTTCTTCTTCTGTTTATCCACGGTTCTGCATCTGCCGTCCGCCAGATACACAAATTCCTCGTCTGCCTGCATAACTACATATACTTTTCCGGTATCATGTCCTGCCTTGGAACGGGCAAGCATACCTTTTACAAATGCTTTCATGAAACCTCCCTTATTTGCTCAGGGTAAGGATTTCCGGTTCACCCTCTGTAATGAGAATGGTATTCTCATAGTGAGCAGAAAGAGAACCGTCCTCTGTCACTACGGTCCAGTCATCATCAAGCCATTCAACATCAGCTCTTCCCTGATTAATCATAGGCTCAATTGCCAGTGTCATACCAGGCACCAGACGAATTCCTCTGCGTCTTTGACGGAAGTTCGGTATCTGTGGATCTTCATGCAGGTGGGTCCCTATTCCATGACCTACCAAATCCCGAACAACACCATAACCAAACTGTTCTGCATAGCCGCCGATAGCGGAAGAAATATCATTTAAATGATTTCCGGCTTTCGCATACTTCAGACCCTCAAAAAAGCTCTGTTTTGTTACGTCCATTAATTTCTGTGCTTCCGGTGAGATCTGACCTACTGCATAGGTCCGGGCAGCATCAGAATGATACCCTTTATAAATCAATCCGGCATCCAGACTTACAATGTCGCCTTCCTGCAGAATCCGGCTCTTCTTTGGAATCCCGTGTACAACCTCGTCGTTTACAGATACGCAAATAGAAGCAGGATATCCATTGTAATTCAAAAAGTTAGGGATACACCCCAGACCTCTGATTAACTTTTCTCCAAGCCGGTCAATATCCAGGGTACTGATTCCCGGTTTGATAAATGCACCCAGCTCATCATGTACTTTCTCCAGAAGTCTTCCGGCTTCTCTCATGAGTTCTATCTCTCTGGCAGTTTTAATTGTTACTGACATCTTTTTACTCTCCTAACACGCTGACAATCGCCTGAAAAACATCTTCCATATCAACGGTACCGTCTACTTCCTTTAACACACCTGCTTTTGCATAATAATCAATCAGAGGCTGTGTCTGGTCATGATATACCCCCAGACGTTTCAGTACTGTTTCCGGCTGGTCATCATCTCTGAGTATCAGCTTTTCACCGCAAACATCACAGATACCTTCTGTTTTAGGCGCATTGTATTTGATATGATAAGTTGCACCGCAGCCCACACATGCACGACGTCCTGACATACGGTTTACAATATTCTCATCAGGAACCTCTACATTCACGGCAAAATCTACTTTTTCTCCCATTTTTTCCAGTGCTGCGTCCAGACTCTCCGCCTGAGGAATGGTTCTTGGAAATCCGTCCAGAATGTATCCATTCTTGCAGTCTTCCTGACCTACACGGTCAATTACCAAATCCACTGTAAGTTCGTCCGGAACTAAAAGCCCCTTGTCCATGTATGTTTTTGCTTTTTTCCCTAATTCTGTATTATTTTTAATATTGGCTCTGAAAATATCTCCTGTAGAAATATGCGGAATTCCATACTTCTGTGCAATCTTTTTTGCCTGTGTACCTTTTCCTGCTCCGGGAGCACCTAACATAATAATTTTCATACCTTTTCCCCTTTCCAAAAGACACTTCTCTTCTGAATATGGCAAAACCGCCGCAGCAATGAAGAACCACAGTCTTGTGACTCCTCTCTTGCCCTGTAAAGCAGCTAAACTGCTTTCTCTGCGACGGTTTCTTCCTCATTTATCTTTTATTCACTTAAAAAACCTTTGTAGTTACGAACCAGCATACGGGACTCAATCTGTTTCAAAGTTTCCAGAACAACACCTACCACGATGATAAGAGAAGTTCCTCCAAAGGAAACATTTGCACCGAATACTCCGTTAAAGAAGAACGGAATAACCGCAACAATGACAAGACCAGTAGCGCCGATAAAAATCAGATAACTCAAGATTTTTTCCAAATATTCCTGTGTTGGTTTTCCAGGACGGATACCCGGGATAAATCCACCTCGTTTTTTCATATCATCTGCCACTTCCATAGGATTGAAAGTAATAGACGTATAAAAATATGCAAAGAAGATAACTAATACAATATATAAAACCAAACCAAGAGAATAAATGGGTTCACTCGGATTAAACCAGTTGCTTGAAGTAAGACCCTTCAGAATCTGGCTTCCGATACCTGTTCCTCCTGTTTTTCCCATAAAACTTGCAATCAGCACAGGGAAGGACATTAAAGAAGAGGCAAAGATAATCGGAATAACACCTGCAGTGTTTACCTTTAAAGGAATGGAACTGGACTGACCGCCCATTACCTTTCTGCCGACCATCTTCTTGGAATACTGTACAGGGATTCTTCTGATACCGCCGTTTAAAATTAATACCAGCACTACAACCACTAAAATAACGGCTGCAATAATCAATGCTGCCAGAGCGCCCTTTGCATATGTTTTCCCTTTGACAAACTGGTCAAAAAGAGTCATGATATCGCTTGGAATTCTGGATACAATATTAATCATCAACACAATAGAGATACCGTTTCCGATTCCCTTGTCTGTAATCTGTTCACCAATCCACATCAGCATTGCTGAACCTGCTGTAAGACAGGTTACAACAACAACGGCTTTCCCGAAATTCATATCCGGAATCAGACCCTTGTTTCCAAATCCGATTGTCATGGCAATAGACTGGAACAAAGAAAGACCGATTGTCAGATAACGGGTAATCGCTGTCATTTTCTTTCTGCCTTCTTCTCCATCACGCTGCATTTCTTCCAGCTTTGGAATTGCAATGGTCAAAAGCTGAATAATGATGGAAGAAGTAATGTATGGGGTGATATTCAATGCAAAAATTGACATTTCGGTAAAGGAACCGCCCGTGAATGCATCAAAAAAGTTAAATGCATCACTGGACTGGCTCGCAAACCATTCTTTAAAATAATCACTATTTACTCCCGGAATCGGTAACTGTGAACCAATACGAATCACAATTAACATCAGGAATACATAGAAAATCCGACGTCTTATATCCTTTATCCTAAAGGCATTTTTAAGAGTCTTGAGCATTAGATCACCTCTACTGTTCCACCTGCGGCTTCAATCTTGGCTTTTGCGCTTTCGCTTACAGCGTTTACTTTTACAGTTAATTTCTTAGTAAGTTCACCGTTACCAAGAAGCTTTACACCATCTCCTAATTTTGAGATAGCACCGGAAGCTAATAAAGCTGCTGGTGTCACTTCAGTACCGTCTTCAAATCTGTTTAAGATATCAACGTTTACTGCAATGATTTCCTTAGAGTTTCTGCACTTGAAGCCTCTCTTAGGAAGTCTTCTATATAAAGGCATCTGACCACCTTCAAAACCTGGTCTTTTTGCACCAGAACGTGCTTTCTGACCTTTGTGGCCCTTACCTGCTGTCTTACCATTACCTGAACCGTGTCCACGACCTCTTCTGAAGTTGTCGCTCTGTTTAGAACCTTCGGCTGGTCTTAAGTTTGATAATTCCATGATGGCACCTCCTTCTTTATATTAATTAGATTTCTTCAACTTTAACTAAGTGTCTTACCTGCTGAATCATACCGCGAACTGCAGCATTGTCCGGCATTTCAACTGTCTTGTTCAGTTTTCTTAAACCTAATGCTTCCACTGTTTTTCTGTGTTTCGGAACAGCACCGATTGTAGATTTCACCAGAGTGATTTTTAATTTATCTGCCATTTTTTAATCCTCCTTATGCAAAAATCTCATCAACAGATTTTCCGCGAAGTTTTGCAACTTCTTCCGGAGTCTTTAACTGGCTCAAACCTGCGATTGTAGCCAGAACTACGTTCTGTTTGTTACGGGAACCCATACATTTTGTACGGATGTTCTTAATACCTGCAAGTTCGATAACTGCACGAGCTGGACCTCCGGCGATAACACCAGTACCTTCTGGAGCTTTCTTTAAGAGCATTTCTGCACTTCCGAATTTTCCAACAAAGTCATGTGTAATACTTCCGTTTTCATCTCTTGCTACACTAACTAATTTCTTCATAGCATCTTCTTTTCCTTTGCGGATTGCTTCAGGAATTTCAGTTGCTTTACCTAAACCAGCGCCAACATGTCCGTTGCCGTCACCAACAACAACTAAAGCTGTGAAACGGAAGTTACGACCACCTTTAACAACCTTTGTTACACGCTTGATTGACACTACTTTTTCTTCTAATTCAAACTGACTAGCATCAATGATAGAACGTTTCATGTGTTCATTTCCTCCCTTATTAGAATTCTAACCCAGCTTCTCTTGCTGCGTCTGCTAATGCTTTAATCTTTCCGTGGTAAATGAAACCGCCTCTGTCGAATACAACTTCTTTGATACCAGCTTCGACTGCTCTTTTACCAATTACTGTACCTAAGTATGCTGCTGCATCAACGTTATTGGTTTTTTCTAACTCAGCTTTTACTTCTTTCTGTGTTGTAGAAGCAGAAACAAGAGTTTTTCCAACTGTATCGTCAATAATTTGAGCATACATATGATTATTGCTGCGGAATACTGCTAAACGAGGTGTAGCAGTTGTACCACTGAGATGATTGCGTAATCTTCTATGTTTTTTTGCGCGAACTTTCGCTCTTGATACTTTACTAACCATTTTTACACTCTCCTTACTTATTTCTTACCAGTTTTACCAACTTTACGTCTGATAACTTCATCAGCATATTTAATACCTTTACCTTTGTATGGTTCAGGTCTTCTCTTATCTCTGATTTCAGCAGCGTACTGGCCAACTCTTTCTTTATCAATACCGGATACAACAATTTTATTTCCGTCTACTTTAGATTCCAGACCTTCTGGATCTTCCATTTCAACCGGGTGAGAGTATCCTAAGCTTAATACCAGCTTCTTACCCTGTTTTGCTGCTTTATAACCTACACCGTTTACTTCCAGAGTCTTTTCGTATCCCTGGCTTACACCGATTACCATGTTCTGAATCAGAGTTCTTGTTAAACCGTGTAAAGATTTCATTTTCTTTAAGTCATTTGGTCTTGTAACAACAACATGACCATCTTCTAACTTAATTGACATTTCAACAGGTAACGCTTTTTCAAGTGTTCCTTTAGGACCTTTTACAGTCACTACGTTGTTCTCAGCAATTTTAACTTCTACTCCTGCTGGAACAGCTACAGGCAGTCTTCCAATTCGTGACATACCAATTTCCTCCTTACTTAGATTTTCGGAAGGGCCGATTATGGTTCCCTTCTGTTTTCAGTACTTCATTTATCTATGATAAAGGACAAAGTCCTGTTATCCTCTCGCTTGGACATAATAAAAACTCGCTTGGACACAAAAATTACCATACAAATGCCAGAACTTCTCCACCTACGTGAAGCTTTCTAGCTTCTTTGTCTGTGATAACTCCCTGGTTTGTAGAAAGGATTGCAATTCCTAATCCACCTAATACTCTTGGAATTTCCTGGCTTCCAGCATAGATACGAAGACCTGGTTTGGAAATTCTCTTCAGACCTGTAATGATTTTTTCATTTTTGTCTGCACCGTATTTTAATGTGATGCGGATTGTCTTGAATACTCCGTCTTCTAATACGTCGTATTTTGCAATGTAACCTTCTTTTAACAGAATGTCAGCAATAGCAAGTTTCATTTTAGATGCCGGAACATCTACTGTATCGTGTTTTGCAGTGTTTGCGTTACGGATTCTTGTAAGCATATCTGCGATTGGATCGCTCATTGTCATGATAGTTTCCTCCTATAATTTAGACTTTTCATGTAATAATATTTTTTGTTTATTTAAAATCCTCTTTAGGTTTCATTTAGGTATTTTCCCCGACACCCAAAGAAGGGGTATGTTCGCTCAACTAAACTCAGCTTTCGCTTTTGGCGTTAATTTTCGCGAACGGCTTTCTCACTAAGTTCGTCCGTCGCCGAATGGCGACGACTCACTAAGTGTTCAATGCCTACCAGCTTGCTTTTTTAACTCCCGGAATCTGGCCTTTGTATGCTAATTCACGGAAGCAAACACGGCAGATACCGTATTTTCTTAAGTAAGCATGTGGACGTCCACAGATACGGCAACGGCTATATTCTCTTGTGGAGAATTTCTGTTTGCGCTGCTGTTTAACTTTCATTGCTGTCTTAGCCATGAATTTTCCCTCCTAATTTATCTTACTTTGCAAATGGCATGTTGAATAATGTCAATAATTCACGAGCTTCTTCGTCTGTTTTAGCAGTAGTTACGAAAATAATATCCATACCTCTTACTTTATCGACTTTATCATATTCCACTTCAGGGAAAATTAACTGCTCTTTGATTCCCAGTGCGTAGTTTCCTCTGCCGTCAAAAGCATTTGGATTAACGCCGCGGAAGTCACGTACTCGAGGCAGTGCTAAGTTGATAAGGCGGTCAGCAAATTCATACATTTTCTCGCCTCTTAATGTTACTTTACAGCCGATCGGCATACCTTCACGAATTTTGAAGTTCGCAACGGAATTTTTTGCTTTTGTTGTAACAGCCTTCTGACCTGTGATTAATTCCATATCAGCTACTGCTGCATCTAACAGTTTAGCATTATCTTTGGCTTCGCCTACACCCATGTTTACAACGATTTTATCGAGTTTCGGCACTTCCATGATATTCTTATAACCAAACTTTTTAATCATAGCATCTACGATTTCATTTTTGTAAGTTTCTTTCAGTCTGCTCACTATATTGGCCTCCTCTCTTATTAATCGATTACTTTTCCTGTAGTTTTAGCGAAACGCACTTTTTTACCATCTTCAACTTTAAAGCCAACTCTGGTAGCTTTTCCTTCATGCATAACCATTACGTTAGATGCATCAATCCAAGCTTCTTTGTTCACAATACCACCCTGCTGATTCGCCATGGAAGGTTTTGTGTGCTTTGTTATCATGTTTACGCCTTCAACCAGAACAGCGCCTTTTTTCGGATTAACAGAGATTACTTTTCCTTCTTTGTCTTTATCTTTACCAGCGATAACTTTTACAGTATCACCTTTTTTAATCTTAAACATCAGGCTTACCTCCTATAATACTTCCGGAGCTAAGGAAACAATTTTTCATAAACTGTTTGTCACGAAGCTCTCTGGCTACTGGTCCAAAAATACGAGTTCCTTTCGGTGTCTTGTCATCTTTGATAATAACAGCAGCGTTTTCATCGAATTTGATGTAAGAACCATCTTTACGACGAACACCTTTTACAGTACGAACAACAACGGCTTTTACAACATCGCCTTTTTTCACAACACCGCCTGGTGTTGCATCTTTAACAGTAGCAACGATTACATCACCGATGTTAGCATATCTTCTAGTAGAACCACCCATAACACGGATGCAGAGGATTTCTTTTGCACCTGTATTGTCAGCGACTCTAAGTCTACTTTCCTGTTGAATCATGCTTAGATTCCTCCTTACAAATTATTTTGCTCTTTCTACTACTTCAACAAGTCTCCATCTTTTATCTTTGGATAATGGTCTTGTTTCCATAACTTTTACAGTATCACCGATATTGCATGTGTTTTCTTCATCATGCGCTTTTAATTTATATGTTCTCTTTACGATTTTTCCGTAAAAGAGGATGTTTAACGTGGTCTTCGATAGCTACAACAATGGTTTTATCCATTTTGTCACTTACAACTTTACCAACACGTGTTTTTCTAAGATTTCTTTCCACGATTATGCTGCTCCTTTCTATTTCTAGGAATGAATTCCTTATGCGTTTGCTTTCTGAGCAATCAGAGTCTGGATTCTAGCGATGTTCTTGCGAACTTCTTTAATTCTGCTTGTGTTGTCCAGCTGATTTGTTGCATTCTGAAATCTCAAGTTAAAGAGTTCCTTTTTAGCAGCTACTAATTCTTCCTGTAATTCTGCAGCTGATTTTGTTTTTAAATCTTCTACATAATTTTTAATTTTCACTGTTATCACCGCCTTCTAAGTCTGCACGAGAAACGATTTTACATTTACATGGTAACTTGTGCATCGCAAGACGTAACGCTTCACGAGCTGTTTCTTCCGGAACGCCTGCGATTTCAAACATTACTCTGCCTGGCTTTACAACTGCTACCCAGTATTCTAAGGCACCTTTACCGGAACCCATACGTGTTTCTGCTGGTTTTGCTGTTACTGGTTTATCTGGGAAAATCTTAATCCATACTTTACCACCACGTTTGATGTAACGAGTCATGGCAACACGGGCTGCTTCGATCTGGTTAGAACGAATCCAGCATGGTTCAGTTGCTACTAAACCAAATTCACCGTAGTTGATTTTATTTCCTCTTAATGCTTTTCCTTTCATGGAACCGCGAAACTGTTTACGACGTTTAACTCTTTTTGGCATTAACATAATTATTTATCGCTCCCTTCCTTAGTTCCTTTTGTTGGAAGTACTTCGCCATTGTAGATCCATGCTTTTACGCCAACTTTGCCGTAAGTGGTATCTGCTTCAGCGAAACCATAGTCGATATCTGCTCTTAATGTCTGAAGCGGAATAGTACCTTCGCTGTAGAACTCTGTACGAGCCATATCAGCACCGCCAAGACGTCCGGATACGGAAGTTTTGATACCTTTTGCTCCGGCTTTCATTGTTCTGGACATTGTAGATTTCATAGCACGACGGAAGGAAATACGGTTTTCCAGCTGTAATGCAATGTTTTCAGCTACTAACTGAGCATCTTTGTCCGGTCTTTTCACTTCTTTGATATCAACAACTAATTTTTTATCTGTGAATTTCTGTAATTCAACTTTTACTTTTTCGATTTCTGCACCACCTTTACCGATAACAACGCCCGGCTTTGCAGTGTAGATAATGATTTTCACTCTGTCAGATGCTCTTTCGATTTCAATCTTAGAAACACCTGCACTGTATAATTTCTTTTTCAGGTATGTTCTGATGTTGTAGTCTTCTACTAAGTTATCAGCGAAATCGCCTTCAGCATACCATTTGGAATCCCAGTCTTTGATAACTCCGACTCTGAGTCCGTGTGGGTTAACTTTCTGTCCCATGATACTCCTCCTTATCTCTCATCTAACACAACAGTAATATGGCAGTTTCTCTTTTCGATTCTGTAAGCTCTACCCTGAGCTCTCGGTTTAATTCTCTTCATTGTAGGTGCTTTGTTTGCGTAGCACTCTGCAATGTAAAGATTTTCCGGATTCATACCGTTGTTGTTTTCAGCGTTTGCGATAGCTGATTCCAGTAATTTTTTGATTACGCTGGAAGCGTATCTTGGGTTATATGTTAAGATACCCAGTGCTGTCTGAACATCTTTACCACGAATTACATCCAGTACATAGCAAGCTTTCTGTACGGACATTCTTGCATAAGATAATTTTGCAGACGGTCTTGTATCTTTATTAGCATTTCTTGCTCTTTTAATCTGACTTCTATGTCCTTTTGCCATGATAAAAGCCTCCTTTCAAATATTAGCGAACACCTGATTTTTTCTCGTCTTTTCCATGTCCTCTGTATGTTCTGGTTGCTACGAACTCACCGAGTTTGTGACCAACCATATCTTCTGTTACATACACTGGCACATGTTTTCTTCCGTCATGAACAGCGATTGTATGTCCAACGAAGGAAGGGAAAATTGTGGAACGACGTGACCATGTTTTAATAACTGTCTTATCGCCAGCAGCATTCATAGCGTCTACTTTTTTCAGTAAGCTTTCATCTGCGAACGGTCCTTTTTTTAATGAACGAGCCATTGTCTTACCTCCTACTATTTAGCTAATGTTTTACCATCTCTTCTTCTTACGATTAACTTGTTAGACTGTTTCTTTTTCTTTCTTGTCTTCAAGCCAAGAGCCGGTTTGCCCCATGGTGTACATGGACCTGGGCGTCCGATACCAGTCTTACCTTCACCACCGCCGTGTGGATGGTCATTCGGGTTCATAACAGAACCACGAACTGTAGGTCTGATACCCATGTGACGTTTACGTCCTGCTTTACCAATATTGATAAGGCTGTGCTCGCCATTTCCTACAACGCCGATAGAAGCGCGGCAGTTTAATGGAACCATTCTCATTTCACCTGATGGCAGACGAAGTGTTGCATATTTGCCTTCTTTTGCCATTAACTGTGCTCCGTTACCAGCGGAACGAACTAACTGTCCGCCTTTTCCCGGATACAGTTCGATATTATGAATCATAGTACCAACCGGAATTTCAGATAATGGTAAGCAGTTACCAACTCTTACTTCGGCATTCGCACCATTCATAATCTTCATACCAACTTTTAAACCTTCAGGAGCTAAGATGTATGCTTTCTCACCGTCAGCGTATGAGATAAGAGCAATGTTAGCTGTTCTGTTTGGGTCATATTCGATGGTCTTAACTGTTGCAGGGATATCATCTTTTCTTCTCTTGAAGTCGATGATTCTGTATTTTCTTCTATTTCCGCCTCCGCGGTGTCTAACTGTAATTTTACCCTGATTATTACGTCCAGCATTTTTCTTTAAGGACACTACCAGAGATTTCTCCGGTGTGGAAGTTGTGATTTCAGAGAAATCAGAACCTGTCATGTGTCTTCTGGAAGGTGTATATGGGCTGTATGATTTAATTCCCATTACGTTCTCTCCTTTCATAACTGCACCATTAGGCTTTCAACATGCCCTGGTGTTTCTTTGCCGCAGCCAAATATCGGATTATTTTTTCTCGACTGCTCAGTTTCTATATTTTCGTATCGAAGGGCTCGTCTTATAACCCCTCAAAAATTTCAATATCTTTGCTGTCTTCTGTCAATGTAACGATTGCTTTCTTTGTCTTAGCAGTTTTTCCAAAAGTCATTCCACGTCTTTTGTTCTTTCCGTCTAAGTTCATTGTGTTGACAGATTTTACTTTTGTTCCTTCGAACATTTTCTCAACAGCTTCTTTGATCATGGTTTTGTTTGCGTCTGTGTGAACTAAGAAAGTATATTTTTTCTCGCCCATAGCAGCCATACTTTTTTCAGTCACAACTGGTTTCAGGATTACATCATAATACTTTACGTTTGCCATTATGCGTATACCTCCTCGATTGCTGCTGCAGAAGCTTTTGTTAAGATTACTGTGTTGTATTTCAGCACATCATATACATTGATTGTATTTGGCAGTGCTGTAATAACACCAGGAATGTTTCTTGCAGATAATACTACGTTTGCATCGTTGTCAGCTAAAACAACCATTGCCTTGGAAACATTTAAGTTATTTAAAACATTCTGCATTGCTTTTGTTTTTACTTCATCTAATTTCAGTTCATCAAGAACGATAAGCTTGTTTTCCTGAACTCTGCTTGTCAGAGCGGATTTCAGCGCTAATCTTCTTTCTTTTTTATTCATCTTAACAGAATAATCTCTTGGTGTAGGAGCAAATACAACTCCGCCGCCTGTCCACTGTGGAGCTCTTGTTGAACCCTGTCTTGCATGACCGGTTCCTTTCTGTCTCCAAGGTTTTCTTCCGCCTCCGGAAACTTCAGAACGTGTTTTTGCTTTCTGTGTTCCCTGACGATTATTTGCAAGCTGGCGAACAACTGCTAAATGCACTAAGTGATCGTTGACTTCAACACCGAACACTGCATCGTTTAATTCCATTGTTCCAACTTCTTTGCCTTCCATATTATAAACAGATACGTTTGCCATTTTATGTGGTCCTCCTTTCCAACGAAAACTTATTTACCGCATTTTACAGTTTCTTTGATTGTAACTAAGGATTTCTTAGGTCCCGGAACTGCGCCTTTAACTAACAGTAAGTTGTTTTCAGCGTCAACTCTTACAACCTCCAGATTCTGAACAGTTACTTTTACATGTCCCATATGTCCCGGCATTCTTTTTCCTTTGAATACTTTGGACGGGTCAGAACAAGCGCCGTTGGAACCTGCATGACGATGGTATTTGGAACCGTGAGCCATAGGTCCTCTGGACTGTCCATGTCTTTTGATAGCGCCCTGGAATCCTTTACCTTTGCTGATTGCAGTTGCGTCGATTTTGTCGCCTGCAGCAAAGATGTCAGCTTTAATTTCCTGTCCTAATGTATATTCGCCTTCTAATTTGAATTCTCTGACGAATCTCTTGCAGGAAACACCAGCTTTATCAAAGTGTCCTTTCATCGGTTTGTTTACAAGAGCCTCTCTCTTGTCGCCAAAACCAACCTGTACTGCTTCGTAACCGTCATTGTCCATTGTCTTAACCTGTGTTACTACACAAGGTCCAGCCTGCAATACAGTTACTGGAGTTAAAACTCCGTCTTCGTTGAAGATTTGAGTCATTCCGACTTTAGTAGCTAAGATTGCTTTCTTCATTCTTTTTACCTCCTGTGAATCTACAGCGGATTACACTGTGATGTGCAATCATCCTAGACAAACAGTCAACATAAGTGGATGCTTAAAGCATTGCTTCTATATCAACCTTGTAAGGATAATCTCTCTTAACCTTAAACAGAACTTTTTTTATTTCTGTTTCATCTTGATATCGATGTAAACACCAGCCGGCATTTCCAGTCTTGCCAGAGCATCAACTGTTTTCTGTGTTGGTGCAATGATATCAATCAGTCTTTTATGAGTTCTCTGTTCGAACTGTTCTCTGGAATCTTTGTATTTGTGAACCGCACGAAGAATTGTTACTACTTCCTTCTTTGTAGGAAGCGGTACCGGTCCGCTAACAGTTGCTCCATTTTTCTTAACAGTTTCGATAATTTTGCCTGCTGACGCATCTACTAACTGATGGTCATAAGCTTTTAAAGTGATTCTCATTACTTGACTTGCCATAAAAAAAGTCTCCTCCTTTTCGCACTTTTAATTAGTACGACAAGCGGCGACTGTACACATTCCCGTGTGTGTCATCATGATTCTGCACACACTCCCACCTTAGTGGTAAGTCTTTAGATGTAATACAGTGACTTGTCGTCAGTTTCCTAACTTGACATTCGCTCCACGGAAAACCTGTCTTTGACAGCAACCTCGCGCTTCATAGCTATCATGTCACAGCACTTGTTAGTATAATGGAAGTCTGTCCAAAATGCAAGCCTTTTTTTCAATAGTTTTTATTTTTTTTGTATTTTTTCAAATACACAAAACACCTTTCTTTTTTGAGCCTGCACAGGGTACCTCAATGATAGTAAAAGCTGCCCCGCGATGTAGTCTAAAAAGGTTCTATCCTTCACCCTCCTGACTCTCATCTGCGGGACAGCTCTTTTTTATAGAATATCTGAATAATCTAATAAGGTAATTTCATTGTCTTCATCTGTTTTTACTTCAGGTTTTTCTCCGGCTGCCTGTGCCTTTGCAAGAAGCTCCTGCACACTTGGACTCTTCGGTACCGCATTTACATTCACCGGCATTTCTATCTCTTCAGTTTCTGTTTCTTCTATATTATTATAGTTCTCAGATTCCTGCTCAGAAGCTTCCGCTTTCTGACTTTCTTCCGGTTGTTCTGCTTCTGCTGAAGATTCCGGCTGTTCCGTCGCTTCTGCAGTTTTCTGCGCTGCTTCCTCTGCTGCCTTTTCCAGTTCCTCTGCATCCGGCATCATTCTTGTGGCATCAGGGGTCTGCTCCGGCTCACTGACAGAGGCAACTCCCATAGCAATGGAAGACATAGCGTCCTTCATGGCATCGTCATAGCCCTGGAGTTCCGGCTCTTCCGTCTGATTGGAGGCTTTTGGAAGTTCTTCTTCCTCTTCATCATCTTCCTCCTCGTCCGGAAGTCCTTTCTTTTCCAGCTTGCGGCGATGTTTTTCTTCTTTCTTCAGGCGACGGCGTTCCCGAAAGCTGAGTTTTTCTTCTTCCTCTTCCCCGTCATCTTCTTCGTCTTCCTGCTCTTCTTCCTCTTCTTCTCTGAGGCGGCGTTTCTCTTCCTTTTTCAGACGGCGACGTTCCCGGAAGCCGAGTTTTTCTTCTTCCTCTTCCCCGTCATCTTCTTCGCTGTCCTCATATTCTTCCTTGCCGTCCTCTTCTTCCTCGTCCTCATCATCTTTATCTTTACGCCAAAGCTCTGAGAGAACAAAGAGGATAATCAAAAGAACAATTCCCACGCCCACAACAATAAGCCCTTCCTTGCTCTGGAGAGCAATCGCCGCATATCCAATCAGGGGAACCACAACCATAACCTTCGGAACAGATTTCTGTAGATTCAAGGTTTCGGTTTCACTGCTTTTGCTGTAAACATCTTTCACCTGATAAATACCTGCGCTGGAATCCATATCCTGAATTTCGTAAATATAGGAACTGGAACCTTCACTATAAATAATCTTGTCCTTTTTTTCCAGATTCTTTACATTCACACTCTTTCCGTACGCCACGGAACCTATAGGAAGATTGGTTTCTGTTCCGGTATTGTCATTCATCACCGTATCCACCCCGGCAAAAGGAGGCACTAAAAGAGCAGCTGCGACAATTATGGAAAAGAGAACCACCAGATTCACTATAATTTTCAGTATTTTTGACATTTGTGTACTCCTCACTTTACAACTTTGCCTTCATGTTTTCATAATATAGTCTATATTAACATTTTTCAGCACAGATGTATAGTGCCAATTTATTATTTCACTTCTGAAGCAAGGAAAGCACAGTATCCTCTGTATGCTTCATAGATATCCACCTTGCTTGCGATTTCCCACGGAGAATGCATGTTTAATACAGCTACACCGCAGTCGATAACTTCCATATTGTAGTTGGCAAGTATGTAGGCAATGGTTCCGCCGCCGCCCTGGTCTACCTTACCAAGCTCTGCTGTCTGGAAAGCTACCTGATTGTCCTCCATGATTTTGCGCAGCTTTGCAATGTATTCCGGGTTTGCATCATTAGAACCGCCTTTTCCTCTGGAACCTGTATATTTGTTAAAGGTAATGCCATGTCCCAGATATGCACTGTTTTTCTTTTCCATAACTTCCGGATAGTTGGGATCAAAGGCTGCACTTACGTCAGAAGAAAGCATCATGGAGTTTTTCAGCGCTCTTCTGAGCAGCAGTTCGCTGTACTGACCTGCTGCATGCATAACCTCTGCAGTGGTGTTTTCAAAGAAACGGGACTGCATGCCAGTGGCTCCCACACTTCCGATTTCCTCTTTATCTACCAGCAGACACACGGAAGTATATTTCACCTTATCCTGTGCAAGCATTGCCATAAAGGAAGGATAAGAGCAAACACGGTCGTCATGTCCGTACGCCATAACCATGCTTCTGTCCAGCCCGTAATCTCTTGCAGGACCGGCTGGTACGACTTCAAATTCTGCAGAAAGGAAGTCTTCCTCCTCCATATCATATTTTTCTTTCAAAACAGAGAGAATTTGTGCTTTTACAGGCTCTTCCTCTTCGGCCTCTAAAGGAATGCTTCCGATTAATACATTGAGGTTTTCACCTTCAATAACCTCTGCTGCTGTCTTCTGCTGCTGTTTTGCGGCCAGATGCACCAGAAGGTCAGAAATACCTACCACCGGATCATTGGCATCTTCACCAATTACCACGTTTACCACTTCACCGTTTTTCTTTGCCACAGCACCGTGAAGCGCCATAGGCAATGTTACCCACTGATATTTCTTAATTCCGCCGTAATAATGGGTATCCAGAAGAGCCAGCTCCTGGTCTTCGTATAACGGATTCTGCTTTAAGTCCAGTCTTGGAGAATCAATATGTGCGCCCAGGATTCTCATACCTTTTTCCAGAGGTTCTTCTCCAATGAGATACATTGCCAGACATTTTCCCATGTTGTTGGCATATACCTTATCTCCCGGCTTCAGGCTTTCGCCCTTTTCAATGACTTCTTCCAGATTGCGGTAGCCTGCTGCTTCTGCCTTCTGCACCATTTCTGTGACACATTCCCGTTCTGTCTTGCAGGTACTCATAAAGGATTTATATTTCTCGCAAAAATCAAAAACTTCTGTTTTATCACTGTATTTTTTCCAAGCATTTTCTGTTTTCATGTTATCTGCCTCCTGTATTTTCATTCTTCCTCGATTCTACTACAACTTTCCCTTGATTGCAAGGCAGGTCTTGATTCTTCCTCTTTGTTCCCTTATAATAAACTTACTGTTTAACACTTTAAATAAATAGCAATGCAAAAGGCGGAAACATCTATGGAAACAGAACAGAAAATTAAAATTATTGAAGACCTCTCTTTAAATGCCTGGCCTTCCTACCAAATGCAGATTTATGACGGCTGGATTCTCCGTTTTTCCCACTTTTATACACACCGTACCAACTGCATTGAGCAGCTCGGTCCTTCTTCTATCCCTCTTCCTGATAAACTGGATTACTGTGAAGAAATCTACGAAAAATGGGGAAGTCCTGCTATTTATAAAATCAACCCTCTTCTGGACAGTTCTTTTGACCAGAAACTTATGGAACGAGGTTACTTTACAGCACATATCACCCAGGTTATGACACGGGATTTATCTTCTTTGCAAGACTGCAAAAACGTGCCTGTCAACATCACCCTGGAGAGGAAAATCTCGCCCCAGTGGCTTGATGGCCTGTTTTCCATGAAAGGTATGACAAATAAAACCCACTTAAAGATCGTGCCGTCCATGTACGCAGCCATTCCCAAAGATACCTTGGCTGTCTGCGCTATAGACAGGAACCGAATCATTGGCACAGGACTTGGAATCCTGGATCGGGACTATGTGGGAATTTATGCAATCCATGTCTGTCCGAACTATCGGGGACAGGGTATTGGCAAAGCCATTTGCGAAACCCTGTTGAACGCATCCCGTCAGTGCGGCGCTGCCTTCGCCTATCTACAGGTTGTTCAGGGAAATATTCCTGCCAAAGGCCTTTATACCTCTTTAGGATTTCAGGACTTGTACACCTATTGGTTCCGGCAGCAATACGCCGTAAGAAAAGGAGAAAATGCGCCCTGCGAAGGACAGCGGTGAAGAAAACAAAAAACAGAGAGGAAATCTTCCGCAACAGATTTCCTCTCCCTACTCACATTGTTTTTATATTTTCTTTTTCCTTTATTTTGCCTTATTACTCAGGTATTCTTCTATGCTTTTCATAGCTTCTTCTTCGTCTGCACCATCTATGGATACCGTTACGCTTTCCCCGTTATCCAATCCCAAACTCATCATGCCCATGATACTCTTTGCATTTACCTTTCTCGCTTCGCTTTCCAGATAAATATTGCTTGTGTACTGGCTTGCTACCTGTACCAGCATTGCGATAGGTCTTGCTTCCAGACCGTTTGAGATTCCGATAGTAATGGACTTTCTAATCATATTTGTTCCTCCTTGACTCCTCTGAGTTCCTCTGCTATGCTGCATATTTTCCGCAGTCTGTGGTTAATACCGGATTTTCCTACAGGAATTGACAGTAAAGTTCCAAGTTCCTTCAATGATGCCTGTGGATATTCCAATCTCAATAAAGCTGTTTCTTCCAAATTTTCCGGCAGTCTGTGAAGACCTACGGTGTCCCGGATATAGATAATATCCTCCATCTGCTTTACAGCGGCATTTACCGTTTTGTTAATGTTTGCTGTTTCGCAGTTGACCTTTCTGTTTACAGTGTTACGCATACCTTTCAGAATCCTGACATTCTCCAGATTCATAAGCGAAACCCCTGCCCCCATAAGTCCCAAAAGTTCTACAATTTGTGCGCCTTCCTTTACATAAACAACATGGTATTTTTTACGTTTCACTATCTTTGCGTCAATTTCAAAAGACTGAATAATTTCCTGTAACTGCAATGCCTTCGCCGGAGTCGTACATACAATTTCAAAATGATAGAACTTCTCAGGGTCGCTGATAGAGCCGGCACATAAAAATGCCCCTCTTAAAAATGCACGTCTGCAGCAATTCTTCTGAATAACCATAGAACTCACCAGCCCGTCACTGTGTACCGGTCTTCTGTCTGCAGTCAGAACCTTAATTGCCTGCAAAACCTTCACAGTTGTTTCCGGATCTTCTATGTCAATAGTAAATCGGTTGTTTTTCCTGACTATCTTTTCATCAATAGAAACTTCGCCATTTATTGTAAACGTTTTTCCCAGTAATGTAAAGCACTTTCTTATAATACTTTCATTTTCCGAGGACATTCTTAGGATAATGTCTTTAGAGGGAAGACGGACAATCTCCCCGTTAAAGGCAATCATAGCAGCCAGCTCCGCAATCTGGCAATGCCTGGCAGAATCCTCATGACGAAGCAGTTCTTCTTTTACGCTTCCGGAGAAAGACATTTCTTCCCGTCCTTTTCTATATCTCTATGTTCCACCCGGATTCCGTATTCTTCATTTTCCTCCAGGCGATGATACAATTCATTGGCAAGGGTTACGGAACGATGCTTGCCTCCTGTACACCCCACTGCAATAACCAGCTGGGTCTTTCCCTCTGAAATATAGTTTGGCAGCAAAAAGCGAATCATATCCTCCAGCTTATCTGAAAATGTATGCGCCAGTTCGAATCCCATCACATAATCCCGCACCGGAGCGTCATTACCGCTTAATGGGCGTAGATTTTCCAGATAATATGGATTGGGCAGAAAACGCACGTCAAATACCAGATCTGCGTCCTGGGGAATTCCATACTTAAACCCAAAAGAAAGCACAGTTACCATCAGGTTCTTAAATTCCCTGTTTTCCACAAAAATTTTCTCCAGCTCTGCCTTCAGCTCTCTGGTAAGAAGTTTACTGGTATCCAGAATATAATCTGCGTATTCTTTGAGAGTTCTCAGCCTTTCTCTCTCCATACGAATACCATCGTCCACTCTTCCATTTCCTGCCAAAGGGTGGCTGCGTCTTGTTTCCTTATATCTCCTTACCAGAGTATCGTCATCTGCGTCCAGAAAGAGAACTTCCACTCCCAGTCCCGGGATCTGAATATTTTCCAGAACAGATACCAGCTCGTCCAGAGATTTTCCGCTTCGGATATCCACACCCAGGGCTACCTTTTCAATTTCCCCGGGACCGCCGTCCCGAACCAGTTGTATAAACTTGTCAATCAGGGGTACGGGCAGATTGTCCACGCAGAAATATTCCATATCCTCAAGCATTTTAAGCGCCGTACTTTTCCCCGCGCCTGACATACCTGTTACAATTACAAACCGCATACTTCCTCCTAAAATTCTCCTAAAAACCGCACTTCCGGCTCAAGCTCTACTCCAAACTTTTCTTTTACCTGCCGCTGTACCTCATGAATCAAATCCAACACATCTTTTGCTGTGGCATTGCCCTTATTCACTACAAATCCGCAGTGCTTTTCTGACACCTGAGCGCCGCCTATGGAAAAGCCGCGAAGCCCTGCGTCCATAATCAACTTTCCGGCAAAATATCCTTCCGGTCTTTTAAAGGTGCTGCCCGCGCTTGGCATATCCAGAGGCTGCTTGCTCACTCTGCGCTCTTTATAATCGTCCATCTTTTCCTGAATGGCTTTTCTATCGCCTCGGCGAAGCTTTAACACAGCAGACGCCACAATGTATCCCTTTTCCTTTACAATACTGGTTCTGTATCCCATTTTCATTTCCTCCAGGGACAGGGTAAGAAGCTCGCCCTCCTGAGTCAGCACAGTAACGGATTCTACAATATCCTTCATTTCTCCGCCGTAAGCGCCTGCATTCATCATCACAGCGCCGCCTATGGTTCCCGGAATCCCGGATACCTCTTCCATTCCCCCAAGACCCGCTTCCATAGCCTCCTTGGCAGTTTTAGAAAGAAGGGCGCCTGCTTTTACATGAATCCGCTCTCCTTTTATGGAAATATCGCTGAAATTTTTCCATAACTGAATCACAACGCCTCTGTATCCCCTGTCACTGACCAGAAGATTACTTCCGTTCCCCTGCACGAAAAAGGGAAGATGCTCCTCTCTGCAAATCTGGACAACCTTTTGCAACTCCTCTGTGCTGTGAGGACAGAGGTAATAATCCGCCGGTCCCCCGATACGAAAGGTCGTATGGTTTTTCATCGGTTCCTTCCATTTTACATTATCACTTCCCAGACAGCTGCAAAAGCGATTTTCTATCTTATTTTCCATCTATCTACCTCTTCTATTTATTTTTGAAACACCAAATCCCGAATCACTTCTCCGGCAATCATAAGACCTGCCACCCCTGGTACAAAGGACACGCTCGCAGGAACCGGTCTTTTGCTGCCGCTTCTGACTTCTAAGGGTTCTTCTTTTCGTTTTTTCTTATCCACGGTTTCTGTAGAAAACAGAACCTTGACCTTTTTGATTCTGCGCTTTTTCAGTTCTGTCCGCATAACCTTTGCCAGAGGGCAGACGCTGGTCTTGGAGATATCTGCAATCTGAAAGCAGGACGGATTTAACTTGTTTCCCGTTCCCATACAGGAAATCACCGGAACCTTGGCCTCCTTTGCCTTTTCTATCAGAAGCAGCTTGGCAGATACGGTGTCTACTGCATCAATCACATAATCAAAGGCTGTAAAATCAAACAGCTCTGCCGTTTCTCCGTTAAAAAAAGTATCGTAGGTATGAACAACAGCGTCCCGATTAATGTCCAGAATCCTTTCCTTTGCCACTAGCACCTTTTTTCTGCCCATGGTAGAGCGCAGTGCCACCAGCTGCCTGTTTAAATTTGTAAGACTTACCTCATCATGGTCCACCAGCGTCAGGGAGCCTACTCCTGCTCTTGCCAAAGCTTCTACCACATAAGAGCCTACTCCGCCGATACCAAAGACTGCAATCCGGGAATCTGCCAGCTTCTGAATCCCTTCCCTTCCTAATAGTTCTTCTGAACGTGAGAATGCATGCAGCATTTTCCGTTTCCTCCTGTATCTGTAATCTCTTTGTTTTTCACTGTAATCCTTTCTATTATACTATTGATTGCTGTAAATGTATAGCTTAGTTTTCCCGGGATTTTTAAAAACAGGGCTGCAATACGAATTTTCTATCGTACTGCAACCCTGTTTCGGCTTCTTCCATTTTAAAAATAAGTATAATTTTTTGGCTTTTCACTCCACCCAATGGCATTTTGAATATCCTGCCCATAGCTTCTGTTACTGAGTTCCATTCTTTCTGTCCATAAAAAAGAGGACAGGGGAATGGCTCCCATGACAAGAGAGGATAAATCTGCAATTCCGGTCTTTAACACCACGTCAGGTTCCCGGTCTTTGGTAAGAAGCACCTTATCTCCCTGCACACGAAGGAGGACGCTGGTATTGTTCTCTTCCATAAAATCGTCTTCTACCTGCAGTTCCATGGTGAATTCCCGTCTTGCAGGGCGTTCACAGTGATTCTGCAAAGCAAAATATTTCTTCACGTCCAGGATTCGAAACATGTATCCCATGTTCTTTCTTCCGATTTCCTGAATCGCCCCATCAAAGGCACGGTTTTCTCCGCTGTCCGGATTGGTAAAGAGCATATGAAAATCTTCCTCATAAGTATAAATCCGCACCCGCTCAATCTGGTCTGTCTGAGAGGCAAAAAAGGTGAGAAACTGTTTCATGGTTTCCATATCTTCGCATACCAGTTCCCGTACAGCCAAATCATGATACATGTCTGTGTAATGGTCTACCTCTACAAATTCAAAGGTGAGATATCCGGTGATTCTGCCTTCTCTTCTGCACACCACCACATACGGCATATCAAAAATACGGTGTCTGTCCATAAAGGAATGAATGGTGGCGCCATGGGTTTTCTTCGCATAGTTTCTGTAAAATTCCAGAATTTCCTCTTCCTCCTCCGGTCTTGCATAGGACAAACAGGATTTATCTCCATAGGAACGGATATACTGAGGTTTTGGAGAATACATCATGGTTTCGTTGCAGTAACCAAATCCCATTTTGCGGTAAAAAGCGGGATTAAATGGGTGCAGCGCTGCCACGGTTCTCCCCGTTTTTGCAAAGGCGCCCAGACCCACGCGAATCAGATTCTTTGCCACATGCTCCTTTTTGTGCAGGAAGTTGGTGGAAACGTAGGCAGTACCTCCCATTTCCATCAGCTTTCCTCTTACATTCACCTCAAAATCCATTAAAAGAGAAGAACCAATCAGATTTCCATTGTCGTCAAAACAGCCCAGATAGCGCCCTTCCTCAGGCTTTTTCAATTCTCCTGCCATATTGTGAAGCAGCGCCTCCGGGGTTTTAGACGGAAAACCGGTGATTACATTTCTCGCAAGCTGCGCTTCTTCTTCAGATTGTACAAAGCGAATGTCCATGCTGTTCTCTCCTTTTACTGCCAGTCTGCCGGATATACAAAGTATGCGTATCTGGCTTTTGAAGGTGTCTGGAAATGAATATGGGAGTTTTTCGGAATATAGATAATATCTCCCGGATTTCCGGTTACCACACGTCCGTCAATTTCAATTTCTAACACACCGTCAATGACCATATCGTATTCATCATAAGTCAGCGTCCATTCAAAACTGGTGTGATCCAGTTCCATAATGCCACAGCCCATTCTGGGGGCTTCCTCCAGAGTAACTACATCCTTTAAGGACACGCCCTCCTGTTCAAAGGGTTCGCATTTTACTGTACTTGTCTGAATCTTTAAGATACCGCTTGGATCTTTTTCTTTTACAAAGTCTTCTTTTTCGGCTTCCGGCTTTGCGGATTCTGCCAGAACTCTTTTTACTACCTCACGGATAAGCTCTTCACTTACATTCATTTCTGTCACCTCTCCTTTCGGCTTTTTCCTGTGTCTGTCTTTTATTCTTCACTTTCTGTCTGTGTACTCTGTACTTTAGATAACAGCTTCGGTGAAAGAATATTGGCAAGAATCAGGGCTGTGATACCTGCCACCAGCTTTCCTACAATAACCGGGAAAATCATTTCAGAGTTTACACCAGCGGTAAATCCAAGGTGGTCACCGAATACAAAGGCTGCACTTACTGCAAATGCAACGTTTAACAGTTTTCCTTTTGGATTCATCTTGTCCATAATGTTAAACATGGCAATGTTGTTTGCCAGGGTTGCTACCAGACCTGCAGAACCATTTTCGTCCATACCGAATTTCTTACCCAGCGCATTTAATGCTTTGCCAAAGGTACGGGTAATCCACAGTACCATAGGAAAGGCGCCGATTAACACGATAGAAATCTGTCCACAGGTTAAAAGTCCGGATTCCAGAGGAATCACACCATCTGCATTTGGCTCTACCATAATGTTGAACAACGGGAATTTAATCTTTGTCTGATACTCAAAAACAGCGATGGCGGTAAGAGCAGTAATGACAACCGTTACCCCTGTACCGAATTTATTAAATCCGCTGATCATCTTCGCCGGTGCAAACCACAGACCAAGAACAATCAGACCTGCAATGATAATAACCGGAATCAGGTTTACCAGGATTGTCAGAATATTAATCTTGTACTGTGTCATGTTCATAACCAGACCACCTACGATACAACCGATCGGAATGGTAATCATACCTGCAAGAATACCTGCTCCAAGGTATGGTCTGTCTTTCTTTTTAATAATGGAGAGCGCTACCGGAATGGTAAATACCAGAGTAGGACCCATCATAGTTCCCAAAATCAGGCCTGAGAAATTTCCCAGTGTTTCTGTTTCTGCCAACTCCATAGCCAAAGGATATCCACCCATGTCACAGGCCAAAAGTGTTGTTGCAAACATAGAAGCATCTGCACCCAGGAGCTCATAAATTGGCACAATAATGGGCTTCAATAAAATCGCCAGCACCGGCGCTGCCGCTACAACGCCTGCCATTGCCATTGCCAGAGGACCCATGGCATTAAAGCCTTCTTCAAACTGTTCACCGTATCCATGTTTGTTGCCGCGCATTTTGTCTACTGCGCCTACAATCATGAAAATCATCATAACTAAAATAATTACTGAGTTAATAGACAAATTAGAAACCCAATCTTTAATACTTTGTGTAAAAACCTCGACATTTGTAATATTGTTAATTAATTCCTGAAACATACTTGCCTCCTCCTGCTGCCTCCAAAAGGCGGCAGCCTTTTTGTCGTCTTTTAAGGTGTGTTTACAGCAAGGACTGGAACACCTGAGGGGACGGACGCGGAATTACCGTGCTTTCCACATACAGGTCTTTATCCTGTTTCGCTGCTGCTACGGCTGCCCTCACAGCTCCCACATCTCCTGTCAAAGTCACAAAACCTTTTCCTCCGATTGCGTATCCGATACGCACCTCTATCAGCGTAATATTCGCTGCTTTTGCTGCTTCATCTGCTGCCAGAATCGCTGAAGCCACAGAGTAAAATTCCAGAACACCCACGGCTCCTGGATTTTCTACTGTCACTGTTCCCGTAAGCGCGGGAATAAGCTGCTCATGCACATTGGAAATCCTGAGGGAATCCACCACATAAGCGCCTCCCTTTGCCAGCCCTTCCTCCATGGCTGCTTTCACATCTCCTGTATCGCCGCCTACAATGATAATATATTTTCCCGGACAAACTGTGGAAGAGCGTATCAAATCAACCTGTGCGGCCTTTACCATAAAGTCACTGGTTTCAATTCCTCTTGCAATGCTGGACAGTTCCACCATACCGATTGCTTTGCCCATGCTTTATACCTCCTCTCCACAGATTCTGATATATGTATCTGTCACTTCTTTTACAATACCTGCCATTCCTGTATGAATATTCACGGAAAGTCCTTCTGCCGCCTGGGCTACCAGAGCATTCTTTTCTACCCGCTCCCCTACATGTACGGCTGCCAGCGCCGGCTTGCCGATATGCTGGGAAAGAGGAATCCTGCATTCTTTTACAGACAGTTTTCTTTCCTCAGGCAACTCATGGGTCACATAAGGCGTCAAATCCAGTCTGGCAATGAGCCGCTCTGTCGGAATCTTTCGATTTTCTATACCCTCTCTGGCTTGTGGCCGCATATTTCTTTCCGGATTGATTCCCTTTTCCCTTAACAGACCCTTGGCATATTCGTTCATCTTTCTGGGGGAGAGCCCCATAGGACATGCAAACATTTCGCACACGCCGCAGCTGCAGCAGTTTACTGCACTGCCAAAGGCTGCTTCAAATTCTGTCGCATCTGTGAGCATGCTTTCTCTCCACAGATTTCTCATAACCACGTTTGGTCTTATTTCATGTCCCAGCATAAAACGCGGGCACATATCTGTACACATTCTGCACTGGATACAGGCTGCCGCCGCCTGGCGAATCATACGCTCCCTTGGCAGCTCGCTTCTCTTTACCAGATAATGGTCTTTTGGCAATACCAGAAGATTTCCCGTAGTCTTTGTGACACAGGCTTTTTTGATTTCTTCCTCTGTTTTTAACATCTTTCCCATCATGGGACCGCCCAGAATCACGGCGTACTCCCGTTCTGTGAGTTTTGCGCTTTCCAGTATCTGTGTAATCGGTGTTCCTAAAGGCACATGATACATACCGGTGTGGCTGACAGCGCCTGTAACGGAAAGATATTTTTCCGAAACAGGCTTTCCCTCCAGGGCATCTGCAATGGATAGCACGGTTCCCACATTGTCTACTACACAGCCTACGTCCAGAGGCAGACCTCTTTCCGGAACACTTCTTCCGGTAACCTCCTGCACAATCACCTGCTCATCTCCTGCAGGATAAAAGGTTCTCATGCCGAAAATCTCTACCTTTGCATTCTGACGGTCTATCTCCTGCTGCAGGGCAGCAATTTCTCTTTTATATTTTGCCTTTGTGGCAATAACGCAGTGGGCTGCCTCCAGATGTTCGGCAACCAACACCGCTGTCCTGATAATTCGTTCGGGAAATGTTCGACAGAGATATTTATCGGTTTCAATGAGAGGCTCACATTCCGCTGCATTGATGATAAAATATTCTGCCTTTGCATTCAGCTTTACATAAGTGGGAAAACCGGCGCCGCCGGCTCCCACAATTCCCGCTTCCTTGATGGTTTCTACGAAACTCATAGCATCACCGCTTTCCGCTTAAATCAGATTTTCCTCAATTTCCTGGTCATCTACAATTCCCACCACTGTAGCGTCT
This sequence comes from Blautia argi, assembly GCF_003287895.1. Taxonomy (NCBI): domain Bacteria; kingdom Bacillati; phylum Bacillota; class Clostridia; order Lachnospirales; family Lachnospiraceae; genus Blautia; species Blautia argi. The sequence goes on along the minus strand of NZ_CP030280.1, from coordinate 487,479 downwards.
ACGGGAATATCACTTCCCCCTGCCGCAGTCCGGGCAGAACTTCCGCCTACATAAATCACTTTTTCTCCCACGCCTGCACCAATTATATCTGCCGCAATAATGGGATATTCAATGGCCTTATCATCCAGCAGGTTTATGGGCTGAATGACCAGCAGCTTTAAACCTGCCAGCTTTTCCTCTTTTCTGGTTGCCCAGATATTTCCAATCACTTTTCCTGTTTTCATAGGCGCTGTTCTCTCTTTCCTGAGGAGATTTCTCTGCGTTCTATGAGCATTTTATGCTTTTTGGCATATTCTTTTGCAAGGTCGGATAAAATGGCTTTCTCTTGTATCAGTACCCGCTTTATCCGCTGATTTCCAAGGGCAATCATATCTTTTTCTGTGATGATTTTCTTGTCCAGCGCTGCTTCTTTTAATTCCGGCTCCGGGTCTTTCACAGCTTCTTTGACCGGTTCGCAAGCTAAGCTACCGCCGCATTCCCTGCTTTCGCAGGTGTTTTCGCTGCATTCCTGCTTACTCTCCTGCTTCTCTTCTTTCCCGGCTCCGTGAAGAATCAAATCTGCCATGTGTTCATGAGGGGCAATCACCATGCCGCTGTCTGTCAGAAGCTGCAGATTTTCCTCTAATCGCTGATAAAAGGCTTTGGGCGCTGTGTTCGCATATCGGTAAAGCTCAATGCCCTCTCTGGCAGCGTAGATTTTCTTTCCTTCCAGAAGCGCCTGTCCCAAAAGCCTGGTAAAACCATTGTCCAGGATACCGTGAGCTACTTTTCCAAGGGCTTCGTTGGACAGCGTATATAAAACCACGCCTTCATAATCCTTCATGCAGCACTGATAATCTGTAAGCATGGCGCATTCCATACAATAATATCCGGCAAGTTCTGTATGCTCCAAAGTTTCATGACAAATGGTTCCATGGTCTTCCGTCAGCACCAGAAGGGACGGAAGAGCTTCCTTTTCTTCCTCTGTTGTGTTTGCCTTTGCCTGGGCTTCCTTTAACTTTTCCTGCACTCTTTTACAGATTTCATTTAACAGTTCTGTGTCCACGCGTTTCTCCTCCTTTCTGCATTTTTCTGCCTGCTTTACTCAGGCTGACAGTTCATGGCAATCCCTGCCGGAGTCACCAGGAAGGGATTCTCCGGTTTGACTGTCCGGATACCTGTTTCTTTTTCTATGATTTTTTCAATCCCTGTGAGGCAGCAGGTACCGCCACACAGGTAAATGGTATCAATGTCTTTCCCTTTTACATAACGGTTGATAATGGTTGCAATTTTCTCTACCACGGCTTTTAAAACCGGAAGAATTTCTTTGTGTCTGCTATAATCCTGTTTGATTGCCTCTGCTTCTTCAAAGGTAACGTGATAATTTCCCGCAAGCACCAATGAAAGATGGGTGCCTCCTGTAGGCTCGTCCTCCACCTGCACTACTTTTCCGTCCTTTAAAATGGCAAGTCCTGTAGTTCCTCCGCCAATGTCTACAATCACGCCGTCCTGAATCTTATAGACCGCGTTTGCAGAGCTTGGCTCATCTAAAATTGCGGAAACTTCAAAGCCTGCCCCTTCTGCCAGATAGCAGTGGGTTTTGGTACTGCTCTCCGTACCTGCCGGCATGGCAATGGCACAGTTTACCAATTCCTGTCCGATTCTCTTTTCCAGCTTTTCCTTTAAGCGGCGTACAATGTCAAGGGCGCCTGAATAGTCTACCACAACACCGTCCCGCAAAACGCTGGCTGCCTGCTTTTCACATGCCACCGGATTGTTTTCTTCATCTAATACTACAAGAACAATGTAGGCAGTTCCCAAATCCAGCCCTACCTTTAATTTTCCTTTGAAAGGAAAGGTCTTTGTTTCTGATTCTGCCACACATTTCATAAATTCTTCCACTTGCCTGATATCCATACTGCAACTGCACTCCTTACTCTCTCCGTATAATCTTGCCCAGGGTAAATCCCTTTACTGACGCTGCATTTGCCTCGTCAAAATCTATATGCATTTTGAAATTAAATGCATCGCTGACACGGATAATCACATCATCAAAGGTCACAGGACGCTCGGTTAATATTTTTACGCTTACATGCTCTTTATCTGAAAGCTGCAGTCTTTCTGCCACCTCTGTGGGAACGTGAATGTGGTTATGCGCCACAATGGTTCCCTCGGAAATGGCAATGCTGCCTGCCGGTCCCTCGATAATCATAGGAGCAGAGTCCTTCACATCTCCGGATTCCCGAAGAGGCGCCTGTACTCCCAGTGCCACGCAGTCGCTTACGGAAAGCTCCACCTGAGTCGCCTTCCGTACAGGGCCAAGCACTGCCACCCGTTCCTTTTTCCCTTTGGGTCCAATGAGGGTTACGCGCTCCTCGCTTAAATACTGTCCCTTTTGGGAAAGGGGACGCTTCTCATGAAGCACCTGACCTTTTCCGAAAAGTTTTTCCACATCTTCCTGGGTCAGATGTACATGGCGGGCGGAAACCTCCACCTCCACCAGTCCTGCGTTTGTGATTGTGTCCAGCACTTTTCTAATCAGTTGTTCCATGCTTACTCCTTATAGGCTTCTGCCAGGTATTTGCACATAATAATGTGCATGGCACTGGACATTCTGTTTAATTCCTCAATAATATCTTCTCTGGCATAGGTTCTGCCCTCATGGAAAGCCGTGGCGGCTGCCACTTCCACTTCCCGGACAGCGGCTCTTAACTGATTTAAAAGCGCATATGCCTTTCCCAGGGTGTAATCCGGAAGCACCATCTGCTTAATCTTGTAGAACTTCATAGGATTGTGAGAATGCTCTCTAAGTTCTGCATGGCTTAACCCGATAATGAATTCTCTGCGAAACGGCTCATTCATAACATCACACCGCATCATTTCTCTCAGACTTACCAGAACGTCCTGCAAATCATCGATGAGCTTCTGGGATTCTCCCATTTCCAGAAGAAGGGTCTGGTTTAGAACAAAAAGTGTTTCCAGACTATCCAGCTTTCCTCTGAAAAAAATCCTTTTATGGTCTTTTGGCACTAAGGTATTGCCGTACAAATGGGTCATATGCTCCGGTTTCTCGTAATAGTAAGCCCCTGTATCATAATCCACAAATTTCGGCTTTGCCTCTTTTTCCACCTGCACCTCCGGCATAGGAAGCACCTTGGTTGCCTGAATCTCCGGCTTCTCTGCGGTCTGTTCTTCCTCTGCTTTCTTTACCGGGTTCTTTTTCCCTTTCCCGTCCTCAATACGGATTTTGCACTGCTGCAGATATTCTCTTGCGGCCGGAGAGAGGATTTTTCCCTCCGGTACGGTATAGGCTTCCGGGGTAGATGCCCGAAGCTCGCTGCGTAATATGGCTTCTGTTATCACTTTCATATCAGGTAATCCACCTCCTCTCCTGCTGACGGACTGTGGCATCAAAGGAACTTTTTATCCCTCTCACGCCCAGTCCCACCAGCCTGCCTTCTTAATTTAAGATTATTTTGTAAGAGAAGGTAAAATTCCTTCCACCTCTTCGTGTGGTCTTGGGATTACATGAATGGATACCAGCTCGCCTACGCGCTCTGCTGCCGCTGCTCCTGCGTCTGTAGCTGCCTTTACAGCTCCTACGTCACCTCTTACCATAACGGTCACAAGACCTCCGCCTACATGTTCTTTTCCGATTAAGGTTACGTTTGCTGCCTTTACCATTGCATCTGCTGCTTCAATTGATGCAACCAGTCCTTTTGTTTCAATCATTCCTAACGCCTGCTGTGCTGCCATAATAGATTCCTCCTTATTTCCTCTTCCCTATTTTATAATCTGTTTACAGAAGGCAGAATTGCTTCTACTTCTTCGTGTGGTCTTGGGATTACATGAATGGATACCAGTTCGCCTACGCGTTCTGCTGCCGCTGCTCCTGCGTCTGTGGCTGCTTTTACAGCTCCTACATCGCCTCTTACCATAACGGTTACAAGGCCTCCGCCTACATGTTCTTTTCCGATTAAGGTTACGTTTGCTGCCTTTACCATTGCATCTGCTGCTTCAATTGATGCAACCAGCCCTTTTGTTTCAATCATTCCTAACGCCTGCTGTGCTGCCATAATAATTCCTCCTTATCTCTATCCTTTATGAATTCTGAAGACGCTTGATAATCTCGCTTACCACTGCGTCAATGTCAATATCGTCAAATTTCTGCGGCTTGCAGATACCTTCTGAACAATCCGGAAGAGTTCCTTTAATATCCTCCAATTCTGAAAGCCCTTCTGCCACATAGCGCAGGTTCATTAAATGCTTTGGCCCTACGTTTTCTGAGGTTGCGCTTCCGCCAACTGCGCCGCAGCCCAATGTCAGAGCCGGCTGCAGCCCCGTAGTTCCTCCGATTCCGCCAAGAGCGCTTGGAGTATTTACAATAATTCTGGACGCCGGGATTCTCTGTGCAAAATAAGTTACCATATTTTCATCTTTGGTATGCATGGAGAAGGTATGTCCTGCTCCTTCGTAGTGCAGAATCTCTGTACACAGCTCACAGATTTCTACATAGGACGGGGCTGTGTAAAAGGCCAATATGGGAGCCAGCTTTTCGTTGGAGTACGGGTGTCCCCTGCCAATGCCGGTTTCCTCTGCCACCAGCACTCTGGTTCCCTCCGGCACCTCGATGCCTGCCAAATCTGCAATCACCCTTGCGGATTTTCCTACAATCATAGGATTCATAGTACCGTTGGCTCTTAAAATAAAGCTTCCCAGCTTTTTAATCTGCTCCGGTGTCAGGAAATAAGCGCCCTGACGTTCCATTTCTGCCTGTACCTCTGCCCGCATCTCTTCGTCGCAGACCACAGACTGTTCAGAAGCACAAATGGTACCGTTATCAAAGGTTTTAGAATCCAGAATCCGTTTTACTGCCAGCTTCACATCTGCCGTTTTTTCGATATAAGCCGGACCGTTTCCCGGACCCACTCCAATGGCAGGGGTTCCTGAAGAATAAGCAGCCCTTACCATGGCAGAGCCTCCGGTTGCCAGTATCATGGATACGTCCGGGTGACGCATGAGATTGTCGGTTGCCTGTATGGTAGGAATTGTAATACAGGATACCAGGTTTTCATTTCCTCCTGCTTCTACAATCGCCTGACGGATTACCTTCACGGTTTCCAGAATACAGTTTCTGGCGTTTGGGTGTGGAGAAAATACAATGGCATTTCCCGCTTTAATGGCAATCTCTGCTTTATATAATGCGGTTGAGGTAGGGTTTGTAGAAGGAATCAGTCCCGCAATTACCCCTACCGGAACTGCAATGGTACGGATTTTTCTTTCCTCGTCCCGTTCCAGTTCCCCAATGGTTTTCATATCTTTTATATGTTGGTATACGCCGTCGCTGGCGAATACATTTTTGATTACTTTGTCAGCCTCTACGCCGAATCCGGTTTCTTCATGAGCCAGCTTTGCCAGGCGCTGTGCATTTCTCACGCCTGCCTGTGCAACAGATTTTACGATTCTGTCTACCTCTGCCTGACTCTTTGCTGCCAATTCCTGCTGTGCAGCCTTTGCCTTTTCTACCAGCTCGCGCACTTCCTGTACTGACAAAAGGTCTTTGTCATATAACTGCATAATCTACCTCTTTTCTCCGGTAAATTTCAGGATCGCGTCAATCAAATCCTGTTTCTTTGCAAAGCGGATTTCCTGTGGGGTCATATTGGTGATTTTCAACTCCCGTGCCAGAGATCTCAGCTTTGCCACGGTCATCTTTTTCATCTCTTCCCCGGTATAAGTCTGCTTTATGTCTGCCGGATATTCTGTCACGCTTTCTTTGAACTCCTGTACGGGCTGCTCTTTTTGTTCCTCAGTGAAGGATTCTTTCGATGTTTCTGTAGGAGATTCTGTCTGTTCTTCTGAGAATACTTCTGCCGGATTTTCCGTCTGTTTTTCAGAAAGTGTTTCTGTAGAAGATTTTTCCGCCTCTTCCATATGAGCTTTTTCGAAATTATCTGCCGCATCAACAGTTTTTTCTTCTCACTTTCTTCCTGTCTGCTGCTCTCCTGGTTCAAACTCTGGTCTGCAGCGGTACACTTCCTGTTCCCATGTTCAGGGTGTGCAGTGAGCATGCTCTTTACAGAATCGTCCGGTCGCGGAATCACATGGACGCTGACTACTTCTCCCACTCTTTCGGCAGCGGCTGCGGCTGCGTCTACCGCAGCCTTTACCGCACCTACATCACCTTCTATCAGAACGGTCACCAGACCGCCTCTTACCCGAACCACATCTACCAAAGATACATTGGCAGCCTTTAATGCACTGTCCAAAGCTTCGACTGCTGTAAGGTAGCCGTATGTTTCAATCATTCCCAGTGCATTCATGGTTTACCTTCTCTCTTATTCTCTGGGGTTCTCAGCTACAAATTCCACTGCTGCTGCAAAAGCATCGCAGGCAGCCTTACAAGCAGACTGGCTTCCTGTCAGAAGCGCGCCTCCAAAGTTGGTTTCTGACGGCGGTGCATACAATACGCACATTTTCACATCTGCTGCCTTTAAAGCTGCATCTACACCGTACATTGCTTCCAGCGGCGGTGCAATCAGATAAGCCAGAGCTTCGCCTTCCTGAATACCGGCGCCTTCGGAAAGATAGGAACCTGTTCTGGAAATGCACTGTGCATAATAAATAATGGAATCATCGTCATTTGCGGAAATAAAGTATGCCTGGTTTTCAATCACGTCCACACAGGCTTCCAGTCCACTTTTTACTTCTGCCGGATTAGGACCTGCCAGGATACCGATGATTTCTCCTGCCAGCTTTGTGTTCGCATTGGCTGCGCCTGCGTAGAAACTCTTTGCATAAACAACCTTTACATCTGCTTTTTTTGTTGCCTCATCAAGGGCTGTATAAGTAACGTCATCACTGTCTGCAGTAACCAGAGCCAGAGATTTCATGCCCGGTTCCAGATTCAGCTCTTTTGCCATATCCGGGCTGACGTTTGGAATAATTTTTGATGCAAGAACGGTAGCTCTTACGGGATCTCGTTTCATGGATTTTCCTCCTCTTACTCTCTGAATTTATTTACGCTTATGTTAATCCTTACAGCTTCAAATCAGTTCCGCTTGCCTTGTTGTCCAGAATCTTTTTAATAATATCTGCAATATGTGCGCCTGCCTCAGCCGGTATGGTTCCAGCCTTGTGAATATTGGAAACAACGGTTCGTCTGGCTTCTGGCATTCCCACGGTTGCTTTGTATGCAATGTATGCAGACATGGATTCTGCGGTAATCAGTCCCGGACGCTCTCCAATCAATACACAGGTAACGTCTGCGCCTGTAATTTCAGAAACCTGATCCATAGCGCCTACGCGTCCGTATTTTACAAAGAACGGAACACCTGTATCAATACCGTAGCTCTTTAATCCCTGCTCAATTGCCGGAAGCACGTCGCCTACATTGGCTGCAACTGCTGCGGAACTCAGACCGTCTGATACGAAAATCTGAACTGTTGGGTTCATTCTGCATTTTTCTTTAATAGTTTTTACTGCCTCATCGTCCAGCTTTCTTCCCAAATCCGGACGGGTCAGATATACGTCTTTGTTTTCGCACTGTGTCTTTACAGAGAACAGTCCCATGCTGTCAATGAAGCCCTGGTCTACATCAGAGAATACTGCGTCCTGTGCAGCAGAGTGTGCTGCCCGGAACTGCAGTACAGGGTCTGTTTTATATCTTGCGCCTGCCTTGCCGATTCCCAGACGGCAGGGTGCGTACTGTTTCAAATCATAATATGCTTCTTTATTTACCGGGTCTTTTACCAGATACTGTTTGCGGATATCCACTTCTGTCACGTCAGGAATACAGCCTTCTTCGATTTCCGGTTCTTTTTGGCAGGACGCACAGCCTGTAACCGCGGTTTCATTTTCTTCTTTTTTAGAATCCAGGTTCATTTCCTGCAGAACCTGTGCAATGATTGTTCTTAAATCGTTTTCGTTTACCAAGATATGCTACCTCCTATTTCAAAAATACTGACGCATCTCCTGCAAGCGGTGTCAGCTTGCCGTCTTTGGAGAATCCCATTTTTTCCAGCCACATATCAAATTCGCGGATTGGACGAAGTCCGAATACCTCTCTTAAGCTGGCTGCTTCGTGATAACCGGTACACTGGTACATCAGCATACAGTCATCGCCTTCCGGAACACCCATGATGTAGTTGCAGCCTGCTGCCACCAGAAGGGTTGCCAGATTTTCAATATCATTCTGGTCTGTCTTCATATGATTGGTGTAGCATGCGTCGCAGCCCATAGGAATACCAGTAAGTTTGCCCATAAAGTGGTCTTCCAGCCCTGCACGGGTTACCTGTTTGGAATCGTAAAGATATTCCGGTCCGATAAAGCCTACAACTGTATTTACCAGGAATGGATTGTATCTCTTTGCAAATCCATAGCATCTTGCCTCCATAGTTACCTGATCCCAGCCATTATGGGCTTCAGAGGAAAGCTCGGAACCCTGTCCTGTTTCAAAATACATCACATTCGGTCCTGTACTGGTAGCTTCCCGCATCATCATATCGTGAGCTTCGTCCAGCATGGAGGCAGTCAGGCCAAAAGCTTCATTTCCCTTCTGGGAACCTGCAATAGACTGGAAGCACAGGTCGATTGGCGCATGCATTTTCCGAACAGCTTCCATCTGTGTAGTCACATGTGCAAGCACACAGATTTGAGTGGGAACTTCCCATTTATTCTTAAATTCATCAAAGCTTTTCAGGATTCTGGCTACGCTCTCTACTGAATCATCAACCGGGTTCAGACCAATTACCGCATCGCCGCAGCCAAGGCTTAAACCTTCCATAACAGATGCCATAATACCCTTTGGATCATCTGTGGTATGGTTTGGCTGCAGACGGGAGGAGAAGGTTCCCGGAAGTCCGATGGTAGTATTGCAGTGTGCGGAAATTCTGATTTTCTTTGCTGCGTAAATCAAATCCAGATTACTCATCAGCTTGCAGACAGCAGCTACCATTTCACTGGTAAGACCTCTGGAAGCACGTTTGATCATATCTCCTGTGGTTTCTGTATCTAAAATCCACTCTCTGAACTCTGCCACTGTTTTGTTTTTATGTTCTCTGTAAAATCGCTTCGTTTACGCCGTCCTGAATGATTCTGGTTACTTCGTCTTCTTCGTAAGGTACTGCCGGATTGTTTCTCAAATCCTCCAATGTAATGTGAGAAAGCACTACCTTGGCTGCTACACGCTCTTCTGCTGATTCTGCTGCAATTCCTGCCAGCTTGTCACCGGATTTCTCTTCATTGGCCTTTGCCATAACTTCCCGAAGAGATTTAAATTCATATACTTTTCCAAATAATTTAGTTTTAAGAATCAACTCATTTCACCTCTACTTTTCTATACTTCCCTTGCTGCTCCTTTTGTCAGCCTCAGGAATTAAAAATCAGTGTTTTCGTTACCACCGGCACCACATGCCCGTCTGCAACAGGCTCGCCGATGTCAATATAATCCCCGCTCTGTGCATGGATTCCGTCAATACAAATCACATCTTTTTTTCTCTCCAACAGGACATTTAAGGCATTTCCAAGAACCTTGGCAATATCATTTTCAATGACTAAAATCAACGGATAGGAACCCTTTATCACTCTGTCCGCTCCCCTGATAAGCAGCGCCGCCAGCTCCTGAATCTGTTGAAAGCTGGTGTGGTACTGACCGGAAAAAGCAATGGCAAGCTGTTCCAGTTCTCCCTCGGATTCATAAAGGGTCAGTCCTTTTTCTATGGCTTCTGCAAACAACTGCGGATTCTGCTCTTCCTCCTCAGAGACCTTTAGCACCGGAATATTTTTAATGGGCAGCTTTTCTCTTGCATAGCTGATGGTACTTCCACTGACGTCTGTGGTATGGGTTCCTGCCCCTACTACGGTTGCCCTTATGGTTTCTGCTGCAGGATAGATTTTTACTTTCTGAAAAGCGGTACAGTTTTTGACTGCTCTTGCCAACAGGATTCCGATATCACCATAGCGGAACATATCACCCTCCTCATGGAGCATACAGTCCGCCACACCGCCGGAAAAAGTCACTGCCTGAATCTCAGGCTGCCTCTTCAGGGGTGTTCCCGCATTGGTGTAAAGCTCTCTGTGGAAGCTATCCGGCTCTTCTATGTACAGAGCCATGGCAAGCTGCTCTGCCATGTATTCGCAAACCCGGTATAAGGTGCTTTCATTTGCCGCATCTCCCACCTGAATCTGAATGCCATGATTGGCTGCCAGTTTCTGAATAGACGGAAACAGATAGGAAATCTTTCCGTTCTCTATCTTAATCAGCCTTCCTCCAATGTCCAGACAACTGGTCCCCTTTAACACACCCTTCTGGAAAAAGGCAATGTTGCTGGTGCCTCCGCCAATATCAATATTTGCCACAACCTCCCGCTTCTCCTCTGAAATCCTGTCGCTTCCCGCTCCTTTTGCAGAAAGCACAGATTCCAAATCCGGACCCGCAGTCGCCACAACAAAATCCCCTGCCATGTCGCTTAAGTTTTCCAATACACTGTTAGCATTTTGCTTTCTGGCTGTTTCTCCGGTAATAATAACTGCTCCGGTCTGCAGATCCTCCGGCTTTCTGCCTGCCTTTTCATACTCTCTGCGAATAATCTCTTTTACCTTCCCGGCATCTATCTCTGTCTGAGATTTTAACGGAGTAAAGTAAATTCCGCTTCGGTAAACAACCTCTTTGTCTACAATACTGATTCTGGGTACTGTATAATTACTTGCCAGATTCTCTATGGTCAGCCTGCTGAATATCAACTGGGTTGTCGATGTCCCAATGTCAATTCCCACGCTTAATATTGTTTCCTGCAAAGATTATCCCTTCCTTTCATGCTCACTTTGAAATGCTGATAAGGTCTGCTGTTTCGTTGATAAAATCAAAGCTTACTTCTGTTCCCTTTTCACCGGAACGGATTTTCAGGCTTCCATGCAGCTTATCCTGTACCATGGTTCGGACAATGTTAAGACCCAGGCTTCCCGCCCTCACCTTGCCGGTATCAAAACCCACTCCGTCATCTTTCACAGTCAGTCTGGAATACACCTTTCCCTTGTCAATGCAGATGGAAACATTTCCCGCTTCTCTGCCCTGGAATGCATATTTCATGCAGTTTTGCAGCAATTCATTCACCGCCAGCGCTACAGATGTGGCAATTTCTGAATCTACGGTCAGATCTTCGCCCGTAATTTCCAGATTCAGCTTTAAATCTGCTTTCAGAAAAGGCTGTACTGCATTTCTCCTTACATTTTCCAATACCTCCATAAGACTTACACAGGCTTCCCCACTCTGGGAAAGAAGCTGATGTGTTGCGGAAATGGATAAAATACGGCTGATGCTTTCATTTAACACTCTTCTTGTTTCCGGGTTTTCCTCCCGTCTTGCCTGAAGCCTTAAAAGGGAAGCAATGGTCTGAAGATTGTTCTTTACTCTGTGATGCAGTTCCTTTACCGCAACAGATTTTAAGACCAGATTCTTTTCCTGTTCCCGGTTCCAGGTAATATCCCGGATAATCACAGCAAACCGAATCTCTTTTTTCATGAGAGGAATCTGTCTTACCCTCAGGTAATAATTTCCGCAATGTACTTCCTTAATCCGCTCTGTTTCCTCCGGCGTTTTGCTCCAGTCTGTAAGGCAGACGTTCTTGTACTTCTGTCCGAGAATATCTCTGACATAGCCCAGCTTCTGGAAAAGTTCCCGTGCGTACAGATTCCGGAAGGATACGCGTCCCTTGTAATCCACCAGCAGAAGCCCCTCATCTATGCTCTCTGTGAGCCATTCATTTTCATTAATCATATGGTTCAGTGGTGTTTCAATGGCTTCATAACCAGCCCCTTCTTCCTGGATTTCCTCATTCTCGCCAATGCGCTTTTCTCTGATGAGTACCCCGATTACCCGGGAATTGTATTTAATGGGTTCCACGGACTGAATGGTATAGTTATTTTCCTGTGTCCTTGCCTTCATGTACTTTGTGGCAATGCCCAGACGAAAGGTCCGCGCCACTGCCGGTTCATTCTCCTCCTTTGCAAGCATGCCTACCACGCTGCTTCTGTAAGCGGAAGGAACCTCCTCCGGCTTTGCCTCTGCCACAACCACGGCATCTTTGTCCCTGCAGGGGCAGTCTACAAAAATATCTGCTGCCTCCAGATTTGCCAGGGGCTGAAGCGTCCCTGCCATCATTTCAATCACCTGAATTTCCTCATCTGAAAGATCTGTATACTCCCTGCAAAGCTGCTGTATCAACTTCTGCATCTTATTTTCCTCTGCGCATTAAAATAATCTCTGCAACCTTTTTCATAGAAATATTCTTTTCCCGGCTGATGTTGCGGATATAGTCATAAGCCTGCTGCTCTGTAAGTCCGTTCTTACTCATAATCACGCCCTTTGCCTGCTCCACAACTGTGCGGCTCTCCAGGCGTCTGCTTACAGTTTCACATTCCTTTTCCAGGCGCCTCATGGTCTTATTTCGCTCTACCGCAATTTCAAGACCGGGCAGAAATGTCCGTTCATCTACAGGCTTTACAAAATAAGCACTGACGTTTGCCTCCTTTGCCTCCTGAACAAATTCCTTATCACAGTAAGCGGTGAGAAGCACCACAGTTTCCGCCAGCTTTTCCTCTGCAATAATTTTAGAAGCCGTAAGTCCGTCCAAAAGCGGCATTTTTACATCCATAATCACCAAATCCGGCTGTTCCTTTCTGCACATTTCCACCGCATCAAAGCCGTCTGCTGCCTCTCCTGCTACTGTATATCCTTCCTTTTCCAGAATTTCCTTTAGATCCATTCTGATTATCGGCTCATCATCTGCAATGATTACTCGCATGTCCTCTGTCCTTCCTTGTACCCTTTATTTCTCTTCTTCAGAAGATAAAAAATTCAGTAATTCTTCAAATCCGGTTCCTGCATAGCTGCTGGTAACAAAAATCCTTCCTGCTCCTGCATTTCTCAGGTATTTCTTTGCATCTTCAATCTGCTTTTCCCCTGCCAGGTCGCTCTTTGTCACGACTCCGATACAGGGCTTTGCAAAGGTGCTGGAATATCCGGGAGGAAACATGGTTCCCTCTTCGTCAGCCTGCTGTACCAGAATAATCAGGTCTGCATCTGTAGCAGTAACGGTTAATGCGCCTCTCAGATAGGTGCGCTCCAGATATTCTCCGGGTGTGTCAATCATATTGCCGTTGACCACCTGAATGGTCTGGGTCTTATGGTATTTCAAATCCTCATTGTTGATGTACTGGCAAAGAGTGGTCTTCCCTGCCATGGAACGTCCGATGAGAATCACCCTTTTCTGTTTCTCTTTCATGTCCTTTCCCTGCCTTTTCCTGTTGTCAGGACCTTGTAATCGGTGCAGGCGCAAATCCCATGGCGTCGCAAAGTACGCTCATAACATCGTGCAGGGCTGCCTCTACCCCGGATACATCTCCGGTGATAATCAGGGAGCCGTTAAACCGGTCTACAAAACCGATTTTCACATCTGCTGCCTTACTCGCCACATCTGCGGCAATAATAGCTGCCTCACTGGGAGTAATGGTAAAAATCCCAATGGCACCTTCTGCATCAATCAGTCCCATTTTCCCATACAGGGCTTCTACAGGGTGAGGAATCACATGCGCCAGGGTTACCTGCTTACCTGGAACAAATTCCTGTATAATTCTCTCTTTTTTTTCTTCAAACATGACAACCTCTCCCTTAAACCAGACGTCCTGTATAAGCTCTTAAGAACACACCTTTTATGTCCTCCTTTGAGCATGTTCTGGGATTCGTTTTTGTACAGGCGTCCTGATATGCTGCTTCCACCATTTCGTCTAAAGCTGCATCAAAATCTTCTCTGGAAACACCTGCTGCCTCAATACTGTCAGGAATATGAAGCTGCTTTATGTATTGCTTTGTGGTACGAACAACGCTGAATGCGCTCTGACGGATACTGGGGCCGTCCAGCTTCAGCACTCTGGCGATTCTGGCATAACGCGCCGCAGTCGGTGTCAGTTGTTCGTGGCAGCCTGCGTTGAATGCCATGACATAGGGAAGTAAAATACCGTTTGCTCTTCCGTGTGGAATGTGGAAATGTGCGCCAAGTGTGTGCGCCATTCCATGGTTCAGCCCCAATCCTGCGTTGCTGAAAGCAAGTCCCGCCAGGCAGGACGCATTATGCATCTCCTGTCTTGCCTGCAGATCATCAGGATTTTTATAGACCTTTAACAAATTGCTTCTGACAAGCTTCATTGCCTTTTCGGCAGCAGCATCTGTAAAATCATTTGCTCCTGTGGATACAAACGCCTCAATGGCATGAGTGAGTACATCTATGCCTGTATCTGCCGTAACTGCCGGCGGAACAGAACGTACCAGCTCTGCGTCCAGAATAGCTGCATCTGGAAGCAAATCATCGGATACCAACGGATACTTCGCAGACTGCTCCGGATCGCTGATAACGGAAAAACGGCTAACTTCTGAACCAGTGCCGCTGGTTGTAGGAATGGCTACAAAGGTCCTTTTCTTATCCAGACCTCCCTGTACAGAAAGCCAGTTCATCGCTTTTGCCGCATCAATAGGCGAACCGCCTCCCAATGCAAATAAAACCTGTGGCTGAAATTCCAGCATTTTTCCAATGCCTTTTGTAACCGTGGCAATGTCCGGGTCAGGCTTTACTTCGGAAAATATCTGATATTCAATATTCCGTGCTTCCAGCGGTTCTGTCAGATAGCTGACCTTTCCGCTTTCATGCATAAACCTGTCCGTCACAATAAACGCCCGGCTGACACCCTGCAGAATTTCGTCCAGCCCGTCTTTTCCCATGAAAATCCGGGTCTTTAAAACAAACTCTCCCAATGTAATCCTCCTTTCTGAAAACGAAAAAAGTGCCTGGGTTTCCTATCGCATACAACCAATACGAAAAACCAAGACACTTCAACGCTCTTAGATTAATCCATTCGCACCTGCTGCGTCGCAGATACTCCTAAATTGTTGTTATTGTAGCACAGCAAAGCGTTTTTGTCAACTTTGTTTGCTTTTTTCTTCTTTCTTCTTATTTACATGTATATTTCCACCACTATTTCACACTTCTCCTTTTATCTTCCTTATCTAAAGCACGGTTTTTTTCTCTTATCTTTATATTTTTCATACATTTTTACAATTCTTTAACACCTTGTGTACTTTAATTTTTCATTTTAGGACGGAAAATAAGGCTGGCAATATATCCGAAAATCAGAGCTGCGGAAATCCCCACTGCACTGGCTGTAAAACCGCCCATGAAAAGTCCCAGAAACCCATGCTCAAGCACGGCTTTTTTGACACCTTTGAATAAGGTATTTCCAAACCCCAGAAGAGGTACGCTTGCTCCTGCCCCGGCAAAAGAAATCAGTTTATCATAAAGCCCTATACTTCCAAGCACCGCCCCGGCGCATACCAGAAGTACCATTACTCTTCCTGGAAGCAGCTTGGTCTTTTCCAGTAAAATCTGCACCAGAGCACAAATCAATCCGCCCACCCAAAATGCATTTATATAGTCCATGTTTCCCTTCTCCTTAACAATGTTCAATTACCACAGCCTGGGCAATGCCCGGCACACTGTTTCCCTCGTTGTAGCTCACCTTGGAAAGCAGAGCCCCTGTAGGGATAAACAGCACCCGCTTCCACTCTCCTTTTTCTATCTTTGGCAGGATATAGGACGCCAGGGTCACTGCCGAGCAGCCGCAGCCACTTCCTCCTGCATGGGTGTCCTGAGTCGCTGCATCAAAGATTTCAATGCCGCAGTCCATATGCTGCTTTTCAATGTCAAAGCCCTTTTCTCTTAAAAGATCAAAGAGAATCTCCTGTCCTACCTGTCCCAGATCTCCGGTAATAATCCGGTCATAATCCTTCGGCAGACGATTGAAGTCCATGAGATTCTGGTAAATAGAATCACAGGCAGCCGGCGCCATACAGGCTCCCATGTTCATGGAATCCTTTAGTCCGAAATCCACGATTTTTCCTGTGGTAATCCCTGTAATTCTCGCCTTTCCGCCCTTTCTTCCCAAAATACAGGCTCCGCTTCCCGTAACTGTCCAGGTAGCAGAAAGCGGTCTTTGGTTTCCATAGCCCAGGGGAAAGCGAAATTCTTTTTCCGCGCTGGCAAAATGGCTGGAGGTTACGGCTGCCACATATTCTGCATATCCCCCTGCCACTGCCATGGATGCCAGAGAAAGTCCCTCTCCCATAGTCGAGCATGCTCCGTACAGACCATAGACAGGGGTATGAAATCCCATAATACCAAAGGAAGAAGCAATGGTCTGCGCCAGCAGATCTCCTGCATAAATCATACGGAGCTGCCATTTCTCAATGCCGGCCTTCTGAATCGCCATGGAAACCGCTTCCTTTTGAAGAAAACTCTCTGCTTCTTCCCAGGATTGGCAGCCAAAAAGTCCGTCCTCCTCTCCCACCCGGTCAAAATATTTCCCCAGGGGGCCATCACCCTCTTTTTTTCCTACAATGGACGCAGCGCTTAAAATATGCACGGCCCGTTCAAACTGTATACTCTGTTTTCCTATCATCTGTTCCATTACACAATCCCCCATAAATGCAGAAAATAATAAACCAGTCCCAAAAAATAGGAGGTGAGAATTCCGTAGAGTATCACAGGCCCTGCAATGGTGAAAATCTTGCAGCCAATGCCGAAAAACCTGTCCCTCCTTCTGGTATTCAATGGCCGGGGCTGCCACAGAATTGGCAAATCCGGTAATGGGAACCAAAGTTCCTGCCCCGCCCCATTTTGCCAGCTTGGGATATATGCCAAAACCGGTAAGCAGCACACTGAGCAGCACCAAAATCAGGGACGTCCAGGCTCCGCTTATCTCCTGGTTCATACCCATGTTTTTGCAGATATTTAAAATCACCTGCCCTACCGTACAAATCAGCCCTCCACAAACAAAGGCTCCTGCCATGTTTAAAGGCAGGCTGTGGGTAGGGGTCTTCTGTTTTACATATTGTTCGTATTCTTTTGCTTTTCTCTGTTGAGTTTCAGATTGTGGTTGCATGAGGAAATCACCTTCCTTATTTTATTTTTCCATTAGTCTGTGCGGTTTTTCTGTTTTTATCCCCACAAAAAGAACTGCACAAGACTTCCCAGCGTCTTACCCACAGCAATGGAAAGTACAATCAGGGCTGTGCCCTTCTTCAGCCCCAAACGGCGGGCCATAATGGCAAAGACATTTACTACCTCGCCCAGTGCAATAATCCAGCAACCCAGAAAGATTCCAAAACAAAGCCCCATAAACGCCAGGAAAATCTGCCCCAGAGGAGGAGAACAATCATAGATAAATACCAGATTTCCCAGAAAGCTTCCCAGCATCAGGCAGTTTTCGTACAAAAGTATATGTTTGGCGGTATGGGTAATTCCGGCAAGACGGGGAATGATGCCCAGTTCAATGATAAAGGCAGCAAGGGCGGTAGCCACAATGGCTCCGCCGCTTAACGCTGCCAGTGCTGCCAGAATCTCTCCCTGCCACATTATGCTTTTCCTCCTCTGTTTTTTACGGCTATGAGGGTGCGGTTTACATCATCTTCGTAAACACGCATCTGTACCTCCATAGGCGTAGGGTCCTGGGTCAGCTTATAGTGCCCGAAGTGATTGAAAAAAATCACAACTCCAAGCCCGATCCCCACACAATAGGCAAATTCCAGAATGGTATGCCCTGTGGAAAGCTCTCCTGTAAACTGCCGGTAAAGCTGAGAAAACAGCCCGGAGGTATCCACATCTGTATTAAAAGTCATAATGGAAAATGCGCCGCCAAAAAAGGTTACTGCACATACCATGGCTGTTTTTAACCAGCTTATCCACATCTTTCCCTGTTTTTTCCCCTCATAAGTCACAATAAAGTCGGCTTCTCCCACATGCGTCACATCTACATTTGGTTCTTCCTTTGCCACTGCATGAATCAAATCCGCTGCGGAAACCACATACCGCCCCGGCTTTTCATCTGGAATGGTAAATATCCTGCGGACTTTATTCCGGTTCAGCACTCTGGCATCCCCACAGGCAAGCTTTGCCACATCCTGCAGGTACACCTCCGGCTGGTATACCTCCACGTTTTTTTTCTGTCTGTATATACAAAATTTCACTCATCTGACAGCCTCCTTGCCTCTTGCTTTAGAAATTAGTATGGCTGTTTTTTTGTGAAATATTCCCCTGCTTTTTTATAGCTTTTCCCGCAGCCGCTTTAAAATTTTTTTCTCCATGCGGGAAACCTGTACCTGGGACATACCCAGTTCCCCGGCAATACTGCTCTGGGTTCTGTCTTGAAAAAACCGGAGATAAATCAGTTCTCTTTCCTTTTTGTCCAGCGTATTCAGCGCCTGCTCCAAAAACATGCGGTTTACCACCTTTTCCTGCTGATTCTCCTCCTGAGGCAGCCGCTCCCCTAAGGAAATCTCATTCCCATCGCTTTGATAAATAGTTTTCTGCAGGGATTCCACTTGCCCCTGGGAATCCATGGCAAGCACCAATTCCTCCCTGGACACTCCCAGTTCTTTTGCAAGTTCCTCTATCTGCGGCTCCCGCCCTTTCTCTAAAATCAACTGTTCCCGCAGGGCATATGCCTTTGCCGCCATTTCCTTTAAGGAACGGCTGACCTTTACCATGCCGTCGTCCCGCAGAAACCGCTTAATCTCCCCGGTTATCATGGGAACCGCATAGGTGGAGAATTTCACATCATAGGAAAGGTCAAATTTGTCTATGGCCTTTAAAAGCCCGATACACCCTATCTGGACCAAGTCTTCCATCTCCACTCCTCTGTTTTTAAACCTTGCGGCAATGCTGTGTACCAACCCCATATTTTTCTCTGTCAGTATATCTCTTGCTCTCTTATCTCCCTGGTGCGCGCGCCCGATAAGGGCAAGGATATTATCCATACAACCTCCTAATCAAAGACAGGCTTCTGTCTTCCTATGATTTTCTTCATGGTTACGGACGTTCCCGCACCTGGACTGGATTCTACAGATACTCTGTCCATAAAGGCCTCCATAAAGGCAAATCCCATTCCTGAGCGGTCCTGCTCCGGCTTTGTGGTAAACAGAGGCTCCATCGCCTTTTTCACATCTTCAATTCCCTTTCCCGTATCCCGGACAATGACAGTCAGCTCTCTTTCCTGACAAGAACACTCAATGCGAATCCACTCCGTTTCCTTTTCATAAGCATGGACAATGCAGTTGGTAATTGCCTCTGACACAGCAGTTTTAATATCTGCCACCTCCTCCAGGGTGGGATTTAGCTGTGTGCTGAAGGCAGCAACGGCAATTCTTGCCAGACCTTCATTGCAGGAACGGCTCTCTACCTCCAGCACCATTTTATTTGTATGCGTCATTTTTCTCCCCTCCTATCGCATTTTGCGGTTCCACACCGCTTCCTGACTGATTTCCATGTGTTTGTAAATTCCAGAAAGCTGCATAATACGCCAGATTCTGTCACTGACATGAATGGCGCTTACCGTGCCTCCGCAGCAGCTTAAAAGCCGCTTCCGTCCCATAAGCATACCGATGCCTGAGCTGTCCATAAAGGTAGTTGCTGAAAAATCAAACACCAACTGCCGCACCGTACCCTTTTCCAGCTCGCTGTCCAGCTCCTCGGTTATCTGCTCTGCAAAATGATGATCCAGCTCTCTGGGTACATAGACAATCAGCCTGTTTCCCCGCTTTACCATGGTTTCTTCCATTTTTTTCTTCCCCTTTCCGCACCTGCTCCCTTTGGTGCAATCCAAATTTTTTTTGCAGAAAAGGGGCTGCCGCCCAGACTGCATTCCGAAATTTCTCTGTTTTCAGATCTGCATCTGCTACGACAGCCCCTTTTCCTCAAGGCTTCTCTTTTGTTTTTTATTCTATTCGTCCTGTGTCACAGGCTCTCCCTCAGAAGCGCCCTGAACCTCCCCGGAGTTCTCTTCTCCGTCTTCGCCGTTATCTGCCTGTCCCTCATCTGCATCTGCTGCCTGACCGCCGTTTGCCTGCATATAATCAGCAGCATTCTGGGCATCCTCTGTGCCGGGATAATCATCTATGAATTTTCTGATACCACTTGTTTGCGTTTTGGGTATCTCCTTTTTTATCATAAGCCTGAGCCAGGTTAAACATGGTATTGCTATCTTGCGAGCCAATACCCAGGGCTTTTTCCAGATTGGAAATAGCGGTGTCATAATCCCCGGCTTCCATGGCGCTTCCTGCTGCAGCTTGGTAATTTGCCTTCACCGTGCCGCCAATTTCACTCATAATGGTGTCATACATGCCCTTCGCTTCTACAGAGAGCGCGTCCGGGGCAACTCCCTCCATGGCATTGGCCGCTGTGCCATAGCTGCCATCCCGGTAGGCCTGCCATGCTTTGATAAGATTTTCATAGCCGGCGGCTTTGGCATTGGCTGCATCAATCTGGCTCTTCGCTGTGCTGACAGAATCCGTGGACGCGTCCATATCCTTCTGCATACGATCCAGTTCTGCAGACAGAGTCGCCATTTTGTCACTGTATTCTACCACCTTTTTATTTGCTGCCTGATTGATTTTCTGGGTCTTTGCCGGAACTACCAGAAACCACAGGGCTGCCGCCCCTACCAAAAGGCCCAGCACCAGATTTACCAAGGTATTAGTAATAGATTTTTCCCGGTATTCCGGCGGTTGGATAATGGTGTCATTTCCAGAGCGGTAAATCACGCTTCCATCCTTTTTCTCTATCTCTTTTTCCTTTATCTTAAATCTGGAATCCAGACTGGTAGCCCGCCCTGTCTGCTCCTCGATTTCCCTTAAAAACCGCAGAGTGGTAGTATTGGTTTTATCAATCCGGGCTGCTGCCTTCAATCTCTTTCTGGCTTTTTCGTATTCCCCTTCCTGCATATAAAGAAGCGCCAGAAGGTGATAGCCCTTAATCAGCTTGGGATTATTGGAAAGCACCTTTTTTCAGCTGCATTTTTGCCATATCCGGATTGCCGTTTCTGCAATATTCCAGACACTGATTATACTTTTTAATACTGATATTAATCATGTCCAGACGGTTGGCATTCTTCTGCAGCCTGTCAATATAGCCTTCCGCAGGATTTCCCTGGGGCATCATATTTTTACTGATTACCCACTGGGACAACGCTGCCACCACTTCTCCTGTTTCAAAGTATACCAGCCCCAGAAGATTTCTTGCCTGGATATTCAGCTTATTCATTTTCAGACTTCTCTTTAAACAGGTAATCGCTCCTGACAAATCCCGAATCTGAGCCTTCTCAAGCCCCTGGTTATAATAGAGATTGGAAAGCGCGTTTACCTTTTTCAGGGCTTTTACATTGCACCCGCACTTTGGGCAATAGTCCGAAGCCGTCAGTTGTGCATGACATACAATACAATTCATAATCTTCTCCTATTTATCCGAAGTGCTTTGGTTCTCTTTTATCATTTCCTTCAAAATGTCTATGACATCGGTCAAATCCTGATGATAAATCGCCCCTTCCGCATCATCTACATCAAGACAGGGCTGGAATTTTTTCAGTTCTTCCTCATAATTAATCATGTACGTTCCTCCTTACATAATCCTTAATCTCCCCCGCCAGATACAGCGAACCTGCCACAAAAAGCAAGCCGTCCTTTTTCTTTTTATATGCCAGGTCAAAAGCCTTCCCTGCATCAGGCTCTGCAAACACTGTTTCACAGCCATTTAAACGAAACAGTTCTGCCAGCTCCCTGGATGACTGCTTTCTGCTTCCCCAGATTTCCGTGACAATGACATTTGCAAAATCAAGTCCCTCGCAGATTCTCTTTATCATATCTGGAAACTCCTTATCCGCAACGGTAGAAAACAGCAAAGTAATGGGATAGTCCTTCTGGAAATAGGATACGGTTTCCACAAATCTGGCAATCCCGTCCTCGTTGTGCGCCCCGTCTACAATCACGCCCGGCAAAATAGTTTCCATTCTGCCCTGCCATCTGGTACTGCAGATTCCTGCCTTTAACGCCTCTTTCTGAAGACCATGTACCATTCTCAGCACGCCCATGGTTTCCAGCGCCAAAGCTGCATTCATCATCTGATACCTGGCAATAAAAGGAACAAAAAGCTCCGTATCTCCGTAAATTCCGGAAGCAGATAAAAAGCGGATTCCCTCTGGCGTATAATCCAGCATGTTCTGCTGCTCTTCCTTTACTTCATACCAGGGACATCCCAGTTCTTCGGCTCTTGCCTTTATCACCGCTGCCGCCTCTTCTCGGTTGCCGTCAAAAATCACCGGCACGCCTTTTTTGATAATTCCCGCTTTCTCCCCTGCAATCTTTTCAATGGTATCCCCAAGATATTCCACATGGTCCAGACTGATTGAGGTAATGACACAGGCAAGGGGCTTTGTCACAGAGTTGGTTGCGTCCAGTCTTCCTCCCAGCCCGGTTTCCAGAATGATGTAATCCACATTTTCCTGTCTGAACACAATCATTCCCATAAGGAACAGAAATTCAAAATAGGTCGGGTGATAATCTCCTTCTTCCACCAGGCGGTCTGCCAGATTTTTCACTTCCAGAAAGGCCTCTGTAAATCTCTCGTCTGAAATCATAACTTCATTAATCTGAAACCGCTCATTGATTTTCACCAGATGAGGAGAGGTAAACAGTCCGCAGCGAAAGCCCCCCTGCTCCAGCATAGAGGAAAGAAACGCACAGACGCTTCCCTTTCCGTTGGTCCCGGCTACATGGATTATTTTTTTATCTTTATCAGGACTGCCCAGAAGATCCAGACATTTCCTGGTGTGTTCCAATTTATTTTTCGTTGTAAATTTCGGTATATTTTCAATATAAGCTACTGCTTCTTCGTATGTAAACAAGTTGATTTCCTCCCGTCTTTTGCCCGTAATGCAAAGTACCACTTCATTGTAATGGAGCTTTGTACTTCCTGTACGGTCACTTACCATTATAATGAAGTGGTGACAATATGCAAGCAAATTATGTCGGTTTGCCAAAAAGTTTTTCCCTTTATTCTTCCTTTTCTTTCTGACTTTCTTCCGTTACTTCTGTTTCGGGTTCTTCGGTAATAATCGGTTCTAATTTTGCTTTATTGCTGCCTGCCTCAGGCTCATGGTAGATATATTTTTCTGTCCTTGTAAGCACCCTGTGCGTGGAACTGTTGCTTCGGATCGCAACGTCTACCTTATCTTCCTCCGTTAGCTGGGTATCCAGCACAAGAAGGGTATTCTCATCTACAAAATTCGCTTCTATAAGCTCGCCGTTTACCTCTAAAAATGCGGACTGTGTGAAGTTTGCTCCCTTGATATAATACTGATTTTCTGAAATCTGCTGAATGCTTTCAAGCTGTGCATCTTCCACACCCAGATGCATTTTCACCCGTTCGAAAGGATTTTCCCTGTCATAAATATACTTTTCTCCATACAGAATATCATACTGCAGCATTTCCAGATCCACTTGGTAATTCTTGGTGTTTCTTCTTGCCTGGTGGAAACGGAATACATTTCCCTCATGGATTCCCACTCTGTCCAGAACCTCTGCTGCCATCTGATAAGCTGCCAGGTTTTTGTCCTTTTTTTCCAATCCCATGTTATCCCAGATCACATATTCTGTCTGGAAAAGATATTTATTTTTCATATCTGTAACCGTAAGGCCCATGGTAGGCAAATGGTCACCATACATCACCAGAACCACATCCTCATCAAGCTTTGAAAGAGTGTCTGTCAGTTCTTTTACAAACTGATCCATTTCGTAAATCTGGTTGCAGTAATATTCCCACTTGTAATTCTCAGCCTGAGTGCTTGCACCGCTGACTTTAATCTTAGGATTTTCCAGCACAGGTTCCTCCGGATAATCTCCATGTCCCTGTACGGAAATAGTATACACATAATCCGGCCCTTCTGTGGACTCCATGGCCTGGAGAATATATTTTGTCAGATTTTTATCTCTGATCCAGTCGTTTGGGTTCGTATCGTCCTGTTCTGCCATATATTCCTCGGAAGTAAAGCTGTCAAATCCCAGATTTGCAAACACATTTTTTCTTCCATAGAAATTGGCTTCATTATTATGAATCGCATGGGTACCGTAACCCAGATTCTTCAGCACATAAGGCGCGCTCTCACAGGTGGTTTCCTTTAACACGCTCTTATAGGGATATTCCCCCGGTCCGAAATAGCGCATGCTCATTCCTGTAATGGTTTCAAACTCTGTATTGGCAGTACCTGCGCCTACAGACGGTACCTTGAAATACCCGGAGGAATAGTCCTTCATCATCTTGCGGAAATTCGGAATCGGGTCTTCGGAAATATCCAGGTATTCCACCAGCTCCGGGTCAAAAAAGGATTCCAACTGTAAAAACAGAATATTCGGACGTTTTTCTCCTGTCTTTGGCAGCGTATCCTCACTCTTGTCAATTTTTTCAACACTCTCCTCTGAATAACCTCTGGGAAGCCCGATACCGGTATTAAATACCGTGGTAGCCAGACAGTAGGGATAGCCGTAATCCTCATAGGCAAAAGCAATATTGCCGAAATAATTGGACAGCACTCTTTTGTCAAGCGCCAGCTTTGTGGTTCCTGCAAATGCCAGAACTCCGGCTAAAATCAGCGGAACATTTAATTTGTAGCTCATTTTCCCCTGGTATTTCGGTCCCTTGAAAAACAGAATAATCAGTCCAATAACTGCCAGTATGGCGGCAATGACTACCACCACAAAGAAAAACGGGGACAGATACCTGTCTGCGATCTGAAATGCATCCGTAATCAGATGCAAGTCCGGACCGGTAAAGGGGGTGACGCGGTTGCTTAACAGCACACCGTTAATAATTCCCAGACCCAGCCAGAAAATCACACAGATGGTTCTCCAGAACACCCTCCGTCTGAACAGGTATACAATCAGGGTTGTGGTAAAAATTAAAAAGGCATTATAAAGGAACACCAAAGGGCGTTCCTTCATAAAATCCATGGCTTCCCACAGGGAATGTCTGGAAATTGCCTCTATAAAGAAGTACCCGATGCAGACGGCAAGCATCTGCAGGGGAACGGAAAACATATTAAGATACTTAATACTTAATACTTTTCTGGTTTCTTTCATAGCGTTCTTCTCCTTATTAAGGCTGAAGCTGTGCAAGTCTTAACTTCACCTGTTCCATCATATTTGTATAACGCTCTAATTTCTCGCGTTCCTCCGCTACCTTACTTTCCGGTGCTTTACTGATGAAACGTTCATTCTTCAGCATTCCGTTTACGCGCGCAAGTTCTTTTTCCAGTTTTTCCTCTTCTTTTTTCAGTCTTTCGATTTCCTTCTCAATATCTACAAGCTCTGCAAAAGGCATGTAAATGACTGCGTCAGAGGTCACTGCCGATACTGCGTCCTCTGCGATTCCCGTCTTGTCTGCCTGCACCAACACCTCGCTGGCATAACCAAGAGAGGCAAAGAAAACCTTCCCGTTTTCAAATACTTCTCTTACCCCTTCGTTTTCAGACACAACATAAACCTTTGCCTTTTTGCTTGGTGGTACGTTCATGCCTGTGCGAACATTACGGATACTTCTTACCGCCTCTTTCATCATTTCCACAGCTTCCTCATCTGCTGCGAAATTCCACGCTTCTTTAAATTCCGGCCAGGATGAAATCATAATGGATTCTTCCTCCGGGCATAAGGTACAGAAAATTTCCTCTGTAATAAACGGCATATATGGATGCAGAAGCTTCAGGGCATTGGCAAGCACGGTCTTCAAAGTCCAAAGAGCCGCTGCCTTTGTAGTATCCTCTTCGTTGTAAAGACGAGGCTTCACCATTTCAATATACCAGTCACAGAATTCCTCCCAGATAAAGTCATAGACTTTCTGTACTGCAATTCCCAGCTCATATTTATCCAGATTTTCTGTAACATCCTTTGCCAGTGTGTTGACCTTGGAGAGAATCCACTTGTCTGCACTGGTAAGGGAGGAAAGGTCAATCTCTGCCGGAACCTCTGCTTTTTCCAGGTTCATCATAATAAATCTGGACGCGTTCCATACCTTATTAGCAAAGTTTCTGCTTGCCTCTACTCTTTCCCAGTAGAAACGCATATCATTTCCGGGCGCATTTCCGGTCATCAGAGTCAGACGCAGGGCATCAGCGCCGTATTTGTCAATAACCTCAAGCGGGTCAATACCGTTTCCAAGGGATTTACTCATCTTGCGACCCTGGGAATCTCTTACCAGACCATGAATGAGTACATGGTGGAACGGTGTCTTTCCGGTCTGTTCAAGGCCTGAAAATACCATACGGATCACCCAGAAGAAAATAATATCATATCCGGTTACCAGCACGTCTGTGGGATAGAAATAATCCATTTCCTCTGTATTGTCCGGCCAGCCAAGAGTAGAGAACGGCCACAGGGCTGAGGAGAACCAGGTATCCAGGGTATCCTCGTCCTGATGCAGATGAGTGCAGCCACACTTCGGACATTTCTCCGGCATATCTGCTGCCACAACGGTTTCTCTGCACTCATCGCAGTAATAAGCCGGAATTCTGTGTCCCCACCAGAGCTGACGGGAAATACACCAATCTCTGATATTTTCCAGCCAGTGCATGTAAATCTTGTCAAAACGTTCAGGCACAAAGGTCAGGTTTCCTTCCTTCAGTGTTTCAATGGCAGCCTCGCCCATTTCCTTCATACGCACAAACCACTGTGGCTTAATCATTGGCTCTACTGTGGTTTTGCAGCGGTCATGAGTTCCTACACTGTGAGAATGGGGAACCACCTTTACCAGAAGTCCCAGTTCCTTTAAATCCTCTACCATAGCTTTTCTGGCTTCATAACGATCCATGCCTGCATATTTGCCGCCCAGCTCATTAATGGTAGCATCATCATTCATAATGGTAATTTCCGGAAGGTTGTGTCTTTTTCCTACTTCAAAGTCATTGGGGTCATGGGCTGGTGTGATTTTTACACAGCCTGTTCCAAATTCTTTGTCTACATATTCATCTGCCACAACCGGAATTTCTCTGTCCGTAAGAGGCAGCTTCAGCATTTTTCCTACCAGGTCTTTGTATCTTTCATCTTCCGGATTCACTGCTACCGCAGTATCTCCCAGAAGAGTTTCCGGACGTGTGGTCGCGATTTCCACAAATTTGCCTTCTTCTCCCACTACCGGATAATTAATATGCCAGAAAAATCCGTCCTGGTCTTCATGTTCTACCTCTGCGTCAGAAATAGAAGTCTGGCACACAGGACACCAGTTGATAATTCTGGAGCCCTTATAAATATAGCCTTTTTCATACAGCTTAATAAAGACTTCCTGCACAGCTTTTGAGCAGCCCTCGTCCATGGTGAAGCGCTCTCTGTCCCAATCTGCAGATGCACCCAGCTTTTTCAACTGGTTGATAATCTTTCCGCCGTACTCTTCCTTCCATTCCCAGGCATGCTTTAAGAATTCCTCTCTGCCGATTTCGTTCTTGTCAATGCCCTGTTCCTTCAGCTTCTCAATAACCTTTACCTCAGTGGCAATGGCTGCATGGTCTGTACCCGGCTGCCAAAGGGCTTCATAGCCCTGCATTCTCTTAAAACGAATGAGAATATCCTGCATGGTTTCGTCCAGGGCATGTCCCATATGAAGCTGTCCGGTAACGTTTGGCGGGGGCATAACAATGGTGAATGGTTTTTTATCTCTGTTTACTTCGGCATGGAAATACTTGTTGTCCAGCCATTTCTGGTAAATACGGTCTTCCAATCCTTTCGGATCATAAGTTTTTGCAAGCTCTTTGCTCATAGTTCCTCCTCTTTCTGGTTATAGGGCACATTTTCCTATGAAATAAAAAAGCCCCCATAACCATCTTCTGAAAAATAGTTACAAAGGGCGACTTCGTATCGCGGTACCACCTTAATTTATCACTTTGAAGTCCTTTAACGCAGACGACGCGTGGAAACCTACCAAACCCTTTTCTCTGTATTTCTGACAGTCTGATCCTTCAGCCTCCCGGTTCAAAAGCTACCTTCCATCTCTTCCTGCCCGGACAATCTTCCAGCCTGTGAATCGTCCTCTCTGCCAGCTTCCAAAATGTACTCCTCTTTCTCATTACCTTTTTCTGAGGAATATCATAAGCACAAAGCACTGCTTTGTCAAGACAGGAAATTCTAAAATCTTTCTAATCTCCCTGTATTTGGGTGTTCAATCCCTACCCCTTATGCTACAATGTTTCCAGGAGGTGCTTACCATGAACAAAACAAAAACAATCCTGAAAACAGCCGGATTTGTCCTTCTTTTTGCAGTGGTTCTTCTGCTGTTGGGCGTCCTCTGGCTGACTATTCGGGAATATCGTCCCAGGCCGATAGAAAGCCTGCCCCCGCCTTCCGGCGCACGGATTCTTTCCAATAAAGCTACCTTTCGTGTTATGACCTTTAACACCGGATATGCGGGACTCGATAAAAGTGAGGATTTCTTTATGGACGGCGGAACCAGAGTACAGCCGGACAGCCAAAAGCAGGTACAGGACAACTTAAAGGGGATTGAAAAAATCCTGTCTGACAATCCTGCTGACGTATATTTCCTCCAGGAGGTGGACACGGATTCCAAACGTTCCTATCATTTGAATGAAGCAGAATACTATGAAAACGCTCTCAACATGGACAGTGTCTTTGCCTGCAATTTCAAATGTGATTTTGTGCCATATCCCCTTCCCCCTATCGGAAAGGTGAACAGCGGACTTCTTACCCTGACAGACCTGCATGCAGACTCTGCCTCCAGAATTTCCCTTCCGGAATCCTTTACCTGGCCGATAAAAACCTGCAATCTGAAGCGGTGTATGCTGGAAACCCGCATTCCTCTAAAGGATACAGATGCAGAGCTGGTGCTGATTAATTTTCATCTGGAGGCCTATGACAGCGGAGAGGGAAAAGAGGCACAGAGCAAAATGCTGGCAAAGAAGCTGGCAGAGGAATACGCAGCAGGCAATTATGTCATTGCAGGAGGGGATTTTAACCAGACCTTTGAGGGTATGGATAGCTATCCGATTCACGATACTGAAAACTGGGTTCCTGGCACGATTGAGCACAAGGACTTGCCAAAGCATTTTTCTTTTGCCGTGGATGACAGCTATCCCACCTGCCGTCTGTTAAATGCACCTTATACAGGCTCCTATGAAACTTCTCAGGTGTATGTTCTGGACGGATTTATTGTATCGGACAATCTGAAAGTTTCCGATATTTCTGTTGTCAATACAGATTTTGCCTATACCGACCATCAGCCGGTTCTTTTAGAAGTGCAGTTCCAATAAGGTCTGCACTTCTGACCGTATAAAAAAGAATCTCTCAAAGCGTTTTTGCTTTATAGAAAATGAAATTTCCTATAAAGCAGAAAAGGCTGCCCCGGAAAGTGTATATGGAAAGTCTTTTTTCCTGTACCTTCTGAGGCAGCCTCTCTTATATTTATTTAATTTATTTATATTTTATTTCTTTCATGTACTTCCATTTTCTCTGCTTTTGATGGACACCCCCTGATTCCGGTCACGAAGCTTTCCTGTACTCTGCGGAGGGTACGCGGTTTGGTCTGTTGCGGGAAGACAAAACCGGAAAACAGTTTAACAGGAAACATGGAATCAGGGAATATACCACCTGCCATTTAATCAACGCATAATTCTATAAGTTCAGGTTCACCTTTCGGCAATTCCATAAAAAAATCCACCTTCCTCGTGAAAGCGGACTCGTCTGCTGTCTGTGACAGTGTGAGGGATTTCAAACTTTGCACGGAAGTTATCACCTTACTTCTACTAAGCAGGTTTCCTGACTCATGGATCATAGCTCTGCTGCTCCTTCTCGTACTGCTTCGTACAATGGACTTCTGCAGCTTCGCTCCCCAAATACAGTGACCGGATCGCTCAGGATTCTCACCTGATTCCCTTTTCACCGATGTTGTGCGGTCAACACGGTGCACTTAATAGGTTTATGGAATTATACATGAATTATAATACCATTGCTTCCGGGCTTCGTCAAGCATTTTCACTATTTTTCCTTTGCTTTTTCCTGCTCTCTTCGGCGTTTTGTCATAAGCCCGCCAATGCGCCCTGTTTCCTTGGCAGAAAGGCTTTTCCAGCCGCTTTCTCTTACCCGCTCTAAAAGCCCCAGCTCTTCTGCAATTTCATACTTCATTTTTTCTTCTTCTGGTATGCAGTTCAAATCTATTTTTTCTTCTTTTTTCTTTGCCATAAAAAAGCCACACTCCTTTCTTATCTGGAGTATGGCCCTTTTCTTCTTCTTTATACAGATTTTCCCATTTTATTTTGGAATCACAATAGCTGCAATAATATAGGCCACGATTCCGGTGCCGCAACTCATGCAGGTGAGTACAATCCACGCCAGTCTTATAAGTGTGGGGTCAATATTAAAATACTCGGCAATTCCTCCGCATACTCCTGCCAGCATATAATTTACAGAGGAACGATACAATCTTTTATCAGACATAGCTTTCTTCCTTTCCTATTTTTCTTTGCTCTCAAATTCTATTTCCATATTCCCCATATCATTGGAAAGGTCTATGTTTTTCTCGCTTTGAGAATTTCCAAAAACACCTTCCTGATACCCGGGATACTCTTTGCCGCCAAAAGACAGATTTCCGCTGTCGCTTTCTGCATAAACAGCATAATCCGTCAGCTTCCCGGTAAATTTCACACGCAGGGTTCCGGCGGAACACTCTGCTGTACAGTTTTTCGTTTCCAGAAGCTCGACCTCCACGCTTCCTGCATCGGTTTCCATATAGGTATTTTCTGCCAACAGCTTTCCTGAGGTCTGTATCACGGCTGTATCAGAAATCACCTCCAGCTTTCTAAACTTCTTGCCAGACGGGATTTCAATAATCGGAGCCTTCCCCGGAGCATGATAACCCTCCGCTTCAATATACAACTCTTTATCCTCTGCATAATAATCTATGCTGTCCTCTTCCCCTGCGCTAAGCACCCGGATTTCATTGCCCTTTGCCGGACGAATCTGAACCATTCCGGTATCCACATCCAGAGAAAGCATCTCTACTTCCTCCTGGGGGTATTCTATAATGCCAGGCATTTCCTGGTCCTCAATGTCCTCAATCTCGCTCAGAGGCTCTCCCCAGTGTGTCCATTCATCGTCCCATTCCTTTAACCGGCCTCCCCATCTATCGTGCCTGTGCTCCTGATTCCGAAATCTGTGGGAAAGTATGCGGAAAAGCCTTGTGTCCGCCAGATGATTTCCGTCGCAGACCATGTCAATGGTTCCTCCTGCTGCAAGTCCTGCGCCAAAAAGGACTCCCCCTCCAAGCCCCAGTATCAGTATGATAAGCAACATAATCTTCGTAAATTTTTTCATGCCCGGTCACCTCCTGTCCGTCCTTTGAACAAAATTCTCTGAATAAAATTAACAATGCCCCGGAAGCAGGGAGGAAATACCTTTAAAATAAGCAGGAAAAAGAGCCATACCAAAAGCAGCCCCACTGCTGTCATTATCATAGAGCCTCCGATGGTAACAACGGCTGTTGCAGGCGTTGCCATCTGATAAAACAGAGCGTTTAAGAAAAGCACGACGCCTCCCACAACCAGTCCCACACCGCTTAAAACCAAAGCTACCAAAACACCCAGACAGGCGCCTGCAAGACCTAAAAGCACACCCAAAAGCCCCAGTCCCAGTCCTGCCCAGACAGGCGAGGTCAGAATCAGCAGCACCAGGATAAGCGCCCAAGAAAGGCCGCCTCTTGGCTGCTTACTACGGCCAACTCCTGCATGGTTTTCATACGGTCCATGATAAGCGGCATTCTCTTCTTTTTCACTTCCATGATAGCGGTTTTTCTCCCAGTTATTTTCCGCGGTACGGCTCTGGGGCATATCCCGCTCTTCAAAGCGCGCATCTGTATAGCCGTTTTCCGTGTATGTGCCGTATTCCTTTTTCTCCGCTTCCGTCCTGACCGCCTTCCAGGTCTGTCTTAATAATAGCAGCCACCTTTCCCGGACTTCCCAGTTCCTGTATCACAGAGGACTCATTTTCCACTCCTGCGTCCTCAAAATAATTTTCGTAATATTCCAGAGCGTCCTTTCTGTCTGCTTCCGGTATATCCCATAAAAGCCGCGCAAGCTGCGCCAAAAATTCCTTTCTGTTCATGTCTGAATCCCTCCCTCGAACAAGGTGCTGATTTTGGTTGAGTAACTTTTCCACTCTGTGCGGTACAGATTTAACTGCACTGTTCCCTTCTCCGTTATCTTATAATATCGCCTGTTTCGGCCTCCGTACTCTCTGTCATAGGTTTCCAGGCATTGATCCTTTAAAAGCCGCCGCAAAACAGGATAAAGCGTGGATTCTGAAACTTCCAGCACCTGCCGCACGTCCTGGGTAATTTTATATCCATAGGTACCCTCGTTTTCATTGGACACAACGGCCAGCACAATGGCGTCTAAAAGCGCTGCACCTGTATTAAAAACCATATGTCCACCTCATTTCTTTTTTCTCTAATATTGTTTCTTACGCAATACTATTTTATATTCAATACTATACGACGTATAATATAGTATTGTCAATAATATTTCCCGGAAGAAAAACGAAAGAAATTCTAAAGATTTTCAGATTCTCCTTTTCTTTTCATCTGTAACCCTTTATACTCATAGGCAGACACCATTCGCAAAATTCAATTTTTTTCGACACGGGAGGAATACATGAAAAAACAATTCGGAAAAATATTCGCAGTTCTGGCTGTAGCAGCGATTCTGGTTCTGGGAATTGTGGCAGGCCGCTACTGGGAAGCCGGGAAAAAGCCGGAACTTAACAGCACAACCGTCACTGCACAGATCTCTGAACTTTCCCAGCTTTCCACTGCAGAGCTGGGCTTACCGGGGACTGGTCAGATACAGTCAGGGAGAAATCACCTTTCTGACAAAGAAAGAATTTACCATGATTTATGACGCCTCTGTAAAGGCAGGCGTAGATTTGAAGCAGGTACAGATTGACATAAAAGGAAACAACATCTCTGTTACCCTTCCCAAGGCAGAAATTCAGGATATCACCATTGACCCTGGCAGCCTGGAATTTTATGATGAGAAATTTGCTCTCTTTAATTTTCAGGATCGGGAGGACACGGTAGAGGCTTTGCAGTATGCAAAGGAAGATATCACAGAACATGTGGAAAACACAGATTTACTGAAAACCGCCGAAGAACGGGCAAAGACAGTAATTACCGGGCTGATAAACTCCATGTGGAAGGAAGAAAAAGAACAGCCGGAAATCAGTTTTAAAACATCTGGGGTTTCCAAAACAGAAGAAGCTCCTGCAGAACACTAAAACAGCTTTGCAGGTGTTTTTAAGGCGCTGTCAAACGAACTTACAGCAGAAGGCTTTTTGCCCTGTGGCTGCTGTTTCGTATGACAGCGCTTTTTCTCCTGCTTTTTTTACACAGGTATTGCTTCTTTTAAATCCACAGAATAAATATACTTTTCTTTTACCTTTTTCCCAGTAAGCCGCTCCAGAGCCTCTGCATAGTATTCCAACTGTACCTGATATTTTTCTGCCAGGGAACGGGAATTTTTTCCATGCACCTTATCCGTCTTATAATCCACCAGAACCAAATCCCCTTTTTCCTCAAAATAAGCGTCAATGATTCCCTGAATCAGCACCTGCTCACCGGAATCATACTCTGCCTTTATCCTGTTGGCAGATACCTCCATGACAAAGGGCTGTTCCCGATAGAGAAGTTCCCCTTCGCAGGCCTTTTTCATACGCTGCCCCAGGGGGCTTTTGACAAAAGTTTCAATATCCTTATCCCACACTGCCTTTCGCATGGCTTCTGTCAGTTTTCCCTGCTGCACCAGTTCTTCTATCTGAGCTTTTATCTCCTTCAGACTGTCTGTCCGCAGATAATCCAGATTTTCCAGAATCGTGTGGTAAATGGTTCCTCTGGCTGCTCCCCTGGGAGATTCCTCTTCTTCTCGCATAAAGACAGGCACATAGTCTTCTGCAGGCTTTTGCTCATAGAAGGGCTGACTTTCCTCCTCCACAGGCTCCTGCATACGCTTTACCTCTGAAACTGTCAGTTTGGAAGGAACCAGCGCCTGGGCTTCATAAGGATACACATAGGAAAAGCTCTCCTCTATTTCTTTCTGTAAGTCCTGGTCATATACCCGGGTGCAGTCCCAGGACAGCAGACGCTCCTTCTCCTTTGCCTCTTCTATACGAAGCTGGGTTTCCTCAAGTACCAGTTCCAGAGGATAGACCTTCCGCACCAGAAAATCCCCCTCTCCCTCATACAGCGGATTTAAAGGATACACCGGAAGCTCATATTCTGCATACAGCGGCTTCATGCATCTGTGCCGGGCAAGAGCCTGCAAAATCCAATCCATATAAGTTCTGCCCTTTGTCCGCATACCATAGGAAAGCCGCGCCTCTTCCCGGCGTTTCACCATTTCAAATCCAGTAAGCTGTTCCTTCAGCCTGGAAACCGTTCCTGTCAGAATCAGCTTCTCTTTAGCTCTTGTCAAAGCCACATACAGGATTCGCAGCTCCTCTCCAAGGCTTTCTGATGCAATTTCCTGCTGCACTGCCTTTTGCAGAATGGTTTTCGTCCGAATCCGGAAGGTTTTGTCCATACAGGGGGCGCCAATCCCCAAATCCGGGTGCAGCACAAGGCTTTCCCTGGCGTCCTGCATATTCATGCTTTTTCCCATACCTGCCACAAAGACAATGGGAAATTCCAGTCCCTTGCTGCCATGGATACTCATAATCCGCACAGTGTCCTCTTTGTCAGAAAGCACATTTGCCTCTCCAAAATCCACCTGATATTTCTTCAGATTTTCAATGTATCGGATAAAATTAAACAGCCCCCGATAACTGGTGCTTTCGTAATCTCTTGCTTTTTCTGCCAGCATCAGAAGGTTTGCCTTTTTCTGCTCCCCTGACACAAAAGCCTGCTGATAAAGAAGAAATCCTGTTTCGTCAAAAAAGTCCCAAATCAGCTCATGCATAGGTGTATAAGGAACCTTGCTCCGCAGTCTGCGATAGGTTTCCAGAAAACGGTGTGCCTTTTCTCCAATAGAATCCTCCTGCTGTTCACTAAGAAGCAGTGCTTCATAAAGGGAGGGCTTTTCTGCTTCCTTTCCCAGTATCTTGATTCTTGCCAGTTCCTCAAAGCTGAAAGATTCCGGCATGGTTCTTAAAGCTCCGGCCAGAGGAATATCCTGCAAAGGATTGTCCAAAATTTGCAGATAGTCCAGCACACTGACAACCTCCGGCGCAGAAAAGTATCCGGTCTTTGTGGTAACGCTGGCAGGAATTCCGCAAGAATTTAAAATCCGCTTAAAGGTTTCTGCCCAACCGGACATGGTGCGAAGCAAGATGGTAAAATCAGAATAGCACACCGGACGGTATTCTTCTGTCTTCTTGTCCAGTACGGTTTCACCCTCCATCAGTTCCCGAATCCGCATAGCAATCATGCGGGCCTCGGTTTCTCGGATACTTTCCGGGTTTTCACTGTCCTTCCAGACTGGGTCGTCCTCCTCCAAAAGCAGAACCTCGGTAGCAGGTGGCAAAGCCGCAGCCTCCTGTCCATCCTGTGATGCCACAAGATTTCCAGCCTCTGTCTTAGGCGGAAACACCCGCCCTGCATAAAGAGCTGCGCCCCGGTCGTATTCCACACCTCCCAGATCTTCCCCCATAATCTGATAAAAGAGATAATTCACACTGTCCAGTACTTCCTTCCTGCTTCGGAAGTTTTTATGCAAATCAATACGCAGCTGCTTCCCCCCTTCTTCCCGGGGGTAGGTACGAAATTTCTCCATAAACAAATCCGGCCTTGCCAGACGGAAACGATAAATACTCTGCTTTACATCTCCCACCATGAAGATATTGTAAACGCCCTCCTCCACTCTGGATACAGAGGTCAGAAGCTTTTCCTGTACCAGGTTGCTGTCCTGGTATTCGTCTATCATAATCTCTGCAAACTGCCGTGACAATTCCTTTGCCGCTTCAGTGCGAACATCGCCCTCTTCGGTATGATTTACCAGAATCTCCAAGGCATAATGCTCCAAATCCGCAAAGTCCAGAATATTTTTTTCCTTTTTCTTCTCTCTGTAGCGCTCCATAAAGCGCAGCGTCAAATCCACCAGAACGCCTACCGGCTCTCCCGCCTGTCTTAAATGTTCGGTCATCTCCTCCAGACTTTCGGAAAAATACCGCCCTCTGATTTCGTTCAGCAAATCCTTTGCCTGATTTCGCAGATTTTTGGTCAGTTCCTGCACACGCTCTGAAACCTGTTCCTTTTCCGCCTTTTTCCCTGCCGGAAGGCGCTTAAACTCCAGGGCGTCAAACAAGGTCTTATACTCTGCCAGGGTTTCTGCTTTTTCTATTTTCTCTGCTGCTGTCTTCTCCTCCTGTAAAAGCCCCAGGTAAAAGCCGGGGCCCTCCGGTTCTCCTGCAAGAGAAATCGCTTCCGCTAAAAGCCGAACCGCCTCCTGAGTCTGCCTGCGGATTTCCTCCTTCACAGCAGAAAGCCAGAAGGCCTTTTCCAGCTCCTCCACGGTCTCTATGCAATACGCCTCTCTGCAGCTCTGCAGCCACTCCTCGGGATAGGGATAGCTCATGGAAAATCCATAGAGTTTCCGTATGAGCTCCGGTATTTTCTCGTCCGTCTTTCCACTGGAAAAATTGTCGGCAAAAGCACAGAATTTTTCGTTATTTTCCGCGCTGTAGGCCTCTTCCATCACCTTATCTGCCACATCTGCCTGCAAAAGCCGCATTTCTCCCTCATCACCCATGCGGAAGGAAGGGTCTAAATCAATGAGATGAAAATAATTTTTCACCACATAAGAGCAAAAGCTGTCAATAGTGGTAATCTGTGCGTGATGTACCAGAGTACTCTGCCTTTGCAGATGCTCATTATCCCCGTCCTCCTCCAGCCTTTTCTCAATAGCTGCCCGGATACGTTCCTTCATTTCCCCGGCTGCCGCTCTGGTGAAAGTCACAATTAACAGACGGTCAATGTCTATGGGCTGGTGCTTATCCGTAATTCTCTCTATAATACGCTCCACCAACACTGCCGTCTTTCCGCTTCCCGCCGCTGCGCTGACCAGAATGTTGCAGCCTCTGGTATCAATGACCTTTTGCTGCTCCTCTGTCCATGAAACACCCATGGTTAAACCTCTCCTTTCATTTTTTCCCAGATTTCCTCTGTCTTGTAAGGAACCAGCCGCCTGTAGCGGTATCCCGGAATTTTTTCGTCAAAGCCGCACACATTTCTATAGGGACAGTAAACGCAGGCATTGTCGTTTTGCTGCTCAAAGGGATTTACTTCCGTATTTCCTCCCAGAATCTTTTCTCCGATTTCCCTTGCCTTACAGTTTACAAACCGCAGCATATCCTGAAACTGTTCCTGGCTCGCCACCTTGGAATTGCTGGAAAATCCGCCTTTTGCCGTGTATTTTACCGGAACTGCCAGAGATTCCGTACTTTTCCCTCCTGCCAGACTTTTGTCCAATTTTTCCAGAATTTCCGGCTCTGCCCCTGCAAGACCGTCCATTTTCAGTTTTTTTAAGAAATCCAGCTCCGGATGCTCCGGATTTTTTATATCCTCCTGGTTTAATACCGGATCTTTTACATTATAATAAAAAATACCGGCAGGCCTTACCTGATTTTTCGGAAAGCGTTTCTCTTCCAGCTCCATGGCAGCGCCCAGATACAAGGCAAGCTGAAGCTGCAGACCATAGTAGACCTTTAATAAATCCAGCTTTGTCGCCCCGGATTTATAGTCAATCACCTTGACGTAAAGCTGATTGTCCTCGCCCCTGCACACGTCCACACGGTCAATACGGCCGCGAAGCTGCAGCTCCTCTCCCTCTCCCAGGGAAAAATGAAGACTGTCTATTTTATCTGCCGGGCCAAATGCCCACTCTGTAAGCGCAGGATAAAACTCTCCCTGCCGAAGCTGCCACTGCAGCGCCCATACACTGCGCTTTACCATACGCTTTGCCCGATTTACCGTATAGGCGTTTCTGGCGCTGCTCATAAGAATGGTTTCCCCGGATTTTTCTACTACCTCATCTACACAGGCCTCGGCCAGGGCATCGCGCTCGCTGTCCTGTAAATCCACCCATTTCCTGCCCTGCTCACGAACCTTTCTGGCAAACAGATCCAGACTGTTGTGCAAAAGGGTTCCCAAATCAGCCATACTGAACTCATACCGCACCCTTTCCCGCAGCGCCAGACCATAGGAAAGAAAGTGTGAGCATGCACATTTTGCAAACTGCTCCAGTCTGGTGGCGCTGTTTTCCAACTCTGTGCCGTAAAGGGCATGGGCCGTCCCTCTGCTGATGGCGTCCTGAGGATTTTCGTAAAAGGCTGCGTGAATCAGACCTTTTATCACTGCCTCCCATTCCTTCTGACTGCCAAACCAGTTCATCAGCTCTTCAAAAACAGGGGATTCCTTCCGGCTCTGGTGCAGCTCCCCGGACAGTTTTTCCAAAGCCCCGGAAATACTTTCCCGGTAAAGAAACGTCTGTCCCCCTTCTCTTGCGTCTGGAAACAGACTCTCTATCTGAGAGATAAGAAAAGACGGGGACAGGGCTTCCCCGCTGCTGCTTAAACGGCTGTAGGAAAGATAGACTCTCTCACTGGGCTTTGTCAGGTTCAGATACAGATAAAACTTCTGAGTATACAGCGCTTCCTTTGCCGTAGGCGCCAGGGACAGTCCCCGCTTTTCTAATGCTTCCTGCATTTCCTCCCGGTTCATATCAGAAAGAAGTTTTCCTGCCTGAGTTTCCTTTGGAATTTTCCCTTCATTGACTCCTGCAAAAAACAGCATCTTAATATCCTTTAAGCGGGTTCGTTCCATATCCCCCACTAACACCTGGTCTGAAGTCGGCGGTACGATTCCCACCTTTGCCTCCAAAAGCCCTGCGTCTAAAATCTCCTTAAACTCCTGAAGCCGCACCTGCTTTTCTCCCAGAATTTCCACCAGCTTATCCAGCAAATCCATAACAATTTTATAAATCTGGCTGTACTCCTTTACCATGGACAGATTCTCTTCCTCACGAAATTTTTCCTCATAACCCCGCATTTTTTCCTGAATATGGCTGCTGCAGATATATTGGTACAGGGCTTTGGCATAATCTGTGATACTGGCGCCCTTTTTTCGCATTTCTGTGTAAAAAGGTGTCCACAAATCCACAAGCCGGGTACGAATTTCATTGAGTAATACACATTCTTCAGGACTTTGTCCACGATAGGTTCGCACCCATTCCCGGTTCCAGGCTGCAAATCCCCGGATTCCCATGGCAACCACATAATTTTCCAGCCGATCTGTTTCTTCCTCTGTAATGTCCGTAAGCCCGCACCGGAGAAGCCGGAAAACGCTCTCATAGCTAAAGGATTCCGCCACCAGATCCACAGCAGCCCGGATATATTCCACAAAGGGATTCATAAAGACCGTGTGCTTCTGGTCAAGAAAGCAGGGAATATGATATTTTTCAAAGGCTCTGGCTGCAGCAGGGGCGTAGACCTCCATATCCCCGGTAATCACGGCAAAATCCCGATAACGGTACCCTTGCGTGCGTACCAGAGAGCGAATCATGCCTGCTGTTTCTTCCATTTCCTGCGCCGGATTTAAAGATTCCCGGATATACACAGTCTGCTGTTTTCTACCATAACTTTTTCTGGGGTAACGAA
The DNA here is from genome assembly GCF_003287895.1 of Blautia argi. NCBI lineage: Bacteria > Bacillati > Bacillota > Clostridia > Lachnospirales > Lachnospiraceae > Blautia > Blautia argi. The sequence continues at coordinate 447,938 of NZ_CP030280.1, read as the reverse complement.
ACAGATGCTTCTCCAGAAAATCAAGGGGGCGGCTTTCTGCAAACCTTCCCTGATAAGGCTCTCCCTTCAGGGGCAGCCACTGCTCGTCCCAATATATTCCATGCTCCTGTGCAAGCCTGCATAATCTCCCCACTGTCTGTTTACTCAAATAAAACAACTGATGAGGGCTACCCGGCTGATAAGGGTCTTCCCCTGTTCCCATGGTAACTGTGACATAGACCTGGCTGGAGATTTGCAGAAGCTTTTCCAAAAGCTGCTGCTGTATAGGTGTAAAACCGGTATAGCCGTCCAGAACTACTACACTGTCCTTTAACTTCCGGGATTTTTCCGCCACACGGCCAAGTACGTCCAGAACCTCTTCCTGGGTAATAAAATTCCCTTCCAGATAGTCAAAAAAGCCCTTATATAAAACCTGCATGTCCTTTAATTTGTAGTATAATTCCGGGCGGTCCTGCAAGTCCTCCAAAAGTTCCTCCAAATCTGAAGCTCCGATTTCGTACTGCCGCAGCTCTGATACCATACTTTTCATCTGGGACACATAGCCCTGCTTTTCCATTTTGCTCCCCAGAACCTTTAATTCCCTTCTCTTCTCCTGGGCAACCCGACGCAGTACCATACTTTTCCCGGTTTCCTCCAAAAGCTCTCTCTGGTTTTCTCCCACCTCTTCCAGAACGCGGAAAGCCAGACGCTCAAAGCTTAAAACGTCAATATTCATAATACCCTTTTGGGGGTGCATTTCCACCAGCTCCTTCTGGGTCTGCATGGTAAACTGCTCAGGAACCAGCACCAGATACTGTCTTTTGGGATGCTCCATGGATTCCTGTATGATTTTGCTGTAAATATAATGGGATTTCCCCGAACCGGAGGGTCCGAAGATAAACTGTAGCGCCATTTGCTCCTCCTTTCGGAAATCAGAAAAATTTCTCAATTACCTCGGCAATGCCGTCATGGTCATTGTCACACCGGGTAATGTAATCTGCCACTTCCTTTACTCTCTCCTGGGCATTTGCCATTGCCACGCCCAGACCTGCGTACTGAATCATGGACACATCATTAAATCCATCGCCGCAGCACACCATTTCTTCTCTTTTGATTCCCAGAATCTCCAGAAGATGCCGGAGACAATACGCCTTATCCACATTTTTCGGAGTAATTTCCAGAAAATACGGCTCTGAACGGAAAACCTGGGCTTCATGGCAGTATTTCTGCGCCAGCAAAGGTTCCAGGGCTTCCAAATCCTGAGGTTCTCCCGTCATCAGGCATTTATTTACCGGAAAGTTTACATAAGTCCCGAAATCCTTTTTTATGCACAATGGGAAGCTGGTTGATATCTGCCTCGATTGTCATATATTTATCCGGCTCTGTTCCGGAAAGAATCTCATCATTCTGATAAGTAATAATGCCAATTCCATTATCCAGCGCGTCCCTCCACAGTCTTGCAGGCAGATGAAGGGGAAGGGTTTTCTCATACACACATTCCCCTGTCTTAAAGTTCAAAATCCGGGCACCGTTAAAAGGCATAATATAACTTCCAAAGCGATCCAACTCCAGTGTTTTTGCCACCTTCTGCACACCTTGAGAAGGTCTGCCGGAAGCAATAGCAACCGGAATCCCTCTCTCCTGCAAATGAATAATGGCCTGTCTTGTCTTTTCTGTAACTTCCTTCTTTGCGTTTGTTACGGTTCCATCTATATCTAAAACTAATAATTTATAACTCATCTTCGTGTTCTCCTGTTTTCTTTTTCTTACTTTCCATAATAGCATACCCCTTTTTAAATGCCAATCCGTGATTAGAAATCAGAAGAATTTGCCATGTGGATCCGGAAACTTATTTTTCACTGTATCAGGAATATTTCTTTTCCTTCTGTAATATGTTATAAAAAGGAATGCAGGAGGTGCAGCCATGAGCTCAAAAACCAAAATTGTTGTATTACATATGAAGGAAGTCATTTATACGGGTATTTTTTGTGGTACTGGCTATTGTACTGGCTGTGGTACTCTTTCTGATGTTCGGAAAAAACAAAGGCACGGATACGGCCAGTGCCGAAGCTGTGTATCACGCCGGTGTGTATGCAAGTCCCATTACTTTAAATGACAATACCTTTGATGTAGAGGTGACTGTGGACGAAAACCATATCAACTCCATTTCTCTTGTAAACCTAAGCGAAACCACGACTGCCATGTATCCCCTGATGCAGCCCGCCCTGGACGCGCTTTCTGACCAGATTTGTGAAACCCAGTCCACGGAACATATTACTTACACAGAGGAAAACAAATACACCTCTATGATGCTTTTAGACGCCATTGAAAAGGCGCTTGACAAAGCGCGGAAATAAAAAACGCTGCATCAAAAAAGCTGTTCCACGAAGCCTTAAGATAATCTCTGTGCTTCGCGGAGCAGCCCTTTTTTATTTTCTGTATTTTTATTCCGCCTTACACTTCCCGGGGGTATTTCATACCCCATTTTTCCCGGATTTTATCCATCTGTCTCATAATCTGAAGGGTTTCCTCATGGGGCATATCCGGGCATTCCTTCCAACCTTTTTCCAATGCTTCCTTACATACCAGAACCTCATATTCATAACCGGAAATCTGAGTGGGCTGCTCATAAAAAGCTATCTGCTCTCTGTCCTGATTGTATACGGCAATGGACTCAAAATTATTAATATTTTCCACAATTGCATATCCCTTTGTGCCGTAAATCACACCCTTCCGGTCAGAAAGCACCCGAAGAGAACTGTTGAGCACTGCCATTTTTCCGCCGGGATAGCTAAAGGTTATGCTGTTTTGTGCGTCCACGCCGCCCTCCGTCATAATTGCAGTTGTGGTAATATCCTGAATATCATCGCCAAACACCAGAGAAGCAAAATTCAGTACGTAAACGCCCACGTCCAAAAGCGCGCCTCCCCCAAGGCTCAATTCCATAAGCCGCGGTACCTGGTCTATAAGATAGCAAAGATTTGCCGTAACGGTCATAGGCTCGCCGATAATCCCGGAATCCAGCACCTGACGCAGGGTTTTCCACATGGGCATGTACCGCACCCAGATTGCTTCTGTCAGAAGCAGGTTCTTTTCCTTCGCCAGCCTCAGCATTTCCTCTGCCTGTTTTTCATTTAAGGCGAAGGACTTTTCGCAAAGCACATTTCTGCCGTTTTCAAGAAGCAGTTTTACATTTTCGTAATGTTCGGACATGGGCGTTGCCACATACACCACATCAATGGATTCGTCCTTTGCCAGTTCTCCATAAGAACCGTATGCTCTGGGAATACGGAATCTCTGTGCAAACTGCTCTGCCTTCTCCTGATTTCGCGATGCAACGGCACAAACCTCTGCTTCCTGCATCTGCTCAATGGTTTTTGCCATCGTTGCCGCAATACTTCCAGTACTTAAAATTCCCACTCTCAGTTTTTCCATAGTTGAAATACCTCTCTTTCAGGCATAACGCCTTTTAACCCCCTTTTACCACTACAGATTTTCTATCTCATCAATCCAGACCTTTACACAGGCATCGCTTGGCATACGCAAATCCCCTCTCGGTGAAACTGCCACGCTGCCCACCTTTGGTCCGTCCGGAAGACAGGAACGCTTAAACTGCTGCGAGAAAAATCTCCAGTAAAACTTTTTCAGCCATTTTAAAATGGTTTCTTCATCATACGCACCTTTAAAGGCTGCCTTTGCCATACGATAAATCTTAGAAGGTGAAAAATGGAACCGCAGGATATAATAAAGGAAAAAGTCGTGCAGCTCATACGGCCCTACCAAATCCTCTGTTTTCTGAGAAATCACTCCGTCCTCAGGAGGCAGAAGCTCCGGGCTTACCGGGGTATCCAACACGTCCATAAGGATTTCCCCCAGTTCCTTTTCCCCACAGGTTTCCGCATAATAACGCACCAGGTAGCGCACCAGGGTTTTGGGCACAGAACCGTTCACCCCATACATGGACATATGGTCGCCATTGTAGGTTGCCCAGCCAAGCGCCAGTTCCGACAAATCCCCGGTTCCGATGACCATACCGCCACGCTGATTGGCAATATCCATAATCACCTGGGTACGCTCTCTTGCCTGTGCATTTTCATAAGTGACGTCATGCACGGAGGGGTCTTGTCCAATATCTTCAAAGTGCTGCAGCACTGCTTTTTTAATATCCACTTCTAAAAGCTCTGCCCCGAGGCGTCTGGTCAGCTCACAGGCATTGGTATAGGTTCTGTCCGTGGTTCCGAAGCAAGGCATGGTAACTGCCACAATCTGCTTTCTGTCCATTCCCATAAAATCCATGGCTCTGGCTGTTACCAAAAGAGCAAGGGTAGAATCCAGTCCTCCTGAAATTCCCAGCACTGCTGTCTTACAGTGAGTATGCTCCAATCGCTTTTTCAGTCCCATTGCCTGAATGTCTAAAATCTCCCGGAATCGGCTCGCTCTTTCCTCCGGGTTCTCAGGCACAAAGGGATTCTGAGAAAAGCAGCCTGTAAGCCCTGTTTCCTTTTTGGGAAGGCGGAAAGGAATCCTAAGATAAGAATCGCTCATCTCCGGTTTCCATGTAGAAATCCGTCTTCTCTCCCCTCTCAGCTTCTGAATATCCAGAACCCCATAAATGGTCTTGTTTTCAAACAAAGGCGCTTCGGAAAGAATTCTTCCGTCCTCGCAGATTAAATTCTGTCCTCCGAAAACCAAATCCTGGGTGGACTCCCCGTTTCCGGCTGTGGCATAGATATATCCGCACAAAAGCCTTGCAGACTGTCCCTTTACCAGATTTCTGCGGTATTCTGTTTTTCCCGCTGTTTCATCACTGGCAGACAGATTCACAATCACATTGGCGCCTGCTATGGCATGTTCTACGCTTGGCGGGCAGGCTGCCCACAAATCTTCGCAGATTTCCGCCGCTACGGTAAGTCCCGGCAAATCCTCACAGGTAAACAAAAGTCTGGTTCCAAATGGTACCTGAACATCTCCTATGGAAATATAATCCACATTGTCCCCTCCCGGAACAAAATGACGGGCTTCATAAAACTCCCCGTAATTTGGCAGATACTGCTTTGGCACAATTCCCAGAAGCTCACCGTTATTCAGCACAGCTGCCGTATTATAAAGCTTTCCCCGAACCTCCAGAGGAAGCCCTACAAAAATCAGCCCCGGAACGTCCTTTAACTCCTCTGCTGCCCTTAAAAGCCCTTCCCTTGCCGCAGTCAGAAGCGTATCCTCATAAAATAAATCCTGACAGGTATAGCCCGTAATACAAAGCTCCGGGAACACCATAATCCCTGCGCCCTGTTCGCTCATCTCTTTTGCCTTTTTTATAATTTCTCCGGTGTTATGCACACAGTCTGCCACCTGAATATCCGGTGTTGCGGCTGCCACTTTTATGAATCCGTCTTTCATTTTGCACCAAACCTTTCCTGCTTTTCCTTGCCTCTTTTACCTGTTATCGTTTACATTCCTTCAGAATTTTTTTCAGTTCTTCCACGGTAAAGTTATAATTCTTATTACAGAAATGACAGTTCATCTCAATGCTTTCTCCATCGTCAATCATTTCCTGAATGTCTTTTTTTCCGATACTGATTAAGGCTCTTTCTAGCCGTTCTTTGGAACAGTTACAATAAAACTGTGTGGGGATTTTTTCTGTAAATTCCACATCAAAGCCCTTTAAAATGGTTTCAAGAAGACTTTCCGGTGTGTGTCCCTCTTCCAGCAGAGCCGTTACGGAAGTGATATCTTTCAGGCTTTCCTCCAACTGGCTGATAACCGCCTCCTCTGTAAAAGGCATGAGCTGAATAATGAAACCGCCTGCCTGTTTTACCGTGTTGTCCTTTTCCATTAAAACCCCCAGTCCTACAGAGGAGGGAACCTGCTCGCTGGTTGCGAAGTAATAGGTCAAATCCTCGGCAATTTCACTGGTCTGCAGAACCGTCTGTCCCATATAAGGCTCTTTTAATCCCATATCCTTAATTACATTCATAAAACCAACGCCTACCGCTCCTGCAACGTCCAGTTTCCCTTTGTCATTGGCGTGAAGCACCACATTCGGATTCCCTACATAGCCCTTTACGTTTCCTTTGGAATCCGCTGTCACAGTCATGCCGTTTAAGGGGCCGCCTGCCTTTACCTGCAAGGTCAGAAGGTCCTTCTCTCCCTTCATCATAACGCCCATCATGGCGCCGCCTGTCAAAAGGCGTCCCAAGGCTGCTGTTGCTACCGGACTTGTGTTATGGGCGGCTCTTGCATACTCCACCAAATCTCTTGTTGTTGCCGCAAACGCACGAATCTGGCTGTTTGCCGCAGTTGCTCTTACTATATAATCTCCCATTTTGTATCTCCTTGTTTCTTCATTTCTTTTTCGTTCTCTTTATTTTTCCGGGTGTTTGCCTTTTTCTCTGGCTATAATATACACTCTCTGGCTGTCTGCCCCCGGAGCCTTCCGTGTAAAGGCGTCATAAACTGTGACAAATTCCATTCCCGCCTGTTCCAAAAGCCCCTTTACAACTTCCAGGTCATAGGCTCTCTGATAATGCACTTCCTCATATTTCCGGTACAGCACTTCGTCCTTATGTTCCTCTGGAATAAACAGAGCCAACTCGTATTCATTGATCTGCTCTTCCTCATCATAATAATTATCCCAGATAAAGCTGGCGTCCTCCCTGTTTTCCGCGATGGTATTTTCCCCCAGAATCTCCTCATATTTATACTTTGTATTCATGTCAAAAATGAAAATACCTCTCGGATCCAGATAATTATTCACAAGACGAAAGACTTCCAAAAGATCTTCCTCTTCTGTAATATAATTCATACTGTCGCAAATAGACACCACAGCCTTCACAGTTCCATAAAGCTCAAACTCCCGCATATCCTGAAGAAGATAGAGGATATCTTTCCCACTCTCTTCCTTTTTTTCCATGGCAATTTCCAGCATATCCATGGAATTGTCTATCCCTATCATGTCATATCCCGCCGCAGACAGCCGCTCTGTCACGCTTCCGGTGCCGCAGCCCAGTTCCAGCACAAGCCCATCGTCTATATTATATTCCTTCAGCAGTCCGATGAGATAGCCACACCATTCGTCATAGGGGATATTGTCCATAAATAAGTCATATACCCTTGCAAAACTTTCGTAAGAACCCATAAGGGATTCCTCCTTTACTTTCAATTCCAATTCATACTATCACGAAATGCGGGGTTGTGTAAACATTTTCCCTTGTCCCATTCTAAAATTTATTATATACTCCTTAAAGAAGCATCTTACATTTATTCATAACAGGAACGAGAGGAGTTTTTTCATGAAATTTATATATCCTGCGGTTTTCCGCAAAACAGAAGACGGAACATATGAGGGGCATTTCCCTGACCTGGAATGCTGCTATGCAAAAGGCGACACCCTGGAAGACGCAGTAGACAATGCCAACGAGGCTGCTTATAACTGGCTGAGCCTGGAGCTTTCGGAAGAAGACTGCAATCTTCCTTCCGTGTCAGATGAAAGTGATATGGATTTGCAGGACGGAGATGTGGTACGGAATATTTCCGTAAATATCCGATTCTATGAAGGCTGGGACGAATGACCCAGCCTTTGCTTTTATTTTTTGTTTCTTTTTCTATTTCTTTTCCCGAACTTTTGCTGCCTCTGCATGCCCCATCAGACCCTCGCCTTCTGCTAGTCTGGCTACCAGGGGCGCCAATTCTTTCATGGCCTCCTTTGTCATACTCTGGTAAGTACAGGTTTTTAAGAAGGTTCCAACCCAAACGCCTCCGGTATAGCGGGCAGCTCGGAGGGTAGGAAGGGTGTGATTCGTTCCGGAAGCATAATCCCCGAAAACCTCTGCCGTATTTTCACCGATAAAGAGAGAGCCGTAATTATACAGATTATCTGCCATTTCCTGTGGATTCTGCATATTTATTTCCAGGTGCTCCGGGGCATAGGCATTTGCCAGTTCTGCCATCTCTTCTTCACTTTCAGCCAGAAGCACCTCTCCAAAAGTATTCCAGGATTTTTCTGCGATTTCTGCAGTAGAAAGCAGGCACAATTCCTTTTCCACTGCTGCCATGACTTTTTTAGCAAATGTTTCATCTGTAGTTACCAGAATGCCCTTTGCATTGGGGTCATGCTCAGACTGTGCCAATAAGTCTGCTGCCACCACCTCCGGCGTGCCGCTGCCATCTGCCAGTACCATTACTTCGCTTGGACCTGCTACAAAATCAATTCCAACCTGCCCATAGCACTGACGCTTCGCTTCTGTCACAAAACGGTTTCCGGGTCCCACAATCATATCCACAGCCGGAATTTCCTCTGTCCCATAAGAAAACGCAGCTACTGCCTGAGCGCCTCCCACAGCGTAAATTTCGTCTGCTCCCGCAATGTCCATGGCTACTAAAGTTTTAGGATTTATCTCATTCGTCCCCTTCATCACCGGAGAGCAGGCTGCTACCCGCTTCACCCCTGCTGTTTTGGCAGGAATAATTAACATCAGGGCAGTAGAATACAGGGGATAATTTCCTCCCGGCACATAACAGCAGCAGGATTCCACCGGAATAATCCTGTGTCCCAGAAAAATCCCCGGCATGGGACTGAAATTTGTCAACGGTCTTATGGTTTCTCTCTGCGCCTTTGCAAACGCCCTTATATTAGCTGCCGCTGTTCTTAAATCCTCGATTTCCTGAGAAGTAAGCTGGTTGTATGCTTTCTGAATTTCTTTCCGGCTTATCCGGAGCGTTTCTCTGGTGCAGCCGTCAAACTGCAGATTGTATTTTCTTAAAGCCTCGTCTTTTTTGCTTCTTACTTCCTCTATCATGCAACTTACCGTTTCTGTAAGATTTCTCCTGTCCTCTTCTGTTCTCTTTGCTGCCTCTTTTAAAATTTTCATATTCCCACACTCCTGTTCCAATCTATGATTCCTGTTCTTCTTTCTGGCAAAATTGTAAAACCTTTAGCTTCCCCTGTGTCAACTGTCTTTTTCCCGGATATTTTTCGAAAACCTTGAGTATACTCCAGATTTATGCTACAGTGATTTTAAGAAAACAGGAGGTTTCTTTTATGCGTATCGGTGAAGTATCCAGACAATACCACATTTCTGTGGATAACCTTTATTATTATATTAATTACGGGCTTTTAGTTCCCCCAAAGCCCAGGGGACAATATATTTTTAATAAAACTGTGCTTCAGGATTTGGAATGGATTCTGGAATTAAAAGAGTTGGATTTTACCCTCCGGGAAATTCATATGCTGCTTTCTCTCAAACGTATTTCCGGACTTGCAGATTCCCAGGACATCGAAGAATTAAAGGCTGTTTATGAGGGAAAGCAGGAATTTTGCCTGCAGGAAATCAACCGGAAACAGGAAATTATCCAACAACTGGATAAAAAGATTGCAGCTTTAAAAGAAAATCAGTCTGACAAAATTCCTCAGACAGGCGTTCCTGTTTCCGCCCTGCCTCTTTTGTGTTGTCCTGTGTGCGGCAGTCCTCTGTCCCTGAAAGATGTGGAGATGAATTCCCGTTTTCTCTACAGCGGCACTCTTTCCTGCAGCTGCGGCTATCAGGCTCAGATTCAGAACGGAATCCTCATGACGCCAAACAAAAATACCAGCCTGCACGATACCCCGGACATTACCAGAGAACTGTACAAGGATTTGCCTCCTGAGCTTATCACCATGTTTGAACGCTCTTATCAGCAGATGTTAAAGCAAATGGAGGAAACAAATCTCCGCGGAAAGGTGATTGCGGAAACTTATATCAATGCCTGGTTTTTCATGCACAATCATCTGGCTGCCCTCCCGGAAGACAGCCTGTATCTTGTGATTGACAAATACCCGGAAACTCTGCTGATGTACAAGCATCTCATTGAAAAACAGCGCCCGGATTTGAATATTTTGTATCTGGCGGACAGCAGCACCCGCTTTCCCCTGAAGCCGGAATGCATTGACGTGCACCTGGATTTTTTTGCTGCCAATGAGCACAACTTTTATCATAACAGCTTTCTGTATGAACGACTTCTGCCTTATCTGAAAAAAGACGCAGACCTGATTGGCACTTATTTTTATTTTGAGCATGCTGCCAAATCCATGAAGCTGCTTTTGAGCCAGTATCCGGAATGCTCGGAAAACAATTTCAATCTCCGCTATTTCCGGGAAGAATTAAGGAAAAATGGATTTAAACTGCTGTATGAGGAAGACTGCGGCTGCACCACAGATTCCGGAAACAATCTTGGATTCGGATTTCATGTAAAGGGCGAAAAAATGCACCTTCTTCCATATCATGGAAAAAGAGAACTTTCGGGAAGATAAAATCTCCTGAAAGTTCTCTCTTTTTTTCTATATCCTGTTTATTTCGCCGTAATCTCACAAAACCTCGCCCCTGTCACCTCAGCCAGCTTTTTGGGTGACAGCTTTAAGGTTGTTCCGATTCTCCCGCCGCTTACATAAATCTCATCAAAGTCCTGTGCGCTTTCGTGAATCACGGTTGTATACTGCTTTTTCATACCCAGAGGACTGCAGCCGCCCCGGACATATCCCGTCACCTTATTAATATCCTTCACATGAATCATTTCCACAGACTTCTCCCCTACTGCCTTTGCAGCAATCTTGAAGTCCACCTCCTCTGCAATGGGAATCACCAGCACATAATACTCCCGGCTCTTCCCCTGCACCACAAGAGTCTTAAAGGACTGTTCCACAGGCGCACCTGTTTTTTCAGCTGTATGCAGACCGTCAATAAACTCGTCGCATTCATACTGCAGCACTTCATAAGGCACCTTGTTCTTTTCCAGGATACGCATGGCGTTTGTCTTGATTTCCTTTTCCTTATGCTTACCCATTTTTTCGCCTCCTATTTATAGTGTCAGCTTTTTCATAAACCTTCCGTACAGCACACAGCCCACTGCGGCTGCCAGAAATTCTGCCACAGGGAAGGTAATCCACACGCCAAAAAGCCCCATGGTTTTTGCCAGAATCACAGAAAGAGGGATAATAATCACCAACTGGCGCAAAAGAGAAACTATGAGGGACTGTACTCCCTTTCCCAGCGCCTCAAACGCACCGGATAACACGCAGCCAACCGTAGAAATCAGAAATCCGGCTGCAATAATACGCAGCATGGGAACACCGATTTTCATCATTTCCTCATTAGCGTCAAACAATTTCATAATTACCTGGGGAAATGCCAGAAACAGCACTGTACCCAACGCCATAATCACACCTGTAACCTGAATACTCGCCTTTAAGGTTTCCTTCATTCTCTTTCGGTTTTTTGCCCCGTAATTATAGCTCATAATCGGGCGCATTCCCTGTATCACGCCATTGGCAGGCATGTATACAAAGGTCTGAATCTTAATATACAGCCCGAACACGGCAATGGCTGTGGCAGAAAAGGCTGCCAGCACAGAGTTTAAAGCTGCCACCAGCACAGACGGCAGGGACATCATTATGGCAGAGGGAATTCCCACTGTGTAAATCTTCCACAGCATGGTTTTGTCCAGCCGAAATCCCTTTAAACAAATGGGAACCTCTTTGCACTTCTTCACAAAAAATGTCATAGACAGGATTCCCGCCAGAATCTGGGACGCCACTGTGGCAATGGCTGCGCCTGACACGCCCATGGCAGGCAGACCGAACCAGCCAAAAATAAGAATCGGGTCTAAGATAATATTAAACACGGCCCCCACGCCCTGGAAAATCATAGGCAAGACCATATTTCCCGTTGCCTGAAACAGTTTTTCAGAATACAGATGATACATACTTCCAATACTAAAGCAAAGCACAATCCGGGTATACTGACAACTCATTTTATAGATTTCAGGATTATCCGTAAATCCTCTTAAAAACGGTCCTGTGAGAAACAGTCCCATCAACACAAACAGCAGCCAGTGAACCCCACAGAACCAGAATCCATGGGCAGCCGCTGACTTTACTTCCTTTTCGTCTTTTGCCCCTAAGGCTCTTGCCACGCAGGCATTTAAGCCGATTCCAAAACCGCAGGACACGGCAATAATCAGATTCTGCAAGGGAAACGCAATAGACACCGCAGTCAGGGCGTCCTCGCTGACCCTTGCCACATACATGCTGTCTACTATATTATAAAGTGCCTGAATCAGCATGGAAATCATAGGCGGCACAGACATGGAAACCAAAAGAGGAAGTACCTTTTTCGTTCCCATTACATTTTCAGTTTTTTCCATTTTCTATACCTCTTCTTTTTTTATACCTTATACAGGATAGTCATTTCACAAAAATTTGTCAATCCGTATAATTTTTCTCTTTTCCGCCATACTATACAACACACAGATTTTCTATCTTTCAGGAGGTGTTATTATGGAACAGAAAAACAGCAAAAAAGATGCGGCTTCCCAGGATAAATACCGGGTAGAAGCCACATCTACAAACGACCTGGACGGCTGCGCCACTACGGAAGCCACAGGCATGATTCCCACACTGCCCCAAACCCAGGGAGAATTAAATTCCTACAAGGCAATTCTGCCCTATTCCCCGGACTGCTATGTGGAAAAAACAAAGGATTAAAACGTTGATGAACTTTTATTCGTAGTCCTGTTCCCCGTCACTGTCTGAACTGCCATCTGTATTTCGACTGCGGTTCTCCCCATCAGAATCATCGCCTGCACTCTGACTGCTGTCTTCGTCATCGGAATCGCCGTCTGTACTCCGGCTGCCGTCCTCGCTGTCAGAATCACCGTCTGTATTCCGGCTGCTGTCCTTGCTGTCAGAATCCCCGCTGTCCCCGTCCTCATCAGACAGACTGCTTCCCACGGTCAGCTCCCCGATTTTTGCCGCCGCGCTCTCAAGAGCCGCCCGGCTAAAGGTTGCCTCTTCATTTACCTCATGGATACCATGGTCCTTTGCCAGAACCTCTGTATAGTCCTCCAGTTGGTACACTCCGACTTCTGTATAATCAGAATTATAATGCATAACTACCGGAATCAGACCATAGTCTTCAATAGTCACTTCCCCTGTCTTTGCATCTTTCTTTAAGGTGAAATCTGCCAGACCGCCCAGCAGGTTTTCCAGCGAAGACTGATTGCTGACAAAATTTCCCAGAGAATAATATACCAGCATATCCTCCCCATCCGGTCTTTCTCTCAGTTCATATCCCTTCAAAATATGCGGGTGAGAGGCAATTACAATGTCTGCACCCTCCTCTGCCAGAAAATCAATTCTCGTCTGCAGCTTTTCGTCCGGCTCCGGCGTGTCTGATTTTCCTCCGTGCAGATATACAATGGTAACATCTGCTTCTTTTTTCGCGCTTTCCAAATCAGCGGCAACTCTTTTCTCGGAATAGGTATCCACCATATATTCTTCGTCCTCAGGGATACTGTGATTCTCACTTAGCATACAGCTGTAATTCATCACCGCCACCTTAAAGTTTTTCTTCTCAAGAATCTGATACCGCTCTTCTTCCTTGCTGTGAATACCCAGAAGAGATACCTTTGGATAATTCTTTGTCCAGAAGGATACCGAAGCCGCAATACCGTCCTCCTGCTGGTCAAAAGCATGCTCGGTGGCCTGTGTCACAATGTCAAAGCCCGCCTTTACCAGCGCGTCGCCTACCTCTGTGGGCGTGGCAAAATCAGGATACCCTGCTGCTTCCTCATGGCTTTTCACAAAAGGGGTTTCCTGATTTACAGACGCCAAATCCGCATCTTTGATAATATCTTTTACATTTTTATACAGGAAATCAAAATTCCAGTCATTTTCTTTCCCTGCGTCAATAATGGCATCGTGAATAAGATTATCCCCTGCCGCAACCATATGTAAGGTATTCTGCTCTTCCTCTGCCTTTTTCTTTGCTTCCGCCTCTTTTTGCTGCTGCTGGGCTTCTTTTTCCTTTTTTGCTTCTATTTTTCCATGTATGGCAAAGCCTACCGCAGTTACCCCTGCGATGAGCAGAACCAGGCCTGTTCCGGCAAGCATCAGTTTCCGGCGTCTGACCTGCTGACGTCTTTTTCTTGCTCTTGCAATTCTTCTGCGTCTTTCCAGTTCTAATCTTCTTTCCTCTTCTTCCCGTTCTCTTCTTGTACGACGTTCACTCATAGTCCTGTCCTTTCTCTGCTTCTTTTTACAAATCTATGGTTTTTTGCACTTCCGTCTTTTCTTTTTATAGAAAAATATACGAAAAGTGCGATTCTATCCTTATTTTTTTCTATTTGCAATTCTTAAAAATCAGTTGTATGATAGTTTCCATGTTAAAATTATGAACAATTTATTGCTCATTTATGAACTATACTACTCATAATAATATGAAAGTGAAGATTATGTCAACGAAATCAAGAAATTATTTTTTAGACAATTACAAAGCCCTGTTGATTCTGCTGGTTGTCACAGGACATTTCATTGAGCCCTGCCACACCAACAATGCTTTTCTGGAAGCGCTGAAATGGATTATCTTTTCCTTCCATATGCCTGCCTTTATTTTTATCTCAGGCTTCTTTTCCAAAAAAGACATGGGCTTTGAAAAGCTGATTCAGAAGCTGGTGATTCCTTATTTTGTCTACGAATTTTTATACTATTTTCTGTATGTTTTCATTATACATAAGGAAACTGGGCTATATTTAAACCGTCCTAAATTTTCCCTGTGGTATCTCATGGCTCTGTTTTTCTGGAGAGTCCTGACTCCATATGTTCGGAAAATACCGGGAAATATGTTTATTGCTTTTACTGCAGGACTGCTTGTTGGATTTACGGAACTTGGCAACTTTTTCAGTATTCCAAGGACGCTGGTGTTCTACCCCTTTTTCCTTGCAGGCTACTATTTTCAGGAAAGCTGGTTTGAAGCCCTGCGCAGGCACTGGAAAGCCCTTACTTTTGGTCTGTCTGCCTTTGTAGCTCTGTTTTTGGGATTGACTGCCCTTTCCGGTACAGAACTGACCACCTTTATTTTTTACGGCAGATATTCTTATCAGGATATGAACATGCCCGGCATAGAGGGGCTTCTGGTTCGGGCAGGCTGCTATGCGATTTCCTTTTTGGCGCTGTTTGCCCTGTGTGCGTTTATTCCACGGAAACAGCACTTTTTCTCTGTGCTGGGTGTCCGCACCATGCCGATTTACCTGTTCCACGGAATGATTTACAGTGCGCTGAAGGAAACACCATTGCTTAAAAGCATAAATACTCCCGGAGAAACGGCTCTGCTTCTGGTTTCCTGTGTGGCGCTTACCTTTTTGCTGGCAGGGAATCTGCCAACCCGGTTTGTAAATGCCGTATCCTCTGTGCAGGTATCTCTTCCCAGACTGCCAAAACTGCCCGGTTCTTTCAAAAGGCCAACGCGACCGGGAAGTTTTCCATTCCTTACCCGATTCAAAAAAGGAATGGCGCCATAAAAAACTGCCTCGTGAAGCAGCAATCAGAAATATTCCTGATATGCGCTGCACGGGGCAGTCTTTTTTATTTCCTATTTCTTTTTTCTTATTTCAGATGATCTACAGCAGCTCTCTCAATGGCAAGTCCTGCCGCATATTTCTCCATAAAGGCGTCAAAGCCCTTTACATCTCTTTCGTCCGGCTGTACTTCCACGCCTTCCTGTCCTGCGAAAACCTTGTTGTCCAGATATTGCTCCAGAGTTTCATTTTCCTCTTTATTCACCAGATAAGATGCCAGCACTGCAATGCCCCAGGCGCCGCCCTCTCCTGCTGTTTCCATAACAGAAACAGGGGTGTTGATTGCGCCTGCTAAAAGATTCTGTCCCACACCTTTTGTCTTAAACAAACCGCCGTGTCCCAGAATTTTATCCAGCTTTACGCCCTCTTCTTTTAACAGAATATCCATACCTGTTTTCAGTGCGCCAAGAGCAGTAAAAAGATGCACTCTCATAAAGTTCGCCAGATTAAATTTACTCTCCGGTGTACGGACAAACATGGGGCGTCCTTCTTCAAATCCTGTAATATGCTCGCCTGAGAAATAATTGTACGCCAAAAGTCCGCCGCAATCTGCGTCCCCTTCCATTGCCTTTCTGTACAGGGTTTCAAAAAGCCGGTTCATGTCCACCTTTATGCCCATGCTTTCCGCAAATTCTTTAAAAATTCCCACCCAGGCATTCAAGTCAGAGGTACAGTTGTTGCAGTGTACCATTGCCACCAGATTCCCGGTAGGAGTTGTTACCAAATCAATCTCCGGATATACCTTAGACAGCTCTTTTTCCAGAACCACCATGGCAAACACAGAAGTTCCGGCAGACACATTTCCCGTACGCTGCGCCACACTGTTGGTTGCCACCATACCGGTTCCGGCATCGCCTTCCGGCGGACAAAGCGGTACGCCTGCTTCCAGCTCTCCTGTAATATCCAGCAATTTCACACCTTCCTCGGTCAGTCTTCCTGCCTCTTCTCCTGCCAGGAGCACCTTTGGCAGAATATCCTCCAGTTTCCACGGAAAATGGTAAGGCGCTGTCAACTCATCAAACTGCTCCATTCTCTTTTTGTCATAATTACGGATATTCATATCTACAGGGAACATTCCTGAGGCTTCTCCTACACCAAGTACCTTTTCCCCTGTTAATTTCCAGTGTACATAGCCCTCCAGAGTTGTCATAAAGTCAATATCCTTTACATGCTCTTCTTTGTTTAAGATTGCCTGATACAGGTGTGCAATGCTCCATCTCTGAGGAATATGGTAGGCAAAAAGCTGTGTCAACTCTTCACTTGCCTGCTCGGTCATGGTGTTTCTCCAGGTACGGAAGGGCACCATGAGATTTCCTGCTTTATCAAAGGGCATATAACCATGCATCATTGCGCTGAAACCCAATGCAGCCAGTTTTTTTACCGGTACGCCGTATTTTTCCTTTACATCTCTTACCATGTCCTGATAGCTGTCCTGGATTCCCTTCCAAATTGCTTCCTCACTGTAAGTCCAGATATTATTTACCAACTGATTTTCCCATTCATGGCTTCCTGATGCAATAGGTTCATTTTTCTCATTTACCAGAACTGCCTTGATTCTGGTAGAGCCCATCTCAATACCCAGAACCGCCTTTCCGTTTACTACCGTACTTTTATTTGCTTCCAAACTCATGTATGTAACCTCCTTATGGCTTACGAATTCTTCTTAACCTCTATTATACATACTTGTACGGTTGTAATGCTACTTGTTTTTCACACAATCTCGTCTAAAAATACGCCGCAAAACGGACGGATCCGCTCTCTCCAGACTCCCAGGGAATCCGGAACAGAATACCCGAAAAGCCAGGCTGTAATCTCTGAAATCTCAAGGGAAATATCTGCCTTTTCTTTGCTCTCTGACTTCTCCTCTGCTTTTGGGCAAATCCTTTTTGCCCCAGAGCTGCTCCGGTTGAGCGTCCATTTCCAAAGGCCTGCATTTTCCGGTAAAATTCTGTCCTCAACCCCCAAAATTACCGTATATTCCTCCTTTTCCGCCGTTTCTCTTAAACGGATACAGGAAAGAAACTCCGGCAGATTGACAATTCTTCCCATAATGGCAGGAGTAGCTTCTCCCTGAAGCCGACTGTAATTTTCTTCACAAAACAGCAGTCTTTCCTCCGGCTTGTCCATTCCCCAGTAAGCCTTCATTCCCGCAAGGGTATCTTTTTCAAACAAAAGCTCCAGACAGCCGTTTTCACTTTCGATTTCTCTTTTCAGTCTTTCTATATAGGAGAAATCTCTTTTGGCATAGACCTCATATCTTTTGGAAAGCCAGGCTTCCATATAAGCAGCGGCTGCCTGCAAATCTCTGTTCTCCGCTCTTCTAAGCTGCAGATTGGAGAATTTCTCCTGTTGCAGCTCCCGGCTCTGCTTTTTATAAATATAAGTAAAATCAAAAGGCAGATACAGGGCTTCAAAGGCAGGCATGAGAAAACAGAAGGGCATGCCCTCCTCTCTCATATCCTTCAGCGCCTTTTCCATAAGCTGCCTCATATAGCCCTTTCTTCTGCTGTTTTTGTCCGTTGCCACGCCTACAATATAATCGCAAACCGCCGTTTTTTCTCCCGTCTGGAGCAGATAGGGATTGCGATGCAGCATGGACAGAATCTGTCCCCCCTCTTCCAGAACCAGCAGCCTGTTATCCCTGGTCTTCTCTGTATAATAATAATCCCGGAAACAATCCGAATCTTCCGGAAACGCCTGTTCCCAAAGCTCTCTGCTTCGGTTCTTTTCCTCTTTATTTAAATAATGAAGCATCTTATCCGCTCCTTTCCAAGACCTTATTCTCCCTGAAAATCAATCTGCCGGATTTCGTATTTCCGTGCAAAATCCAGTGGATTGTAGGACATTTTGGCCTTCCTTAAACCTTCGATTCCCAGGTCGTCCTCTCTGTTAATTAAATGCACTTCCGGGAATTCATGGACTAAAAACTGCTGGTTAATATACTGATACAGACCTCTGATTTCCGGATTTGCCTTTTCAATATGAATCACCGCCATATCCTCAAAGGAATTATAACTTCCAATGGTAAAGGCCTCCAGTTTATCATCAATATACACACCGCCCATACGCACCTGAAAGCTGGAACAGTTTTTCAGGATATCGTGAATTCCATGCACCTCATAGTCCAGATGCTCCTCGGTTTCCTCTCCTTTTGCCTCTCTCCATCTGTCCAGAAATTTCCACACATCATCTCGGTCTGAGCAACAAAGACTGCGGTACTCAAACCTGCCTTCATAATTTTTCATAAAAGAATTCAGGTTGTTTTTCTTTTTATGCAGCTTTTTCCCGGAAAGGGTACGCAGTTTCTCTCCGTCATATAAATAATCCTTTAAATCTTCCTGCTCTGTTACCAGAAAGCGGTCTGTCTGCTCTTCCAGCTTTAACGCCTTCACAGCTTCTTCATCAGCCAGGTTGATAATCAGAGGCTTGTGCAGCTCTTCGTTAAAATAACGTACAAGCTCCTCAAAATAATGTTCCAAATCCTGTTCTTCACAAATGGGCATGGCGCTGCTTACCACGCCTTCGTGTTCCATCAACCACTGTATCGCCTTATTATCGCTGACTGCATAGCGCACCTGATAATAAATTCTCCATAAATAACTGTCCAAAAGCACACTGTCACAGGTCTTATTGGGACGTTTACAAAAATAAGGATTCAATTCCTCAATCGCTTCCACATCAATGGGTTTAAATTCTAACTTCATACGTTCTCCTGTTCTTTCTTGCCTTTCAGCTCATAATAAAAAATATACTGCTGCAGGATTCCCTGCATACCTTCATATTGTTCCATGGGAAAACCGTCTGCATAATTCTGCTCCAGCGCCTGACGGATATGGGTATCCACAGGAAACGCCTGCATCTGATGCAAGGCAAACAGACAAATACAGTCTGCCACCTTTTCTCCCACGCCAAACAGCTTTAAAAGCTCCTCCTTTGCGGCAGCATAATCCATTTTTGCCACCTTCTCCAGATTGATTTCTTCCGTTACCACGCTTCTCGCCGTCCGCACCACATATTTGCTGCGGTAGCCCAGATTACAGGCTTTCAGTTCGTCCTCGTCCAGTTCTGCCAGAACCTCCGGCTTGGGAAAACTGTAATAAGTATTTCCATACATATCCGGCCTTTCTTCTCCGTATTTCTCACAGATATTTTGAATGCACCGCCGGATTCTCACAATATTATTCTGCTGGGAAATCAAAAAGGAAACAATCATTTCCCATAAATCCTGCTTCAAAATCCGAATACCGCTTCCAAATCTGGCAGCCCTTGTCAAATACAAATCCTCTGCCGGAATTTTAGAAATACAGAGGGCATAATCTCTTTCCAAATCAAAGTAGGGCTTCCAAAAAGTTTCAAAATCTGCCTCTTCACAGAAAAAGGTACAGACCTCTCCCTTTTGTTCTATTTCCAGACAGCGGTCCTTTGCCAGAACTCTGTACCTTCCGTTTTCCATGGCTTCCATGCGGAAGCACTGACCGGAATTGCAGATTTCCTCTATATTAAAGTTTTTCACTGTCTTTTTTATCTTCTTATATGACATACTCGTCCGCCTTTGCTGCCTGCCAGCTGATTAAATCTTCCAAAGTAACCTCATCTACCACACTGTTTATGGCATCATTGAGTTTTTTCCAGAGTATTCTGGTTACGCATTCATTTCCCCTGCTGCAGGCTGCAAATTCTTCTTCCGCACATTCCACCGGCGCAAGGCTGCCCTCTGTAAGCCGCAGGATCATGCCTACGGTATATTCTTCTGGCGCCCGCTGCAGCATATAACCTCCCTGAGGTCCGCGGATACTTCGCACATACCCTGCCTTATTCAATACGCTGATAATCTGTTCCAGATACTTTTCGGAAATTCCCTGTCTGGCTGCCGCGTCCTTCAGACGTATGGGATTGCCGGAATTATTGGTTGCCAAATCCAGCATCAGGCGAATGGCATATCTTCCTTTTGTTGAAATTTTCATCTTGTCTTATTTCCTCCACATGTCCGATTATACTCAAATTAACCTAGTATTTCAATATGTTTTATGGATTCATAATGCTTCTATAGAAAACGGGGAACTTTCTGAAAAAAAGAAAAATGGAATATTTTTGATATTCTACTCAGAAAAAGAAAGAAAAAATAGAAAAAATCTGAAATCCCACAGGCAGCGGTTTCTGTTTTATGACTATCCCTGTTCACGGACAGACATACGTCTTACGGCAAAACCGCTGCCGGGATTTTCTCCTGTCTTACATGCTTACACTTCCAGTTCCAGCTTTCTGCCGGTATGGGTGTACTGATAATAACGGACTCCCGCCGCGTCCAGCATACGCTTGGATGCCTTTACTGCCGGAGAATCCGCATACTTGTCACATTCGTAGACAATGGTTTTAATTCCTGCCTGAATAATGGCTTTCGCACATTCATTGCAGGGAAACAGGGACACATATAGCTTTGCCCCCTCTAAAGAGCCGCCTCTGTAATTCAAAATCGCATTCAGCTCACTGTGGGTCACATAAAAATATTTGGTATCCAGCTCGTCCCCTTCTCTTGCCCAGGGAAACTCATCATCCGAACACCCCATAGGAAATCCGTTATATCCCATGGACAGAATCTTATTGTCCTGGCTGACAATACACGCTCCTACCTGAGAATGGGGGTCTTTGGAGCGCATGCCTGAAAGCTTTGCCACGCCCATAAAATACTCGTCCCATGAAATATATCCATCTCGTTTTCCCTTCATACCCTTCACCTCTTATTTTGTTCCAAAAATACGATCTCCTGCATCTCCAAGTCCCGGTACAATGTAGCCGTGGTCATTTAAGTGGTCATCCAGGGCCCCAATATAAATATCCACGTCCGGGTGCGCCTCAGACAGCGCTTTTACACCTTCCGGCGCTGCCAGAATACACATAAAATGAATGTTTTTTACGCCCTTTTCCTTCAGCATGGTAATGGCTGCCACAGCAGAACCGCCGGTTGCCAGCATTGGGTCTGTAACGAAAACCTCTCTCTCTCCGCAGTCAGCCGGAAGCTTGCAGTAATATTCCACCGGCTTTAAGGTTTCCGGGTCGCGGTAAAGTCCGATATGCCCCACCTTTGCAGCCGGTACCATGGTCAGCATACCTTCTACCATGCCAAGACCTGCGCGGAGAATCGGCACAACTGCCATTTTCTTTCCCGCCAGCTCTTTTACCGTTGTTTTTGTAATCGGTGTTTCAATTTCCACATCAGCAAGTTTCAGCTCTCTGGTTGCCTCATAAGCCATGAACATGGCAACTTCACTTACCAGCTCCCGAAATTCCTTTGAGCTTGTGGATTTTCTGCGGATAATTCCGATTTTGTGCTGAATCAGC
This sequence comes from Blautia argi, assembly GCF_003287895.1. Taxonomy (NCBI): domain Bacteria; kingdom Bacillati; phylum Bacillota; class Clostridia; order Lachnospirales; family Lachnospiraceae; genus Blautia; species Blautia argi. The sequence goes on along the minus strand of NZ_CP030280.1, from coordinate 426,236 downwards.
GGGTGCTCCATAACTAATACTTTTGCCATTTTACTTCTCCTTTGTCTTTGTGTGATTATTTTTCAATCAAGTCAATTCGCTTCTGATGTCTTTCTGCATGGGAAAATTCTGTATTTAAAAAAGTATCTACAATCTTTACAGCAAGTCCCGGTCCTACCACTCTGCCGCCAAGCGCCAGTACATTAGCGTCATTATGCTCTCTGGTTGCCTCTGCACAGAAGCAGTCTGTACAAAGGGCTGCACGGATTCCCTTCATCTTGTTTGCCGCAATAGAAATACCGATTCCTGTACCGCAAATCAGGATTCCCTTATCGCATTCTCCGTCCTGAATCGCCTTTCCTACTTTTCTTGCATAAACAGGATAATCCACTGCCTCTGTACTGTCACAGCCAAAATCCTTATAAGCCAACTGATGCTCCTTGAGATACTTGATAATCTCCTGTTTCAGTTCATAACCGCCGTGGTCACAGCCTAATGCTATCATGTTCTTCCTCCTTAAAGATAAATAATATGGTGTCCCGCTGCCTTTAGCAGTCTGTTCATAATTGCCTGTCCCATTCTAGGGGTATCAAAGGATTCCGAAAAAATGCAGTCTGCCTTTTCCTCGTCAAATTCTCTTAAAATGCCGAAAAGATGTCTTGCAATTCCTTCCTCGTCCTGTCTTGTGCCAATGCTCTTTACCACAGACCCCTGATAACGTTCCCTGGTTTCATCGGTTCCGATTACACCTGTTTTCTTTCCCTCTGCCTGAAGCATCTGACACTGCTCATTAATATACTTCACAACCTTTTCCGTACTTCCCCGGACAATGGTCAGCTCTGCATTTGGCGCATAATGACGGTATTTCATACCCGGCGCCTTTGGCTTTACTTTCTCATCTGTAATGAGAAGACCCTTGTCCATGCGCACCTCTCCAATCACAGCTTCTATCATGGACTGGTTAATATAACCCGGACGCAGAATTACCGGAATTTCCTCTGTAAAATCTACAATGGTAGACTCCAGACCAATTCCAACCTCACCGCCGTCCACCAGTACGTCTATTTTCCCGGTTAAATCCTCAGCCACATGGGCTGCACTGGTGGGACTTGGACGCCCGGAAGTATTGGCGCTTGGCGCTGCAATAAAGCCGCCGCCTGCCCGGATTAACCCCAGAGCTACCGCATGATTGGGCATACGCACAGCTACGCTTTCCAACCCGCCTGTGGTTTCATATGGTACGCAGTCGCTCTTTTTAAAAATCATCGTAAGAGGTCCGGGCCAGAATTTTTCTGCCAGAAGCTTTGCTTTTTCCGGCACCTCTTTTGTAATCTTTTCCAGACTCTCCATGTCCGCAATGTGTATAATCAGCGGATTGTCAGAGGGTCTGCCCTTTGCTGCATAAATTTTCTGTGAGGAACCGGCATTTAAGCCATCGCCGCCCAGTCCGTACACGGTTTCTGTGGGAAATGCAGCCAGACCGCCTTTTTTGATAGTTTCTCCCACTTTTTGAAGTATTTCCTTATCCGGGTTTTCTTTGTCTACCCTGACTATCTTTGTTTTCAATCCGCACCCTCTTCTCTCATAAGCTTCGTTTCTCTTACGTTCCCTATCATACCATATTTCACGCTTCCTTTTCTACCGTTTTTAAAAAATTTAAAATTCCGTCACAAATGGCTTTTGCACACTTTTTCTGATACTTCTTGGTTCCCAGCAGCTCTGCCTCCCTGGGATTTGTCAGAAATCCGGTTTCCACAATGTTCAAAATTCCTTCGCTGCGCTTTAAGAGATAATAGGTCTGATTTGCCTTTTCCACTCTGGGACGTTTTGCCTCAAGCTGGGTATTCAATTCCTGCTGAATGCATTTTGCCAGCTGTGCCCCCTTTACAGAACCGGAATAATAGAACACCTGAGGACCGCACACAGACTGGTCCGGATAGCTGTTCTGATGGATACTGACTGTGAGAAGAGGCTTTGTTTCTTTAATCAGCGCACATCGGTTCTGCATATCCTGCACCTTTTTGTTCCTGCTGTCTTCCTCATAAAGTCCTTTGTCTGATTCTCTGGTCATGACTGTTTCATATCCTTCTTTTTTCAGATACTCTGCCAGGTATCCGGCAATTTTCAGGTTTACGTCCTTTTCTTCCAGTTTTCCGATTCCCACAACTCCTGGATCTATACCGCCGTGTCCACTGTCAATGACTATGCTTCCTCTGCTGCCTCCGGCTGTCTTTCCCACCAGCAGAGCCCCTTCCCCGGCAAGCAGATAAACAGCGCAGAGCATACAAAGCGCCATGATTCCCTTTAACCATTTTTTCTGCATGATTCCTCCGAAACTTCCCGTTGTCTGTAGAGTATATGCAGATGTGAGGAGGGGCAGAACAGGGGGGACTGCGTTTGTAAAGGCAAAAGGCAGATGCAACTCATACGAGCCACACCTGCACCTGAAATTTTTCCAAATAAAGATTTAACGTTTAAAATCGGTATTAACCGTCAATCCTTTTTGGACACTCTTTGGAAGTGCGCTCCCAAAGGCCATAATATTCCATTATTTCTTTTCTTCTTTTTTCGTAATATGATTCAACAAAAAAAGTAGCTCCAGGACTCTGAAATAAGGTATACTCAGAAAAAATCCGACGAGATTTACTCGGCTTATCCGGAAATATAAAGGAACCTGAAGTAAAATCCCCCCAGCCTTTCAGTTCTAAATATAACGCAAAGGGATTCTCCTTCCTATGTTCTTCCGGAGAAGCTTTTTCATCATATGTAAAAAAAGTTCTGAAATAATCTCCAAGAGATTCCGGAATGTTTTTCTTCCCTATGAAGTTCTTAGCCAGCGCTATAATTTTTTCTTTTACATCATTACGGTTTCCCAATATCCATAATGGTATCGATACAACACATACTCCGCATTTAAAACTGCCAATTTCCAGGGTTATCTTGATTTTCACTATAAATAGCGTTTATTTCTTTCTCATATTTTGATAAGTCATCTTTATGCAAATGACTATGAAGTTTCCAAAGCAACAACCATATACGGTATTGATAACACGGGTTCTTTATTTTTTGCAAAACTCTAAAACAGCTTTTTTCAATATCATCTGGATTTCCGCCAATAATACAGCCAAAAATGGATTTAGATATCCTAGTGATAAAAATGATATGACTCTATCCACATTCTACTGCTGCTAACAACTCCTCGTCATCTGATTCTATTGCCTGCAATATATCTGAAGCAGAACGCAACCATCTGATATACGGTAAATTCGTCGTAATGATTCACATAAAGAAGACAGGATTTAAAAAACGGCCAATTAAAAAGATGCGCTGTGTACCATTTGATATATGCTACTTTTTTATCCGCCACATCAGAAATGTTATAACCTTCAATGCATGTATTAAATAATGAAAATAATTCCTTCAGGTCACATTGTTTCTTTAAGGGAAGCTTTTCATATTCCATAATTTTCTTATATATTTTTTCTACTGTTAATTTCTGCTTTTCTTCCGGATATTGAGATAGTATATTTTTATAACTGATAATTGAATAATAATTTTTTTCGATATATTGAAGGTTACGAAAAATCCATGCCACTGTACAATTCTCCACCATCTGTCCATAAATAAATCTTCGTTTATCTTTCATTCCATTATAACACTCTTTAATCTCATTATCGTTCGTACATTGAAGAGATATTTTTGAAGAGTCTTTTCCCAAACAGTATTCTTCCCGTCCACATAAATATTTTGAATTCCTGACTATAGAAACTGCCTTTTCCAAAAAATAAGAATCAATCCTATTTTCTCCCTTTTCTTTTATACAAAGCAAAATAAAATCGGCTAACACTGTATTTGTAAAAACATTCTGCGTACGCTTTTCTTCTTTAAATTTGTTAGAAAAAGGTTTACTTCTGTTATCTGTCCACTGATTCCACGGAATGGAACTGTTATAAGAGTTCCATGCCCAAGGCCACTCTTGAAGCCAATTTCCCATAGGAGTATTCTCCACATCCACCAGTCCTTATCTGTTCCCTTTTGGAACCAGTTGTTTATCACTTTTTCATTTTTCCTTTTTACTTCATTCTTTTTATTCATTTTTCGCCTCCAATAAGTACACCCAACGGATCACTTATCCCGATATAACCCTTCTACCAGCATTAGCACGTTTGCTTAAAATCGACTTGAATACGTTAATGTCTTTCAATGACGATTTAACAGATATAGAAATTGAAAATTTTGTTGATGAAGTCGATAAGACCGTTCAGGAACATGATTATGATACCGCTTTTCAAAAAGCAATCAACAAAATACATGAATATCCCACTTGCGATAGATTGATATATTCGGTCGTTCTTTATTTAGAGGGCGCACTTACTCTTTACAATGTATCTGCAATTGAGCAATATCAAGAAATATATGAAACATTTTATAATCGCTTAGCCACAAGTGAAATTCCTGAAATAAGAGATACTGCAACCAGTATGTTGATTTCATATTCACGAAATCGAGGAGATTTTTCAAAAGCAGAGGAACTTATAAATTCATTGCCATTTTCTGCAATAGACCAAAGAAGAGCCAATTAGCTATCCTTTACCAACGACAGGAACGATATCAAGATGCAGAAAAATGGGAACATCGTAATAATTAAAGTATAACTGATATACAAACTGCTTTAGTAAATATGCTGGAAATCGCATTACAGGAAAAACGAGAGAATGACGCAGACTTTTTTCGCAGATGTATATGAAACTGTTACCCGTCAGTTTTATTTTCCGGAATGGCTGTGCTATAATGCCCCTTTACAACTTGCTTTGGTAAGAAAGATAAGGATAGAAGTCTGTCTATTCTTCAAAAATGTTGCCTTCCCATGAAAAAAGAATGGAATACTCCAAGACTCTCCCACTATATCGTAATGCAAATGGCAGTGATTCTACCATGGTTTTCCAAGTAAACTGGCACAAATAAGCCAGCTAAGTATGTTATCTCACTTGAGCCAAAAACAGGGACTGCCACATGAGGAGGCAGCCCCTTATTTTAAAGTTCTCTCTTACTATAAATTATAATCTTTTCAGCAATTCTTCTCTCTGTTCTTCATATCCCGGTTTTCCAAGAAGTGCGAACATATTCTTCTTGTAGCTTTCCACGCCCGGCTGATTAAATGGATTTACCCCTGTCAGGTATCCGCTGATGCCGCCATGCAAACTCAAAGAAGTAGAACCAGCTGTCCCTAAATAGAACTCGTTCTGCTGTGGAATTTTCACCATCAGGTTTGGTGTATTTCCGTCTGTATGCGCCAGAATGGTTCCGTTCATAGCGCTCTTGTTTACGAAATCCATACCTTTGCCTGCCAGATAGTTCAGTCCGTCCAAATCATTTTCCGCTTCTTTGATAACCACATCGTCCTTTGGCTCTTCGATTGCCAGAACAGTTTCAAACATATAATGCGGGAGCCGTCCTGAATAAACTGTCCCAGAGAATGTAAATCTGTAGTAAAGTCTACCAGATGCAGGATAAATACCCTTCTGGTCTTTTCCTTCACTTTCGCCGTAAAGCTGTTTCCACCATTCTGCTACATAGTGAAGAGTTGGTTCATAGTCAGCCAGAATCTCTACGGATTTGCCTTTTCTGTGAAGAATGTTACGTACTGCCGCATACTGCAGAGCATCATTTTCTGCATATGGTTTCTGTAAAGCCAGCTCTCTTCCTGATGCTGCGCCTTCCATTAATTTATCAATGGATACACCGCTTACTGCGATTGGAAGAAGACCTACGGCTGTCAGGACAGAGAAACGTCCGCCTACATCGTCCGGTACTACAAAGGTTTCATATCCTTCTTCTGTTGCAAGAGTCTTTAACGCTCCCTTTGCTTTATCTGTAGTTGCGTAAATTCTCTTTGCAGCCTCTTCCTTGCCGTATTTCTCTTCAATCATTTCTTTGAATACACGGAAAGCAATAGCAGGTTCTGTTGTTGTTCCTGATTTTGAAATTACATTAATGGAGAAGTCCCTGTCGCCGATTACCTCTGCCAGACCTTTTACATAGGCACCGCTGATGTTGTTTCCTACATAATAGATTTCCGGTGTCTTGCGGTTTTCTTTGCTCAGATTATTGTAAAATGGGTGATTCAGGAAATCAATGGCAGCTCTTGCTCCCAGATAGGAACCGCCGATACCGATAACAAGCAGTACATCGGAATCCTTCTGAATCTTTTCTGCAGCTTTTTTAATTCTTTCAAACTCTTCCTTGTCATAGTCTACAGGAAGGTCAATCCAGCCAAGGAAATCATTTCCCAGTCCTGATTTGGATACCAGCACTTCTTTGGCTGCTTCCACCATTTTTTCCATTGCTGCCACTTCTTCTGTGCCAACAACATTTACTGCTTTTGAATAGTCAAACGTAACTTTATTTTCCATGTTCTCTTCTCCTTTGACTTGTAAAAATTTCTCCCTCTAGTTTAGCAGGTTCATAATGGTTTATCAAGTTAGAAATTCCTTCACCACATCTTTTACAATCTCTTCCTCCTCTTTATTGAGCAGATGACTGTAACGGCTGTCTGTCGCCGCTGCCTCCAAAATTCCCTGCTCCATCTGACGTGCAGCCTTTTCCTTCTTTTCGCTGCTCTGCCGCTCCTTTCTTTTGTTGTCCCGGATTTCCCTGCTGCCTGCTGCCTTTCCCTCTTCTATAGAAATAATTTTCGCAGGTTCTTTCTGGCAGTTTTCCACATAATCTAAGAGATTGGTTTCCAGCTCTTCTTCCTGATATCCTGTCCCTGCAAGAAGTCTGACAAGCAAAAGCACAATCCCCATACCGATTCCCGTAAATACGGTAAGACTCATAAGGGGCATTTCACTTCCCGGAAACAAAACAGGCTCCATGATATTCTCTCCCTGACGCAAAAGTACAAGCTCCACTCCCACAAAGAAAAAAGAGAGGAGAAAGGTTCCCCATGAAATCCCTTTTATCTGACGGATATTCCACAGCGCTATCTTTCGTCCTCTCATTCGTTTTGTTACATAAACGGAAGGGTTATGTATTTCTATCTTGTCCTTTAACAGCTTTTGATACTCCTGTATAAAGCCGCTTAACCACTTATCCTTTGTTTCCCTCGGATTTTTTAAATCTCTCAACACTCTTTTGTTACTGCTGTAAATTGCCAGCATACTTACAAGGCTTGCCAGTCCCATAAGGCAGGCGCCCAGGTAGAAAATCAGGTACTTCATAGTTCCTCCTTTTGGCAGATACTCTGCCCTTTTTCTGACAGGCTGTCCTCTTACAAAATACCTGTCCGTGAAACTATTATACAGCACCCGGTTCTGTTTGCAAACCAAAATCGCTCGACAAATCCGTGGCTTCTGCGACATCTTTTTCGCATCTTACAGCGCCTTCATCATGCCTTCCACCAGTCTTACACTATGGCGAATCGCCTCTTTTTCAAAGGTAGGATAATCCATATGTGCACTGTCATCTGCTTTGTCAGAAATGGCACGGATAACCAGATACGGAAGCTTATTCAGATAGGCTGCCTGTCCAATGGCCGCCCCTTCCATTTCTGTACAAAATCCCTCTGTGTTCTGAATAATTTTTTCCTTTGTTCCATGGTCTGCCACAAACTGATCGCCGCTTGCCACTCTTCCCTCAAAGACCTGAATATCCGGATTTACCTCACGGCACACTCTTACTGCCAGGCTTCGCAGTCCTTCATCTGCAGGGAAAGTCAAAGTATCCATACGGGGAATCTGTCCAATGGCATAGCCAAATTCTCTTGCGTCCACATCATGCTGCATGGTGTCTGTGGAAAGTACAATATCCCCAATGTTGATTTCTGCTTTTAAAGAGCCTGCAATGCCTGTGTTAATGACAGCCTCTACCTCAAACTTATCTGCCAGAATCTGTGTACAGATACCTGCATTGACCTTTCCGATTCCGGAACGGACAACAACAACCTCATGTCCGCTTAATCTTCCGCTGAAAAATTCCATTCCTGCTCTCTCAAGCACAGAAACCTCTGTCATTTTTTCTTTTAAAATTGCCACTTCCTCTTCCATGGCTCCGATAATTCCAATTCTGTTCATTTTTCTCACCTCATATTCTGGTTTTTCATAATGTCCTTATTGTACACTGTTTTTCCTTTTTTGGCTACAACTTTCCTTTACCTTTAGAGGCAGCCATGCTATAATGCTTTTGAAAACTTTTGAAAAACAAAGGAGGACATCAGCATGGCTGTATACAAAACAAAAGGCGTATGTTCACGCTCTATTGAATTTGAAATAGAAAACGATACGGTTAAATCCGTAAAATTCAACGGTGGCTGCAACGGCAACACCCAGGGAATCGCAAGTCTTGTAAAGGGAATGAAAGTAGACGAGGTAATTGCCAGATTAAAAGGCACGGACTGCAACGGAAGAGGAACCTCCTGTCCGGACCAGCTGGCAAGAGCGCTGGAAGAAGCAAAGGCTCAGTAAAACAGCTTTCTGTACAGATTTCAAAAGGGTATCACACGAAACTGCACTCCTGCTATTTCGTATGATACCCCTTTTTCTACCTGTTTTTCTTAAAGAAATTCAAACAGACTCATCTGTTCTCCCTGCTTCTCTTTCGCCGCTTTCCCTGCTCTTTCCTTTCGGATACACGCCTCTGGGATATCTGCCAAAAACGGGGAAGGCTTATCTGCATAAGTCAGAATCAGCTCTTCCTTCGCTCTGGTCATACCTACATAAAACAGTCTTCGCTCTTCCTCTATATCTGTTTCATAAGCCGCGCTTTCCAGCGGAACCTTTCCCTCCTGCGCGCCCAAAACCAGCACCACAGGAAACTCCAGCCCCTTTGCCCCATGCATGGTCATCAAAGTCACTGCGTCAGACGCATAGGATTTTCCGCTGCAACAAAGAATATCGCTTTCCTGACCTGTGCTTAAAGTTTCCAAAAGCTCTCCCATATTTTTATGCAGAATTGCCATGCGCTCCAGGCAATCCATGGCCGCATCTTCCTCCTGCCTCATCTCCTTTCTCCAACGCTGAATCAGCTTGTGAGGCTTTGTCCGCTTTAAAAGAGGCTCATACGTTTCTCTCTGGATTTCATAAACCTGACTGGTCACTGCGTTTTCCGGTAAATCCCACAAAAGCTTCAGCGCCTCTCTTCTGGCAAGCAAATCCTTTGGGTTTAAAATGCTTCTGAAAAAACTGATACAGCCCTGTACCTCTAAGCTATCCAGAAATTCATCTCTTCCTGCAATCACATAGGGAATGCCCTCCTGTTTCAGACATTTTTCCAGAAGCCGCGCCTGATGATGGGTTCTGTAGAGAATAGCAATGTCTGAAAAACGCCTTTGTCTGCGCTCGGTCTCCCGCTCAAAGCTGTTTTCAATGTCCAGCATATCAATGCCTCCGATTTGGCGGTTGATTTCCTTTGCTGCAAAAATGGCCTGTGCCATTTCACCGGAGGCTTCTACAATCCGCACTTTTTCTCCGTCCCCTTTTACCGCATGAAGCTTCCGCTCCTGTCCGGGGTTTTGAGAAATCACTGCCAAAGCGCTGTCCACTACAGAAGATACTGAGCGATAATTTTCCTCCAGCCGTATCACCCTGGTCTCCGGGTAATCCTTCTGCAGATTCTCAAAACATGCTGCGTCAGAGCCGCGGAAGCCATAAATAGACTGTTCCGGATCTCCGATGACAAAAAGCTCTCTGCCGCCCTGATTCCAAAGCTCCATTAGCTCATACTGTACAGGATTAATATCCTGAAATTCATCTACAAACAGATAGGAAAAACTTTTTCCCTTCACTTTAGGATCATCCTTTAAAAGCCTGATAGTTTCTGTGAGAATATCATCAAAATCCAGCGCCTTTAAGCTGCCAAGCCTGTCCTGATACTGCCTGACACATGCTTCCGGAAGACTTTCCCCCTTTGGAATCCGATGCTCCTGCCTGTTCTTTATGAGAGAAAGACTGCTTTGAAACTGCTTCACATTCAGGTTCAGTCCATACTCCCCTATCAGTTCCTCTGCCAGTTCCCTTGTCTGCATTTCATCTGCAATGGTAAATTCCAGCCCCTGCTTTTGCAGAAGCTCTATACAGATTTCATGAAAGGTTCCTATGTGCATATTTTTCAGAGAACGCCTGGAACCAAGCTGACTCTGCAGGCGCTGCCGCATCTCCAGAGCTGCCTTGTTGGTAAAGGTAACGGCTGTTATTTCCGAAGGCTTCACCTTTCTGCGTTCCATAAGATACTGGATTCTGGAAATCAGAGTTTTCGTCTTTCCTGTACCCGGACCCGCAATTACTGCCATGGTTCTCTCCAACGCTTCTACGGCTTCCTGCTGTTTTATATTCAGAATTTCCACCTGACCCTTTTGTGCAGAATTTTTATTTTCCCGCTGCATGTTTTCTTTCCGTGCGTTTCCCTTTTCCTGTCCCTGTGCCTTTTCCTCAGAAAGCTGCTTTTTCCCCGAAAGTAACATTTTCAGAGCTTCTTCTGCTTTTCCCTCATGGGAAATTCCCAGAGAAGAGAAAAAGTCAAGCTGTCCTTCTGTATCTTCCAACTCCTGCTTCCGAAACAGGCTGATTGTGCCGTATTCTCCGTCAAATCCGGGGTGGCGCTCTACCTCGCCGTTTCTTAACCTGCGGATTCCCTCTGCAATTCTGGTACCTGCTGCTTTCTGAATATCTTCTATGGGAACCTCTCTTAAAATCTCAAATTCTGCCCCCAGATTTTCCAGCATATTCCGATATTCCTTTTGTACCTTCATACTTGCGGCAGAATGACCGGTCGCCTCTGCAAGAACTTCAGGCAGGGGCATTAAATTTTCAAAGGGCTTTCGATTCTGCTTTTCATATCCTTCCGGACGGTCTGCAAGAGCCTCTATACGATGCTCTACGCCTATGGTCAGCTTTCTTCCGCACACCGGGCATTTCCCACCATAGGCTTTGGTCTGGGCTGGCGTCAGGCATAAGTGGCATTTTCTGTGTCCGTCATAATGATATTTTCCCTCTTCCGGAAAAAATTCAATGGTTCCATACAACCCTTCTCCTGTTTCCACTGCCTTTTTCAGATTGTCATAAGATAGCTCTATTTCCATAAGATTTGCCTCTCGTCCCAGTTTCGCAGGAGAATGTGCATCTGAATTGGAAATAAGCTGATATCTGTCCAGATTGGAAACCCTCCAGTTCATAGGCGGATCTGAGGACAGTCCGGTTTCCACAGCATGAACATAGGGCGTCAGGTCTTCAAAACATTCCTCCACAGAATCAAACCCGGAAAATGCTCCAAACATAGCAAAGTGAGGCGTCCAGATATGCGCTGGCACATAAATTCCCTCCGGCACAGTTTCCAGCATAATTTCCAACAAATCCCTGCAGTCCAGACCCAGAATCGGCCTTCCGTCTGAATGAAGGTTTCCAATCAATTCCAGCCTGGCTGACAGCATATCTGCCTCCTCCAGGCCCGGAAGCAGCAAAAGACTGTGTACCTTGCGAACCTTATCTCCCTTTTTATAAATAGAACTGATTTCTCCGGTGACAGCAAAACGGGGTTCCATGGTATCCGGGACGCCCTCCTCCTGTATTCGATATTCCTTTTTCAGCTTGTATAGACCTTCCTCTGCCGGTTCCAGCTTTTCTTTTAATTCTTCTCTCCAAGATGGGTGGGTAAAATCCCCTGTTCCAATAATGTGAATCCCCTTTTTTCTTGCCCAGAGATCTAAATGCTCCGGATCTCCTTCTTTGCTGGTTGCTCTGGAAAACCGGGAATGTATATGCAAATCTGATATAACCATAATACTGTTCTCCTTTTATAACATCTTGCTTTTCTTCTTTTCTGCTCTTATACTGTATTATAGTATTAAAACGGAGGCATCACAATTATGAACAAAAATTCTTCAGCTACTCTTATGACAAACGGCTCCATCTGGAAAAGAATCATTGCTTTTGCCATTCCACTCTTCTTTGGAAATTTGTTTCAGCAGCTTTACAACACTGCTGACTCTCTGATTGTGGGAAATTTTCTGGGAAGCAGCGCACTGGCTGCAGTCAGCTCGTCGGGAAATCTGATTTTTCTTATGGTGGGATTTTTCAACGGCATTGCTATCGGCGCCGGTGTAGTGGTTGCCAAATATTTTGGGGCAAAAAAATTTGATATGGTGCAGAGAGCAATCCATACCATTGTGGCTCTTGGCATTGTATCCGGTATTCTGCTTACCCTTATTGGCGTCCTTGCCGCACCTCAGATTCTGGTGCTTATGGGTACTCCTGCTGACGTATTGCCAAATTCTGTTACCTATTTCCGCATTTATTTCTGCGGTTCTCTGGCTTTTGTCATGTACAACTTCCTGGTTGGAATTCTTCAGTCTGTGGGCGACAGCAAGCACCCTTTAATCTACCTGATTATTTCCTCTGTAATTAACATTGTGCTGGATTTAATCCTGGTTGCAGGCTTTCATTTCGGTGTAGGCGCGGCTGCTCTGGCAACCATTATCTCTCAGTTTATCAGCGCGCTTTTATGTCTGCGTCAGCTCTTAAAAAGCCCGGAGGAATACAGAATCTATCCCTCTCGTATCCGCATGGACTGGCTGATGCTCAGACAGATTGTCAGCAATGGACTGCCTGCCGGTCTGCAGAACTCCATTATTTCTCTGGCAAATGTGGTTGTACAGTCTAACATTAACAAATTCGGACAAATGGCTGTGGCAGGCTGCGGCTCTTACTCTAAAATTGAAGGCTTCGGCTTCCTTCCGATTACCTGTTTTGCCATGGCTCTGACTACTTTCATCAGCCAGAACCTTGGGGCAAAAGAATACAAACGGGCGAAAAAGGGCGCTGCCTTTGGGGTGCTTTGCTCTATCACCATTGCAGAGCTGGTAGGTGTTGCGATTTACTTCTTCTCCCCTTATTTTATTGCTGCCTTTAATGATACGCCAAAAGTAATTTCCTACGGTACTGCCCAAGCTCATGTGGTTACACTTTTTTACTTTCTCCTTGCATTTTCCCACTGCATGGCCGGGATTCTGCGAGGCGCCGGAAAATCCACGGTTCCCATGTTTGTCATGCTTATCTGCTGGTGTATTATCCGCGTAACCTATATTTCCGTTGCTGTAAAGTTTATTCCTGACATACGGGTTATTTTCTGGGCCTATCCGCTTACCTGGACGTTAAGTTCCATTGCCTTTATTCTGTATTTCCTGAAATCAGACTGGCTGCACGGACTGGAAAAGAAAGACAGCCTCTAAAAACAGAACGCAGAACCGAAAAACAAAACTCTTTTGCTTCCATATGAGATTTTGTCCCTATAACATGCTGCAGGCAACAGTGTTCTGCTGTTCCGCTCCAGTGAGGTCAGACCTTCTGTCTACTCAGGTCTGGCCTCACTGCTTTATATAAGGCAGTTCTCTGCCTTTCTTTTAACTTTTGAATTGTCATCTGTCCCATTTATCACAAAGGGAATTAATCTGGTCTGCAAATCTTGCCAGATCCTTATTTGCCCCACCTTCATTATGACGGATAACTGCCATAAGCCGCTGGCCTGCTGCCACCAGTCTGGCAAATACCCCTGCTGCTTTCCGGCTTCTTGCCTTCTGCTCTGCATGGGTCACAACAATTCCCACAGTTTCTTTAACAATCTCATTAGTAATTAAATCCACCTCTGTACCGCTGTAAGGCGCCATGGCTGAATATCCCAGCTCATCTTCCAGACGTTTTGCAAAAATATCACACACCTGGTCATCACCATGAGCTACAAATACTCTTTTCGGCTTTTCCTTAAAAGCTGCCGCCCAGCGCATCAGACCTTCATTGTCCGCATGACCACTGATTCCCGGCAGACGGATAATTTCTGCATTTACATGAATTTCCTCTCCGAAAAGATGAACGTCCTTTGCACCCTCCACCAACGCTCTCCCCAGCGTATTAACTGCCTGATATCCTACAAATAAAATCGTGGATTCTCTTCGCCACAAATTATGTTTCAGATGATGTTTAATACGACCTGCATCACACATACCACTGGCAGATAAAATAACCTTTGGCTGCTCATTAAAATTAATGGCTCTGGACTCATCGCTGGTGATAGAAAGCTTCAAGCCGGGAAAGGTAATAGGGTTGATGCCTCTGTTAATCAAATCCATGGCTTCTTCATCATAACATTCCCGGTAATGCTCTTTGAAAATACTGGTGGCCTGCACTGCCAGAGGACTGTCTACATAGACTTCAAAATCTGCATATTCGGGAAGCAGATTATCTGCTTTGATTTTTCGGAAGAAATAAAGCATCTCCTGGGTTCTGCCCACTGCAAAGGAAGGAATAACCAGGTTTCCTCCTCTTGCAAAGGTTCTTCGCAGTATTTTTACAAGCTCACCCACATAATCCGGCTTTTCCCCATGGCTTCTGTCCCCATAAGTAGACTCCATAATAACATAATCCGCACTGTCCAGATATTCCGGGTCTTTGATTAAGGGCTGCTCTGTATTTCCGATATCACCGGAAAATACCAGCTTGCGCTCTTCGTCCCCTTCCTGAATCCAAATTTCAATACTGGAGGAACCCAGCAAATGTCCTGCGTCCGTAAACCTTACCTTAATGCCTTCTGCCAATTCAATCACAGTGCTGTAGTTACATGGAACAAACTGCTGAATCACCCCTAAAGCATCTTCCATGGTATAAGCTGGCACAAACTCCGGCTGTCCGTTTCGTCTTGCCTTACGGTTTCTCCACTCTGCCTCAAACATCTGAATGTGGGCGCTGTCACGAAGCATAATATCGCACAGATCGCAGGTGGCTGCTGTGGCATATATCGGCCCTTTGAATCCCTTTGCATATGCCAGAGGGAAATTACCGGAGTGATCAATATGTGCATGAGTCAGCAGTGCAAAATCCAAATCCGAAAGCGCTACCGGAATATCCTGATTTTCGTACTGATCCGGTCCCTGTTCCATACCACAGTCAACAATGAATTTCTTCCCCGCCGCTTCCAGGAAATAACAGCTTCCTGTTACCTCATGGGCAGCCCCTATAAAAGTCAATCTCATAAGAAAACCCCCTTTGTGGTAAAATGAATATTGCTATACTCATTATACCCCAACAAAGGGAGTTTTGACAGAAATTTATTTAATTTTTAGAAAGAAATAAGCAGAGTTTGGAAATAACTGTAAATTAGTAGACAGTTTATAGAATGGTGTGGCTTTTTCTGGAAATGGGAGAGGTTAATCTACCCAAATGCCATCGGTAATGGGCACTCTACTCTCAGAAACCCCATTTTTTTGTGCTACACATGCAGCTTTTACTCGATACGAATATCCTTTTGCAACTTTCACATTATAACTTTTCGTCAATAAAGAAGTGTTGTATGCTGTATCTGAAAATGATTTCACATTTATCCATGAGCCATTTGAATATCTCTGTAGAGTTATTTCTAAAATCATTTTATCACAAACGACACTTCCGAACACAGCTCCGTATACATTAACCGTTCCGTTTTCATTATCCGATATACTTGCTGTGCCCTGATTTAAAATATTCCCTTTTGCATTATTTTCCAGTGTGGTTGTGGAACTATTTTTTCTTAATTCTTCACTATTCATACCACTATCTGCTTTTATACCTGTAGTTGTTCCTATTGTAGCAAAAATCACACAAAATAATACTAACATATATTTTTTTAGACGCTTCATTTTTCCCTCCATTAATTAATATGCTAATTTTTGAGCTATCCTTATTATTTCCCTTTTTTCTATTTTTCCAAAAATTTGATTATATACATTCTTATAATTCCACTGTAATGTATAAGTTTCCTTTTCATCTCCCTCTTCTTTCATTTCCCACAATTCAGATTTAAGATTCAATGTTAGACTACTCTCTATAAGTTCCACATGTTCTCCCTTATATCCTTGAGAGTATCTACTGGATTCTTTATCATTGGAAACAATCAACCAATTAACAATCTGTTCACCATATGTATATTGCATAATAGCCATCTGCGCCTCTGTATCAATACTGCAATCCATATATTCCATACCGTCTGGCATATAAAACAGCTGCGGCATTTTAATATCAAAAGCATCTTCAATACTTTTAATTGCCTCCGCCTCTGTTCTATTAGACTGCATGACTTCGCTATTATTGACCTTGGTACTCACATCATTCCCAATCAGCTTATTTACTTCCTGCATAACATAAGTCCTGTTTGCCTCGCTGCTCATGCTGACGCCAAAAATCCCAAATACCGTCACTGCAGCATAAGCAGCATATTTTACCACTCTCCTTCTCCAATATCCACCTTCTCTACGGCAGTTCCTGTTCTCTGCCTTTTCTTCCATATTCAGTTTTTCTGTTTTTACATTTTCTTCTTTTAATGTTTTTTCTTTTGTAATTGCTTCTCTATCATCTATCTCTCTACTGTCTGCAGAATTGTTCTCTTCAAAAAATCCCTGCTCTCTGGCTTTACTCATCAGCGCCTGAAATTTTTCATCTGTCGGCTTCCAGTCTTCGGAATCAGGAATCCTGTTCAATTCGCTTTCAATATCCGCAGCCTCCTCCAGAAATCGCTCATGAATCCACTGATTGAATTCTTCATCACTTAATTCCCGGGGTAAAGAAGATATTTTATCTTTATTTTTTTCTTTTAATTTACCCATGAAACTCCTATCTTTCCTTGACTTTTCCTGACAAGTGTATCATATTATCTTATAGCTACTATTTTGAACCAATCAGGAGGAACACCATGAAACATATCGTACTTACCGGCGGTGGTACTGCCGGACACGTTACCCCAAATATAGCAATGATTCCACGTTTAAAAGAACTGGGTTACCAGATTTCCTATATCGGTTCTTACGAAGGAATCGAAAAAAAACTCATCGAAGAACTGGGAATCCCTTACTATGGAATTTCTTCAGGTAAGCTAAGACGTTATTTCGATGTCAAAAATTTCACTGACCCGTTCAAAGTTCTGAAAGGCTTCTTTGAAGCAAAAAAACTTATGAAACAATTAAAACCCGACGTCGTATTCTCCAAAGGAGGGTTTGTCACAGTACCTGTTGTTATCGCATCAAGCAGGAAAAAAATTCCTACCTTTATCCATGAATCAGATATGACACCCGGACTTGCCAACAAGCTTTCCATTCCCTTTGCCACTAAAGTATGTTGTAATTTCCCGGAAACTGTCGAACACCTTCCAAAAGAAAAAGCTGTTCTTACCGGCACACCCATCCGTCAGGAATTGCTGTCCGGAAACCCTGAACGGGCAAGAAAATTCACAGGATTTTCTTCTGACAAACCTGTTATCATGATTATAGGAGGCAGTCTGGGCGCTGCTGCTGTAAATGATGCAGTCAGAGCTATTCTTCCTCAGCTTCTTGAGGACTTCCAGGTTGTTCATCTCTGCGGAAAAGGCAAGCTGGACGATTCCTTAAATAACACCAAAGGATATGTACAATACGAATATATCAAAAAAGAACTGGCCGATTTATTCGCCCTTGCGGATATTGTAATTTCCCGTGCAGGCGCTAACGCTATCTGTGAACTCAGTGCACTGAATAAACCCAATCTTCTGATTCCTCTTTCTGCCCGCGCAAGCCGCGGCGACCAGATTTTAAATGCACATTCCTTTGAACGTCTGGGATACAGCAAGGTTCTGGAGGAGGAAGAAATTACAAAAGAAAGTCTGTTAGATGCAGTACGCGATTTATACGAAAACCGCGAATCCTACATCACCGCAATGTCTTCCAGCAAACAACAGAACTCCATCGAGCAAATTGTTCAACTATTTGAAAATGCAGTAAACAAATAACTACAAATTTTCGAACTGCTCTCTGTAATATTTGTTTATCCATACTTTTATCCTGTGCCTCTTGGCTCTCAGATTTTCTATTGAGATGCCAAGAGAACGGGCTGTTTCTTCTGCACTTTCTCCTTCTACATTCATCTTCATAACAATTTCATACCAGGTGCTGTTCTTTTTTTTCTAAATCTTCAAACAATCTCCCTGTCAGCTCATTCAGTGCCATTTTATGAGTTACCTCATCTTCCGCAGACTTACAGGTATCCTTTCTGTCGGAAGCCCACAGAATGCTCTGTGTCCGGAGTCCGTTTTCATCTTGTGAAGGTACTGCTGCAGTTGTTTCATGTACCTGATATGATTTTCTGCAAAAATCAATTGCTTTTCTTTTGGCATTTACCAGAAGCCATTGCTTATAATACTGTTCTTCAAGAGAATCTGCTTTCTCTAAAAAGGCAAGAAATACCTCCTGGCAAATATCTTCGGAAAAGCCTTTATCATGCAGCACGTTATATACAACTTTTATCACCAGTTGATAATATTGATGATAGATTTCACGAAATTTTTCCTCTGTCATCTTTTGTATATCCAATTTTATTCCATTGAAAACTTTGTCAGAATTTCATCTCTGTCCTCAGAAGTTAAGGTCCCTGCGTTCCATGTAATTCCTGCATGATCGCCCTGATTTCTGGGAATCAAATGCATATGAAAGTGGAATACAGTCTGACCTGCTGCTTCTCCGTTGTTCTGCACAATATTATAACCGTCGCAGTTTACAACTTCTTTCATTTTCGTGATGATTCTTTTCGCAAGCACCATCGCATGCGCCGCAAGTTCATCTGGAAGTTCATATAAATTCTCATAATGCGCTTTGGGCAAAATCAATGCATGACCCTTGTTTGCCGGGCCCAAATCCAGAATCACTCTGAACTCCTCGTCCTCATATAAAGTGGCAGACGGAATTTCGCCATTTGCAATGTTACAAAAAAATACAGTCCTTCATTTTCATTTCTCCTTTCATTAATATATCCGAATTTAAAACGGATATTATTACTCCTCTTTTGTCGAATTTTGACATTTTTTGTCCTATGAATTTCATTGCTATTTAAAACCATCAGTGCTACACTACTATTGAAAAAAATAAGGGGGTTCTCAACTTTATGTCTTCAAGAAACATAACACCTGATTACAAAACATTGTATCAAGAGCTTCAAGCGCAGCACCAGTTTACTTTATCTCAAATATCTCATGAAATCAGAAATCCTGTTGCATTAATCAACAGTTTTTTGCAGCTCTTAGAAAATCATCACCCGGAAATCTCTCAGGATTACTGTTGGGATAAAATCATAGAAAATATGGACTTTTTAAAAGCTCTGCTAAATGAATTTTCTGCCTTTAATAATTCCGGAAGGCTTCACATGCAGAAATTAGAACTTGCACCACTCTTTCACGAAATCATTGCTTCTGTTACTCCGGCTTGCCAAAAGCAGAACATTTCCATTTCCCTGACAACAGATTCCTCCATTCCTCCCATATATGCAGATAAGACAAAACTCCAACAACTCATATTAAATCTGCTCAGAAATTCTATGGAAGCCATGGATTCAAAAGGCTCTATTGTATGCTCTTTAACAGCAGATCATGACATGGTACATATTTCTGTCAAAGACACCGGGGAAGGCATTCCTGACGATTACCGCAGCACACTTTTCGAGCCTTTTATTACACATAAACAGGAAGGAACAGGACTTGGCCTGGCAATCTGCAAACGCATTGTCATTGCACATGGAGGCACTATCTCTTATACATCTGCTCCCAACAAAGGGACAGAATTTAAAATCCTGCTTCCGATTGCCTGAGTTTTATTGAAAGCTCTTTCTTACTGGCTTTCGATACAACAGCAACCCCAGCAAAAACCCACAAAGAAAGCCGCCAAAGTGTGCTGCATTATCCACACCTGTACTGGTCACACCAAAATAAAGGCTCAGACCTGCCATAAGAATTAACTGCCGGGTAGTAAAGTTTTCAATTCTTCCTCTGTTGACAATGACTACATAAATTAAAGCGCCAATAACTGCAAATACTGCTCCCGATGCACCCGCTGAAACAAAATATTCTCCATTTTGCAGTTCCAGCCATACAGAAAGACAGTTAGCGCCCACTCCTCCCAGAAAATAAATCAAAAAATACTTTATTTTTCCTACATTGCGTTCCAGACAATCACCCAGAAAAAGAAGCACCAACATATTATTACATAAATGCTGTATTCCGAAATGTAGAAACATTGCTGTTATCAGTCGATAATATTCCTTTTGCTGCAGGATATCCGGCACATAAGCCGCACCCCAGTGTAGCATATGGCTGGTATCCAGTGCGGAACCTGTCAGTTCTACTGCCAAAAACACCAGGATATTTATCAAAATCAGTCCAGTATTTACCGGAACTCTTTTTCTGGTTCTTAAAAACTGCCGGATTTCATTTGCAGTTCCCTGAGAGGGCGGCTGTCCATGCCTATTACTTTGCTCCATTTTCTTCCGCCTTTTCTTTTTTTCATAAAAACCTTCGCAGTATTTCATATATTGATATTATAAAACTTTTTATTTCTCAATGCAAGATATACAAAAGTATACTATGAGCCACAATAAACAAATCTGCTCTCTGCAAAAACAAGCGTACTTCCGTCTTCCAGAAGATATTCCTCTTCCGGATTCAAATATCTGCCATTTAAAAGAGTTCCGTTTCTGGAATTCAAATCAACCAAAAAATCGCCTTCTGCTTTTCTTACAATTTTCGCATGTATACGACTGACAGTGGGAATATTAAGCCATATATCCACACACTCCCTTTTCTTTCCTATCAAATTTACTTCTTTTTGTAAAAAATATTGTCTGCCATACTCGGTATCTGCCTGCCTTAAATACGGCATACTTTCCTTTTCACCATACAGCACCACTGTCTTTCCCACCTCTTCGTAATCCGGCTGTACCACCGGTATAAACTCCCCACTTTCACGCCCCTCTGTTTCTTCTTCTCCCTCTTCCTCATCTTCTTCAGTACCAATGTTTTTATACGATTTATCCCATCCCCGTCCTTCTTTCCTTCGACTCTCCAAAAAATACCAGATTCCTGCTCCTCCACCCAGAATAGCTATAAATACAGCAACGACAAGACAAATCTTCCCTATGGAAATTCCAGTCACATTACGCAGTAAGAAAAATAAGGCCAAAATCAAGGTCAAACCCGTGCCTGCAAAAATCTTTTCTTTTAAAGAAAATCTGTCTTCAGCCTCCTCTTCATCATTATAAAAATTATCCAGAATTTTTTGACGTTCCCATTCCTTCTGCGTATCTTCCCTGTCCCCGGAATCTTCCTTTCTGCTTTCCTTCTTTTCCTGCATGCCTCCGTAAATATGTTCCTTTATACGTTCCGTTTTCAGCCCAATCTCCACAGCCTCTTTATAAACACTATAGCCCATTGTTACTGCAGCCTCGTCCTGATGATCAATACGGGGAAGTATATATTCTGTTAAATTCTGAAATTCTTTATCTGCGCATTCTTCTCCCAGTGGAAACCACATAAACAGATAATCCTCTGTATCCAGATTCTGATAAATGTATGCCGGATTTAGCAAAAGGCAATCTCTGCTCATTAAATACTGATCCAAACTTTCCATCATTCGGACAACCGCCAGAAAAAGAGTTTCCAGGTTCTTCCTGGAAAATTTTCGGTTCTCAAACAGATGATATAAGGTCTGACAACCTGTAATTTCATAATAAAAATGCTCCTTCCCATCTATTTTCTGGTGCTTACAGGGAAGCAGACCCGGCATCTGATTCTCCAGCAAAATACGGGTCTGATAAGTCTTTAAAGCCTCTCCTTCTGACCCCTGCAGGATAATATAATTGCAGCTCATACTCCGTTTATATGAAACTTCCATGCCTTCTGCCTCCTCTCCTCTACGGTACAAGCATATCCCTTATTTTTCTGGCTTTCTGCACCTTTTCTATAAATAAAACCGGACGTATAACTTTACTTCTCAAGATCTCTGATCTTCTCCACTCCAAATTTTGAAACGGTATCTGCAGCTTATGATCAAAGGTCACGGTAATCTCTCTTTTGCTTCCCGCTATACTGTAGCTCTTTCCTGTCATTCCGGCTCTCTTCCTTGCCGCATCTACGCCGTCAGATACTCTATTGACTGCCTTCCCGCTTCCATACACAGCAGCCTCCGCTGCCGCTGCCGTATCCGTCACCTTCTGCATACTTCCCAGAATCAAAAGCAATGACGCAAACACAACCAAAAGCCATACCCCACTTATCAAAGCCATCTCCACAGTATAACTCCCCTTCAGACGCTTCATAGCTTTCCGATTTTCAAAGCCCCTGTCCATAGTCCCGCACCTGCCATTCCCAAAAATAAAAAAGGAAGAAACGCTATCTGCCTTTTTCGTCCGCACTTACGACGCAATATTAAATACAGTGACACAAAACATGCTCCCACACTGGCTGTAAAAAGAATCCCCAGCGCTTCCCAAAAACCCATGGAAATTCCTATGAGCAATACGGCCAGACCATCTCCGTATCCCACTGCTTCCTGAGATATTTTACCGGTGATAAGTAAAAAAGCTCCTGGAATACTGCCCAAAATACTACTCAGTATCCATCTTCCATGTTCTTCTCCCTGTGTGCTGTATTCCCAGATTCCATACAAAAATACGAGCCCTGCATACAAAAGTAACTTCCATGAAGAAATCCTTTTTTCTCTGTAATCCTCTGCGCTGCATATTCCCAGCATCACCATATGTAATATCCATTTTCCTGTCATGAATCTTTTCCTCCGCATCTGGTACATACCTTCAGGTTTTTCAGTTCTGATTTTTTTATCAGCTTTACATGTCTGGTGAGTCCGCTGCACCCAGAAAAACTATGATAGTGATTTCCACTTTCCGTAATATAGACATTCCGCTGAACCGTATTTTCTCCCCAGCATTTCCCACATTTGTGATAATGCTCTCCGTACTGATTCATTCTCTTATCCAGACTGTCGTAGGATACCTGATTTACAGAAAGATGCAGATAACTGCAAGATTCACTTTCATGGTATACACTTTCCCATTCTGTTACATATACCATTTCCTCCTGCTCTCCAACGCCATATTTTTCGCCCTTATAGCCAACCCATGCTCTTGCCTGCCCTGCAGTTTTTATCGTTAAAGGAAAACTTCTGAAAATATCGGCTGGCATACAATATACAAAAGAAGCCTTTAAAACTATGGTGTCATTTTCATACGATGAAGGCAAAAGGCTGATGCCCTGCACGCCTCCCAGAATCTGGGGAAGAGATTCTTTTTTTAACACCTCCCTCACCTTTCCTGTCCCATATGCCATACAGACTGCCTGATTTACTGCACCTACCGGAGATTCCGTATCTCCCTCTACACAATACGAGTACATACCCAGTTCCTTTGCCCCTTCACACAAGGCGGTCTGTACCAGAATCGTAGTATGGTACAAATCTAACATTCCTGCAATCATAGTTACTGCAAAAAAGAAAAATGGCAGAACAAAAGCACTTTCCACAGTCATACTTGCCTTGTGCCAAAGAAATTGCTCCTCCTTTTTCCATATTTCTGCCTTTCTGCGCATCCATGCCATATTCTGCCATACCTCTTTCCTTTGTTATAAGCGCTGTCTTCCTTTTACATATCGTAAGTATAGACCCTGTCTGCCTGCCAGTTTATATTTTCCGGCCCTTTGATGAGAAAAGACATAGAAATCGCATCAATACAGGCATCAAAACGAAACCTTTCCTTTCCCTCTATCTGCCGTATATTCAGTTCTATCATATCCATGGTCCGCATAACACTCTTCTCTTTTGAAGTAAAGGTAAATAAGATACGAAGATAATCCTCATAATCCATTCCTCTTCTCCCTTTGGCAGAAGCACGGAAATCTAAACTGTTTAATTGCGTATTCCAGGCTGTACTGTCTTTCATAAGCGGTACCTTTCCTCCTGAAAGCAAAATTCTTACATCAGCCAGACTTTCCACATATGCCCAACCTGCCGCTAATACGCCCTGTACAAGCTCCATTCCTTCTGGTATCAGAAGCAGAAAGGACAGCGCAGCCGCACAGGTCTGCAGCTCTGCTCTCTTTTGTGCGTCCGTGTATAAAAAAGCCAGATTTGCAGTTTCCCGGATAATCAAAAGACGATTTATCACATAAGACAGATTTTCTTTGTCGCTGTTTTTTCCTCCCAGCACATATTCTGCCTGATAGTCCAGTCCTCCCTCTTCCTTTGGTCTGGTGAATGTCCCTAACTTTTCCAGTATATATTCCTGTATGAAAAGTCGGTCTGTGATATTGCTCTTTGTATCCATATAAGAAAAATCCCCCAGTCCCTGTCCAATCTCTCTCTGAGAAAGAAGCGCTCCTGATACCTGTTCTTTTTCAGATACCTGACTGCCCTCTGGCAGCACCAACCCTAAAATTCCGTTCTTTCTCAGACTTTTGACAATTTCCAAAGGATTATTGTCCAAAGAAATTCCTTCCATGGGAACTACATTTTCTGTATCCACCTCCTCCATTCCCTGGGCCTCAATCTGCTCCTGATGCTCCATAATACTCTGGTTCTCTTCCGTTTTTTCTTTTAATTTCTGTATTCCTGCCGTCCCCAGATTTCCCTTCATATATCGAATAATCTGCTGCTCCACTGCTTTTCCCTGACGGTCAGAGGCAAGACGAAAGCCGTCTGATGCACAGGCCTGTATTTCGCATCTGGTTATACCTGAGGACAGCACCGGATCTGCATAATATTCTGTCTGACTGATTAGCTGTCCCATATCCAAAGTTCCGGTGCCGTACCCGGCGTCCAGAAAGAACAAATTATAAGTTTCCAGAAGCACCTTATCATATTCTGAGAAAAGAGAATACAAGCCTGTATCTATCCCGTTAACCGCCTGTACCCTTGCACAGGCAATCTGTGACGCACGGATACTCACCCCTATCAACGGCAAAAGGGTAAAAAGCAGAAGACTCATGGCAACTGTCATACTCCCTTTTTGCTTCATGCCCTCACCGCCCTAGATGCTATTGCTCTGTTTTGTGATTTTTGAAAGAATATTCTTCACCAGACTGGTAAGCTGTTCTTTAAAAATAAGGACAAGACCAATCAATACCACCAGAATTAAAATAATCTCCACAACACCTACTGCATCCTCTTCCTTCCAGAATTCTCTTAATAAATTCATGCTTCTCACCTCCTTATAAAAAGCTTAAAAACGCCGGAACCATTAAAATAATCAGCACAACAATCAACTGTAGCATCATAGGAAGCAAAAGCTTTACAGACGCCTCTTCCCCTCTGACTCTGGCCTCCCTTCTACGCTCCTCTCCGGCTGATACCGCTTCCCTTTCCAGCAGTTCCAAAAGATTTTCATTCCCCTTTCTCAGATTCTGTACCAAAAGCACAGAAAGAATCTTATACTGAGGAACTCCGCATCGTTTCCCCATTCTTTCATATGCCTCTGCCTCGTAAACACCTCCTTCCATTTCCCTGCAGGTTTTCACAATTTCTTCATAAGCGGCTCTTTCTCTGATGTGATATTTCTGTCGGTTTTTCAGATAATCTGATGCCAGCCTTTCCATGGCTTTTCGGATACTAAGACCTGCCCGTAAAAACAATACCAGCCTATCCAAAATATCCGGATAATCTCTCTGCATTTCTTTTTTCTTCTGCTCTGCTGCCTTTTTTTCACGCTCTCTCTTCAGCGGAAAAATACCGATTCCTAAAACAAAAGAAAGCATACATACCAGATATCCTGTATTTTCCTTTATCCGATGATAATATATGGGCTCTCCCTGATAAGTTTCCGGCAAATACAGCTTATCTGAGCTTTCCTGGCTTAATCGGTCTGCCTCTTTTTGAATCCCCTTCTGCAGCTTTTCTTTTTCAGTCAGTCTGGGCGGATAGACACGAACTTCCCTTTGCCAGATTTCTGTCTGTTCCTCTAAGCTTATGGTACACATAAGATCTACTGCTTCTCCCCCCTGTTCAATTTCTGAGCCTAAAATCCCCTCCCAGTCTAAAAGCTCCGGCTGACTTGTGCTCCAGAATAACACTGCCGGATTCTTCTCCAGCTTTTTAGGAAAAGAAAGAGATACATCTGTTTCTCCCTTTTTCCCGCAACTTTCCTGAAACCACTTATCTAACTCCTGCTTTGCCTGTATCAAATATTGATCTTTTTCTTTCTCTGTGTATTTTTGCTCCTCCACATAAAGCTGTATCTCCTCTTTACGGTCTTTTGTTTCCACCTGCAAACGCTCTTCATAAGCTCCCTCTCCATAAGAATTTCTCTTAAGATAATCCGTCTTAGCAGAGTACCTCTGAACAGCCAAAATCCCAATTCCCAGAAAATTTCCGGCAATTATAAGAAAAACTGCTGCACATAATTCCTTTTTTCCGGAAAACTTAAATTTCAATTTCCGTCAACCTCACTCCCCACAAAAATGCCGCAAAATAAAGAACCAGGCATACGGTCATAATACACACTCCCATTCCATTCCCGTATAAAACATCGAGAAATCCAGGAGAAGTAAACTGCATATAGAAAATAATTCCCAAAGGAATCACGCTCATAATCTTCTGCTCCATTTTCCTGGAGGATAAAATTGTCTGTATTTCTTTTTTCACCTCCAGCCTTTCTTCTATAGAAGTCATGCAGTTCTGCAGGACAATCCGCATATTTCCGCCCATTTTTTTAGACTGTATCAATATCTCGGAAAAATTCAGAATATCTTCTGCTCCACTGCGAATTCCCAGGTCATATAAGAGCTGCTCCAGAGGTACACTGTGCTTCATCTGACTTTCCATATAGGCAAACTCCTCTGTCATTTCCGCTTCCTTACCATAGAGCTTTTCCAAATCCTTCCGTGCCTCATGAACCGTATTTTCCAGAGAATATCCTGATGAAATTCCCACTTGAATAGCATTTAACGCATCTTTAAACTGATTCTGCAACCGTCTTTTTCTGAGTGTTATCTGCTGCCTTCTTCTCTGCCGGATATACCATATGGGTACGGGTATCATAAAAAGAAACACAACTGGACTTTTATAAAACAAATAATTAATCCCCGAACACAGTGCCACAGACTCTGCAAGATACTGTATCCACTGCTGCCAGGATAAGATATACACATGATAGTCTGTTTTCTCTCTTTTTTTCTTTTGCTTCATAATTCAATCCCCGCCTTCTTAAACTTCTCCTGATGCAGCATCTCTCCTGTTTTTTCCAGAGCTGTACCACGTACATACAGGGAATTCAGAATCACCTCACCCTCCTCCACTCTGTCAATCTCACAAATCTCCTGTACCTTCCTGCTTTTATCCCTCATTCTTCCCAGATGAATAAAAACATCAAAACCTGAAGCAATCTGCCTTCGAATAACCGGCACAGGAAGATCCATCCCCATAAGCACCATGGTTTCCAGACGGCTCACCATATCCCTGCAGCTATTTGCATGAATCGTGGACAAACTTCCGTCATTCCCTACATTTACGACCTGCAGAAGCTCTGCTGCTTCCTTTGACCTCACCTCTCCTACAATGATTCTGCTCGGCCGCATACGCAGACAGGTCTTCAGTAAATCTCCCATAGTAATCTCCTGTGATTTTTCAATATTTGCCTGCCTGCATTCCAGACGCACCAGATTTTCAATTCCCTGAAGCTGCAATTCTGCATTGTCTTCAATGGTAATTACTCTTTCGTCTTTTGGAATAAATTCTGATAAAGCATTTAAAAATGTGGTTTTTCCTGAACCTGTCCCTCCTCCGATTAAAATGGTGTACCCTGCTTTTACCAGCTTTTCCACAAAATCTGCGGTTTCCTGATCCAGGCTGTCCATTTCTATCAGCTTTTTCATGGTAATCGGCTCCTTTGGGAAACGACGGATTGTCAATATGGAGCCGTCCAACGCCACAGGCGAAATCACTGCGTTCACCCTTTCCCCGTTTTTCAGTCTGGCGTCCACAATAGGCTGGGTCGTGTTTATCACCCGATTGCACCGGGCAGCCATTTGCTGAATCACATCATCCAGCTTCTCCGGCGAAGAAAAGCTCTTTCTCCATGGAAAGATACGCCCTTCCCTCTCAATAAAAATTTTGTCCCAGCCATTAACCATAATTTCTGTAATACTGTCATCTTCTAAAAGCTCTTCCAGGATATCCATTCGCCTCACAGACTGAAACAATTCTTTTCTCAGATTTTCTCTCTGTACAATGGACAGATACACCTCTCTACTGTATTCCAACATAAGACCGTCAATCAATTCCAATACCTCTGTATCTGAATCCTCCCAGCTTTCCTCCAATCTCTGCAAAAGCCGATTCCTGAGTACACAGAAATGCTCATGGCTTTCCTGCTCCTTTAAATTCTCCATTTTTTTCTAACACCTTTCTTACACAGCTTCCCCATTTTCCCCAGGACAGAGCTTCTATCAGATTATTGTCCCTGCCTTCCGGCTGAAAGGCAGGCAGACGGACTTCCCTGATTCGCTCCTCCTCTATAGCTCCCCAGCTCTTTATCAGCTTGCGAAACTGTGAAAGCTTACACCTTGCCATAAGGTCCTCCTGTACAGGCATATACACGCGACTGCACAAATTTAAAACACGAAAAAGCTGTTCTACACTGTTCCCGACATCCAGAATCATAATCTCATACCTGCTATTTTTACGAATGAGTTCAAAGAGCTGCATCCACTCTGAAAACAAAATTTCTCTTATATCCTCCGGTGATTCCACAGGCGGCAGATAATCCATCTTCCCCATAGGACGGATTAATTCCTGTACACCGTGAAGCGCCTTTCCTTCTTTACAGCGAAGTTCATAGAAAAAATCCGTGAGACTCTTTTCTGTCTGCATGGAAAACAGTTCTCCAAACCCGGAATACTCCTCCATATTCACATATAAAACAGACTTCGTTTCTCCCAGAAGCTGTCCTGCCGTAAGGGCAAACAGTGTTTTTCCACACCTTGCTACAGGAGAATAAACCCCCAGTACAGACATACGCCTCTCCGACATGGCATAAAAAGCAGGCGATGAACTGTTGGCATAATAGGTCATAACCTCCTGAATTATACTTTCTGCAGACTGATATTTATACACACACTTATGCTGTTCTTCCTCCCTGTCCCTCTCATCAGACAGCACAATCAGATTCTCCGCTCCCAGATTTTCTACCCGGCTGTCTACATCGCCCTCTGCAATTAACAGAATCTCCGGAGGATTTTTCCCTGCATAATCGCAAAGCGTCTGTGCATTAGTAAATGCCTCTGCCTGAAAGGGCAGTTTTTTCTTATTATTCAGATATTCTGCAAAATTACAGGCATATTCCGCATCACTATCGCATACTGCTATGATATTTTTCTTCATTTTTCAATAAAAACCTCCTGCATAGAGCATGACACTTAACAGAATGGGAACAGTAAAATGAAAATTTTCTACCTGTTTTCCCTTTCTGATATAAGGTCGTGATTGACCTGTTACAAAATACTGATAAAAATAGTGGATAAAGTAAGAAATACGTTCCCGCAAATTTCCACAGGAAATCAGAAATGCCAAAGATAAGACAGCACCCAGAAAAAAAGCGCCAAGTATAATGTGTAAAATTCCGTAAATACCGGTAATTCCACCCAGCACGGCAAAGACCTTAATGTCACCTGCCCCCAGCATATGAAAATAAAACAAAGGGAAAAGCAGAATACACGGGATCAAAACACCTGCCGCATATACAGGAACTCCCCCGATTCCGCCTGACCGCAGACTGAGTGCAAGTCCCAACAGCAATCCCAGACAAATAAAGCTGTTTATAACCCTTTCCATTAAAAAGTCCATAAAAACTGCTGTGCCTGCAACTGCCAAAACAAAATACGACTCCGCAGACATAAAACCACCTCTTCTCTCTGAAACACCTTTATAAAACTGTAACTTTGTTTGGAAATTCCAGCCGAACGGCCGATGTAAAATGAAATGCTTTCTTTGAAGTTGACTCTGATTATACCCCTGCTTTTGGGATTTGTAAAGCAAAATAATCAATAAATTTACTATTTGTCCAGACTCCACAAAATTATCGTTTGCAATACCGTGGATTTTCAGTTAAAATGTATTATATAAACGGCAAAATCTAAACAACAGATTTCCCGCCGCAAAATAAATCTAGTGTGTTGCTGCACTGATTAAGGAGTATGGGATATGGGACTTATTATATTTTTAGGTGACAGTATTACCGCTGCTGACAGAGAAGAATCTTCCAATGAACTTGGCTGCGGATATGTAAATATATTTTCAGAAACATTAAAAAAACAAAATCAGGACTGGACTATTCTAAACAAAGGTGTTGCAGGCTATATCACAGAACGGGTTGCACAGACACTCCACGCAGAATGTATTTCACTCAACCCGGATTATGTAAGTATTCTGGTAGGTATCAATGACATTGGTCTGATTGTAGATGCAGATGCTTCTGAACAGGACAAGCTCTACATGCTGGAGGACAGTATCCGCGCTTACCACGAGATGCTCTTTGATTTATCCAGAGAAACCCAGGCAAAGGTCATTATTCTGGAACCTTTTATTTTTTCCAAAGACGGAAAATATGAGGACTGGATTCCCTGGCAGAAAAAAATGTCCAAAAACATTCATAAGCTGGCGCGCAATTACGGCGCTTACTTTATTCCTCTTCAGGAGCCAATGAATAAAAAAATCAAAGAAATGGGCTTTGACACCATTACTACAGACGGAATTCATCTCACAGAAACAGGGCAGCACATGTTAGCACAAGTGGTAAAAGAATCCTTCTGTCTGTAAAGAATTCCCTGAGCGATTCCTTCTGATTCGCTGCACTATAAAAAGCAGCAGAGCTTTCCCCAAAATGAAAATCTCTGCTGTTTTTCCTATTTTTGTCTATCTATTACTTTCTATTTTCTTTTCCGAATATAAAAAATATTGCTGACCAGAAAAAAGCTGTATCTTCGCACATAAGTCTGATATTCTGAAAGATTGATATAGTAAGTCTTTCCCCAGGAAGATATCTGCAGCCACTCCCCTTCCATTGCTGTGACTACTACAAAATGTGCCGCAACGCTGCACATTTCCTCATAAGAATTTCCCTTTTTTTCATAAAAGGACAATTTCTGTTTTTTCACCGGAACAGGAAAATTGGGTCCCACTGCCAAAATAACAGGGATATCATGTGCCAGCATGGCAGCAACCCGATTTCTCAGATTTCTGCCCCACACCCCAAATGAAACCTTCAGGGGAATTCTGTTTATATGAAAATAACGGTTAATCCCTCCCGCCAGAAGCCACACTGGCATTCCCAGCCCGAGAATCACAGGAAAATAATGGCGCTTCATCTTTTCCGCCAGCTCCATATACTCTTCTGCGTCCAAAATTCCGTTTATACCTTCTGAATCCTTAAATTCTTTCCCTTTGCAGTAATCCTTATGTAAGCTTAAATACAACAGCAAATCTGTTCCGGCAATAACACCGCAGCCATATTTCTGTATCGTCTTTTTGCTGCTCCACTGCTGATTTCCTCCATAGGACAGACTTCCCTCCTTCATAACTGCTATATAGGGATATTTCAGCCTTCCATACTCCATGATTCTTTCAACCTTTCTCTATACGTTTACTTCTATTTCCATTTCCCCGGAAATCTCAACGGGACCTCCCATTTTACAGGATATGACTTTTCCGTTTTCCTTACACACAGATGCTTCAATCACACCGCCCGGCTGGTGCAGTCTGTAAACAAAGCTTCCGTCCTTCTCCTGCTCTGAAAGATACACAGCTGCCCCCATACTTCCGCTTCCGCAGCTGCTCTCCCATACCATGGAATCTGTTTCCTTTACATATACTACCGGAACCATGTGCTCCTTCTGCAGAAACATGACGCCATATGCATCGCAGGGACAGATTTTCTCTGCTTCCGCTATAAGACGATCCACCAATTCCTGCTCTCCCGGCGCTCCTTCTGCAATAATGTGGCAGATACCATCGAATACCACAACCGGATAGACTGCTTTCTCCCCCAGCCGCAGCTCTTTTCTGTCCACAGGAAGAGGCATTTCCACCCGACTTGTCCCTTTTTCCGGATTTATCTCAGCCTTTAAAGGCCTGTCCGAGCCGCTGACATCAACAAGCACTTCCTCCGGCTTTTCATCAGAAAGCATACTCAGAAGATAGGCAAAGCTTCTGGTGGCATTTCCGCAGAATTCTCCTCCCATCATCTGCATATGCACAGCTTTACCCTCCTGTTCAATAAATCCTACCTGCTCTGCATGCAGCTCTTTCCTGTCCAGTATCTGCGCAGATATCTTTGCGTAATCCTCTCTCTGCACTTTATCCATGACAAAAACCGTAATATTTCCTGCCGGATTTGCTACACGAATTTTCATTTTCATAACCAATACCTCCTCTTTGCTTCCCCCGTTTTGATATGTTTATCATACCATAAACCACACCAAAAAAGAGTAAAATTATTATAAAAGAATCTGTGTAAAAAACTTTTCTTTTCATTATCGACATTTTCAAAAACCTGTGATATATATACATTATATATCTGTTTTTTATGGGGTAGTGTCAACTGAGTTATGAAAAACTGAGCGATAAGAAAAAGGCTCAGATGAACCTTGAAAATTGCAGATATGTTAGTTTGAGGTAAGTTTACGCCACCCTTGACAGCACGCAAAAGAACTGCTGTAGATAAATCACCGACGGCGAAGAACTCAAGAACAGTTAGAACTTCTTCCGTCGAATACAGCAGTGTAGCAGTTCTTTTGCGTGCCATCAAGGGCAAGCCGAAAGCGTTGCTTTCGATGGCTGGATATATTACCTCAGGCTCGGAATCTAAGAACAATTAGAACTTTCAGTTTGAAGGTTTAAGATGGTCTGTTGTCCTAAGAAAATGAGCAGTTGCCATTTACCTGGCATATTATCAGCGCCATTTAGCATATCAGCTTTGTTGAGTACCTGATAATGATTGTGCTTGTGTGGGCGCAGAAAATTATAGTAAGCAACCCATAAGGCTAAATCGTAATTGGCACCTTCATAATTATCAAAACCATTGGTAGTTCGGTAGGAAACTTTGTAGGTGCGATTGAGACGTTCGATCATCTGTTTATAAGGACGAAATTCTTTTGAAACTTCGTCATCATTGGTTAAACCGATAACCTGTGTGATGGTAAATTTAAAATCATCTTTAAATTTTTTAGCAAACTCCATGGCAGCTAGTGGATATGCACTATATCCATCTGCAATGAATTTAAATTTTTTCGGTAGTTCTGTGAGATGTCGAAAAGCCATTCTCATTGCAAGGATACAGGGACCGACACTTCGGTTGTCTGAGACCTGGTATCCGATGATAGAACGACTTGCAGCATCCATGATAAACCAGATATAAGCTTTGATTCCTCTTACTTTGATATAGGTTTCATCAGCGGTAAAAACATCTCCTGTTTTATAGTCATAATGATCAACAAAGGGCTTAATGCAAACAGCCGCAGTTTTGCAATAGTTAGCAATCTGCTGATGGGAGATGCTGATGTTGTAAAGGTCTTTTAGTGCTTGGGATGTTTTCTTAGAGATAATCCAAGGTTGATATGTAGGGTCAGGCAAAGAGACATGACGTGTGCGTTGTGTTTGGAAAATTTTAAGGATGAAGCATTCTTAGGTAGTGAATTTAAATCCATGGTAAAGAAATCTACAGTGAATTCACGGTAGATGTAATGGAGTTTATATTTATTTTTGCCATAGTCCTCTTTTAGATCCTTCTTCTCAACTTTTTTGAGATTGTGCAGATAATAAGGACATTTCGGATTTACACATTTATGTATACGAAAGAACTTGCGATCTTTTTTAGCTACAAGGGTCTTACCACAGTGAGGGCAGATGAAACGAACAGGTGCAGAAGCTACTTCACCTGAGATGAAAGTCTGACCACAAACTTTACACTGGTATTGTCCGTTTCCACCATTGTTGTCATAGATGAAATGGTGTGGAGCACCGCATAAGGGGCAGATGGTATCTTCAGGAATGGATTTTCCATTGCGTCGTTGCACTGGTTTGAGTGATTTGTGATACTTCCATGTATAGTATTCTAGAAGGAATTGCCAGTCCTGTTTGACAAAGGTTTTAATGACCGGAAGTTCATCAACTTTGAATTTTTGATATTTGGGAGAATGAGAATCATCGAAAGCCCACTGTTTAAGAGGGATATATCTGCAGATAAAATTTAAAAGCCAGCAGATTTGTTGGTGTTGGTATTGAATAAAAGAAAGTAAGTATTGTATAATGTCCATGAGCATTGGCTCCTTTCGGGGATGTTGGTTTGGCGATTGACATTATACCAAAAAAGGGAGGTCAATGCTCTTTTTATTGCAGATTTCCCTAAAAATCAAGGTTTTTAATAGATTTAAACAATAAAAAATGGGTAGTTTTTGACACTACCTTTTATGGATAAGGGGGAATTTTATGAAGACAAAAGAAACAACAGGAAATCAGATTACAGAAGGCGTTATCTGGAAACAGCTTCTGTTTTTCTTTTTTCCCATTATGCTCGGAACACTGTTTCAGCAGCTCTATAATACGGCTGATGCTGTAGTTGTAGGCCGATTTGTAGGCACAAAAGCGCTTGCAGCGGTGGGTGGTTCTACAGGACAAATGGTAAACCTGATTGTTGGATTTTTTGTAGGACTCTCATCCGGTGCAACGGTAATTATTGCCCGCTACTATGGAGCCAAAAACAAAAAGGATTTAAATGACACTTTACACACTGCAGCGGCTTTATCTGTTGCCGGCGGTATTTTAATTACCATTGCAGGCATTTTATTGACGCCCGCCATGCTGCAAATTATGAAAACACCTGCTGATGTCATGGCAGATTCTGCCACTTATCTGCGAATTTATTTCGGCGGTATCATTTTTGTATTTATTTATAATGTGGGTTCTTCCATTCTCAGAGCTGTGGGAGATTCGACCAGACCTCTTTATTTTTTGATTGTGTGCTGTTTCATCAATATCTTTCTTGACATTGTTCTGGTAGTTGGTTTTGATATGGGAGTTGCAGGAGCCGCTATTGCCACTGTGGCTTCTCAGGCAGTCAGCGCCGTGCTGGTGATTCATGCTCTGATGAAATCCAAAGATATGTACTGCCTGCGGCCAAAAGCAATCCGCTTTCATAAGTTTCTGCTGCTTTCCATTATTACCATAGGTCTTCCTGCCGGAATTCAATCTGTCATGTATAATCTTTCCAACATGATTATACAGACCTCTTTAAACGATCTGGGAACCAGCACAATGGCAGCATATACTGCTTTCGGAAAAATAGATGCCATTTACTGGATGATTTCCGGCGCTTTCAGCGTTGCCATTACGACTTTTATCGGGCAAAATTACGGCGCCGGAAAATATGACCGCATGAAAAAGAGTGTCACCATCTGCCTTTTTATGGATTTTCTTGCCTCTGTTCTGGTAAGCGCACTGCTCCTGTTTTTCGGAGAATATCTGTTGCGGCTTTTCACCGCAGACCCAGAGGTTTTAAAAATCGGTATGAAAATTATTCATATCATAGCGCCCTCTTATGTGCTGTTTATTTTCATTGAAATCCTTTCCAGCACTTTAAGAGGTATGGGAAATGTCCTTGTACCTATGCTGATGACCTGCGGCGGTGTATGTATCCTGCGTATTGTCTGGATTTTCTTTGTAGTGCCTCACAAGCCGGACGTTTCCAACATTCTGTTGTGCTATCCCATTTCCTGGGGACTCACAGCCGTACTGTTTATTTTTTATTACTATACACAGCAGAAAAAATTTTTTCAGGAACATCAGAAAATTTAATTTCTAAAGGAGAACAAATCTATGAAATTTTTTTATAATACTGACAGCAAAACTGCAGCCTTACTTGAAAAAGGAACAACACTTTTACTGGAGGAATATGCTGATTTGCCAAAAAATTTTGAATCCCTTCAGATTTCTGTCACAACAGACTCTGCCTTTGAAAAACTGCTTGTTTCCAGGACAGGGCAGTGTGCCGAAATCACCTGTAAGGAACCAGCACACTATTTTCGCGGGCTGAATTACCTCCTGCATCACGCAGAAGAAGATTTTGAACTGAAGGAAACTCCCTTCTTTACCCATAACGGCTTTATGCTGGACTGCTCCCGAAACGCAGTTGCCACACCAGATAAGATAAAAAAACTGATACGCGTTCTGGCAAAAGCCGGCATGAATCAGCTCCTTCTGTATACAGAAGACACCTATGAAATACCCGGTCAGCCTTATTTCGGTACTTATCGCGGCCGTTATTCTCAGGAAGAGCTGCGCCAACTGGATTCCTATGCACAGAATTTCGGTATTGAGCTGGTTCCCTGTATTCAGACTCTGGCACACCTGAGAAATGCTCTGAAATGGCCTATGGGACAGGAATTAAAGGATACCTCTGACATTCTCATGGTAGGTTCAGAAAAAGTATACGCTTTTCTTGAACAGGCTTTAACCTCTTTGAAGGACTGTTTTTCTTCCAGAAATATTCACATTGGAATGGACGAAGCCCTGATGCTGGGACTGGGCAATTATCTGAAAGAAAACGGATATAAAGAAAGCTCTCTCCTGATTCGCGAACACAGCCAGAGAATTCTGGAAATCTGCCGTAAGATGGGCTGGAAGCCAATGATGTGGAGTGATATGTATATTACCTCCAATACAGGAAAGGGGTATTATGACATTGATGAAAATACAGATACCTCTACCTGGACAAAACCAGACGAAGAGCTTGGACTTGTTTACTGGGACTACTATCACGCAGACAGAGAAACCTATCACCATATGCTGCGCGTTCATAAGGAGCTTTCTCCACGCACTATTTTTGCCGGCGGAATCTGGAACTGGAACGGTATTGCCCCAAACTATGGAAAGGCTTTTCAATGCACCATAAGCGCTTTAAAAGAATGTCAGAGTCAGGGAATTTCTGAAGTCTTTGCTACCGGCTGGCTGGACAATGGAGCTGAAACGCCTCTGGACGCCCTCTATCCCGGACTGATTCTGTTTGCCACTCTCTGCTTCAGGGAAAATCCTTCCGGGGAAGAGGTTGCTCAATCCTTTGCAGACTGTGTTGATGCGCCGCTGGAAGATTTTTATCTTCTGGATAATTTTGATGCACTCTTCCAGGGAACTGGAGAAAATCTCTCTGCTGATAATCCTTCCAAGTACTTACTGTATCAGGATCCAATGCTTGGCATATTTGATTACCACATTCAGGGCGTAGACACAAAAACATACTATGGAGAACTGGCTGACAAGCTGGCAAAAAGTCAGGAAACCTCTCCGAAATACGCAGACTTCTTCTCCTTCTATGAAGCATTTGCCAAAGTGCTGGCGCAAAAAGCAGACCTGGGCATCTGCCTTAAGGATGCCTATGATAAAAAAGACTTATCCACACTCCGGAATATTTGTACACAGATTATCCCCAATATTCTGAAAAATTTCCAGACTATGCACCTGCTTAGAGAAAAGCTGTGGCTTCAGGACGCCAAGCCTTTCGGCTATGAGCTTATGGATATCAAGCTGGCCGGCGTAAAAACACGTCTGGAAAGTACGGCAAGAAGAGTCATGACTTATGTGAACAAAGAAGTGGATTGTCTGGAAGAACTGGAACAGCCGCGTCTGCCTTACTGGACAGTGGAAGCAAAATACCCCCATGATAGGAAAACAGAATTAAGGGAAAATCTCTGGAATAAAATTATAAGCGGTTGTGATTTAATTGATACTGTCTGATAAAAAGTCACAAAACTTATTCCCACAGTCTTATTTTCTGTATCTGCGCTGTATCTCCTAAAATATACTGCTTTTTCTCTGTATCCGGCACCAGGGTTCTGGAATGAAGCTTTCGATACTGCAAGGGACTCATACCATAATACTTTTCAAAAGTATGCCCAAAATGCTGCCTGCTATTATATCCTGTGGAAAAAGCAATATCTGTTATCTTCATAGAACTGTTTACCAAAAGGAACTCTGCTCTCTCCATACGCTTCCGATTCGTATACTCTGTAATCGTACAGTGCAGATTTTCAGAAAACAATCGTTGCAAATAAGATTTATTGATTCCTGCATATGCTGCAAGCTCCGGGATTTTTATGGTATCAAAAAGGCGTTCCTGAATATAGCTGCATGCCTGCTTTAGATAATACAGTCCTGAAGCCTTCTGCATATGCTCTGTACAATATGCCAGCTCCAAAAGCATTCTCTGAAAAAGAATGGAAATCAAACACATCTCGCTGCCGCCCTTTTGCAGACACACAACTAAATCCTTTAAGGCATATCCCATATTTCTCAAATCTTCTGCAGCAAAGGCGGATAATCTTTTTCCACAGAAGTTGAGAAAATCCTCACTGTTCTTCCACAAAGACTCTATATTCATTTGTGTTTCCTTTCTCTGACATAAAAATTCCACATTCAAAACAGCACAGGGTCTGCCCTTTGGAATACTCAACTTATGGGGGACCTCTGCGTCCAGAAAAATGAATTCATTGGCAGACAGCCGGATTTCTCCTCCCTCATACTGCACCATACAACTTCCGCTGGTTACATACATAATTTCACAACTTTTATGCGTGTGCATAGACATATGGAATTCCGGGAGAGAAATGGCATAAAATGCTGTAATCGTTATAAAAGAATTTTTACTGCTGTAAATACTGTTCAAAAAATTCACCTGCCCGTTCTTTAAAATATAAATAAAAAATACCACACCTCTTTCTTACTGACAAGATTTCTGTTCAAAATTAAATGCAACAATATCTTGCATTTTTTCTACAGCAGCCTAATACTTTCCACCTCCTTCTTTCCTTTTCTATATAATACAAGTCATAAAACAGCAAAACATACAGGAGGGCTTTACTATGAGTTTTAAAATTGCTTTTATCGGTGCCGGCAGCCTGGTTTTTGCCCGCACACTTTTTACAGATATTTTATCTGTACCGGAATTTAAGAATATCCGCATTTCCTTTACAGACATCAATGCTGACAATCTGGAAAAAACCCGTGCCTTATGCCAGAGAGATTTAGATGCAAACCGGATTCCCATTACCATTGAGGCAACCACGGACAGACGGGAAGCTTTTAAAGATGCCAGATATATTGTAAACTGCGTCCGTATTGGCGGACTGGAGGCTTTTGAAACTGATATTGAAATTCCTTTAAAATACGGTGTTGACCAGTGTGTCGGCGATACACTCTGTACAGGCGGAATCATGTACGGTCAGCGTGTTATTGCACAAATGCTGGAATTTTGTAAGGATATCCGGGAAGTTTCAGAACCGGGCGCTATTATGCTGAATTATTCCAATCCCAACGCCATGGCTACCTGGGCATGCAATAAATACGGAAAAGTCAGAACCATTGGTTTATGCCACGGAGAAATTCATGGAGAAATGCAGATTGCAGAGGTGCTGGGTATTCCCAGGGAAGAACTGGACATTATCTGTGCAGGAATCAATCATCAGACCTGGTATATTTCTGTAAAGCATCACGGAAAAGAGCTGCTGGATAAAATCCTTCCCGGCTTTGAAAAGCACGAAAAATTCCGGGAAGAAGAAAAGGTTCGCATTGATATGTTAAAACGCTTTGGATACTATTCCACAGAGTCTAACGGACATCTGTCTGAATATGTTGCATGGTACAGAAAAAGACCGGAGGAAATCAAGAACTGGATTCATCTGGGTAACTGGATTAATGGAGAAACCGGTGGTTATCTTCGCGTAACTCGTGAGGAAAGAAACTGGTTTGAAACAGACTATCCAAAAATTCTGACAGAAGAGCCTAAAAAATTGGACGGCTCTCAGCGCGGAAAAGAGCACTGTTCCTATATTATCGAAGCTTTGGAAACCGGAAGAAAATACCGGGGACACTTTAACGTTATGAATGAAGGCTGCATTACCAATCTGCCTGCGGAATCTGTGGTGGAGGTTCCCTGTTATGCAGACGGAAACGGAATCAGTGTTCCAAAGGTGGGCGATTTGCCTCTTGGCTGTGCTGCTGTCTGCTCACAGTCCATCTGGGTACAAAAGCTGGCTGTGGAAGCTGCTGTAAGCGGAAATGTACAGCTTCTGAAACAGGCTGCTATGATGGATCCTCTGACAGGTGCTGTATGCAATCCGCCTGAAATCTGGCAGATGATTGATGAAATGCTGGTAGCACAGGAAGAGTGGCTGCCGCAGTATACAGAGGGTATTGCACAGGCAAAGGAAAATCTGTCAAAAGGAAATCTGATTCCTACCCGGGAATACCATGGAGCTGCCAGACTGCGGGAGAAGACACCTGAGGAAGTGGCAATTGAGCATGAAACACGGAAAATTACAGTGTAAAATACAAAAAATCTCGCTTTCCAGATTCTTCGCCTGCGGCGAGCCGCATCAGCGACATATTTCCTATAAAGAGAAGAGAGGACAGGGGAACTGTTTCTTACATACCCCTGCCCTCTCTTCTCTCAAAGCTGTTGACAACACACTCCTTTATCTCTCTACTTTCTTCATCAATATAAGACTGTCCAGAGGCTTTACTTCCTCACTCTCCAGTCCATTTAATTCCATAATATTCTCAATGGTGGTATAGAATTTTTTTGCAATATCCCAAAGCGTATCGCCCTGCTGCACCTGGTATCCCACAATCCCCGGCATACTCCGCAGTTTTTCTCTGTCCAGCTCCTGTTCTTCAATTTCCTGAATAATTCCCATTTCCGTCTGCTTCATAACCAGTACGTTGAGATTCATCACAATTTTAACTTCAATCTCATCGCTGTCAATCATGGTTGTGGAAAGCTGCTCCAAATCTGTCCGCAAATGGTAAATACACTGCTCGTCAATCCCCTTTGCCTCAATAACATGAGTAAAAGGAATCATGGTTTCCATAGCATAAAAGGGCATTTCATCATCACTGATAATGTACAGAATCCGTATCCGCACCACGCCCTCTGCTTCAATTCCGTTTTCTACAATTCGAGTACTGTCTACCTTTACATTGCCATCACTATGACAAATCTGTAGAATTTTCCCCTGACTGTTCTCCACCTTTATCCTGTCATTCATCTTACACTTGGAAAAATTCTTTACCAGCAGACTTTCCAGCTTCTGCTTCTCCCGTATGGCACGGCAATCCTTCACAGGTGTGTAAACGTCCATGAGAAGAGATAGCTCCTCTTCTTCATAAATTTTCATTTCCAGCTCCAGCACTGCGTCCACACTGATAATGCGCTCTTCCCCGTCTTCATCCTGCTTTACCTTCAAATCACTTTGAGGCACTGTCACCTCTACATTAGGAATCATGTCACTGCTGCAGCCCGGACATTCTGCCTCCTCGTAAAACGGCACCGAATGCTCCAGCCACTGCAGAGAATTGTTGTCGTCATTGCCGCTGTAAAGTGCAAAAACAAAAAGTTCTCCTTTGACCCCGATTTTATCATTTTCGGCTCTGATATCCAGCCCCCGGATTTCCACTGTATTCCACAAAAGCTCATAAATATCCGGCTTGTTGGAACTCAGTGCAATATCCTCCTTTACCCGCATAGTATCCCTTTTATGTACAGCCGCTTCCATAATGGAAATATCCTGCTTTTTTCTGGAAATTTCATCGTCTTCCACATTGACCGGAAGGGAAGTCTCCAGCATCTCCTCTACATAAGCCGTAAAGGTTACCAATGCTTTGATATTCAGTTTTCGGGAATTAATAAGCTGTACGCTTAAATCCTCAATATCCCATTTAAGCTGTACCTTATCTCCGTT
The DNA here is from genome assembly GCF_003287895.1 of Blautia argi. Taxonomy (NCBI): domain Bacteria; kingdom Bacillati; phylum Bacillota; class Clostridia; order Lachnospirales; family Lachnospiraceae; genus Blautia; species Blautia argi. The sequence goes on along the minus strand of NZ_CP030280.1, from coordinate 384,668 downwards.
TTCCAGCCCTTCCAGATTCAGGGTTTCCCCTATGTGCAATGTTCCCATAAGACTTTGAATCTTTCGCTCCTGACTGTCGCTGACATATAAAAGACACACTGCCAGAACTCCGGTAATATATGCCTTACCCTCTGAAATCTGGATATCCTCAATCTGAATCTCTCCCTTTTTCTGAATCATTCTGCCAATATCCGGTTTCACGTCCGGCACATTTAAATCCTCATCAAATGTAATCTGATTTACTGCCTCACACTTTCTTTTCAGCATGCTTACCTTTTTTGTTATCAGCTCCACACCTTAACCCCTTTTCTATTCAAATATCACCGGTTCTTCCCGATATTTCATCTTCACCACAGACAGGGATAGGAAGGCTCTTCTTTCAACTCTTCCCCGTCCCTTGGTCCTATAAGCACAGTCTGCAAATGAATGGCGTTTTCCCACAGGGATAAATCCTCAATCTGTATGCTGTATCCTCCTGTTTCCTGTTTTCCGTATCCCTTTAAAAGGTAGAGGTAGCCTGCGTCCTGATACGTCATCTGAAATTCTGTTTCCTGATTCTGTGCAATGAGTTCCTTTACCTTTTCCGGAAAATCCTCTTCCTTCATGACTGTATACTCCGGCTTGACTCCGTCCCCTGCACGTACCTTTTCAATACTGCAGCCGTACAGCAGACAGGAAAACAATACCAGTAGCAAAAGCCCCGTTGCTTTTTTTCCCATGCTTTACCGCCTTTCCTTTACCAGCCTTATCCTAAATGTATGCAAAAAGAATGGAGAATATGACAAAAAGTAACTGACCGCTTTGAAAGCTGAAAGTTACTTTTTGGAGGAATCTGTCATTTCGTTTTCCTTCTTATTTCCCTTGCATATCCCCTTCACATTCATTATAATAGTAGAAGTGTTTCATACAACTATCTTATTATTTGTGAAAAGGAAAAGGTGCTTATTATGCTGCGATTTATCATGGTATGTATCTGTGTAATCGGATACCTGATTTTATCTATTCCAATCCTTCTGGTGGAATGGGTAATCGGAAAATTTAACAAACGCGCCAAAGATATCAGTTCCCTGCGAATTATTCAGGCAACCTTTCGTTTTATCCTGAAGGTTACAGGCGCAGAAATTACGGTTATCGGCCACGAAAATGTTCCAAAGGACCAGGCAGTTCTCTATATCGGAAATCATCGAAGCTTCTTCGATATTCTGCTGACCTATGTCCTTTGCCCGGATTTAACCGGATATGTGGCAAAAAAAGAAATGGAACCTATTCCTCTGCTTTCCATCTGGATGCGCTATCTTCACTGTCTGTTTCTGGACAGAAAGGATATTAAGGCAGGAATGAAAACCATTCTCACAGCTATTGAAAAAGTGAAAAGCGGAATCTCTATCTGCATTTTCCCGGAAGGCACAAGAAACAAAGGAAACGATGAACTGGAGCTTTTGCCCTTCCATGACGGAAGTTTTAAAATTGCCACAAAGACAGGCTGCCCGATTGTTCCCATTGCTATTAACAATTCAGCGGAAATCTTTGAGGCACACTTCCCTAAAATCAAACCCTGCAAGGTCGTGGTAGAGTATTGTAAGCCTATTTACCCGGAACAACTCGACAGGGAAGATAAAAAACATCTGGGAGCTTACACACAAAAAATCATTCTGGAAACTCTGAAGAAAAACAGGCATCTGACAAAATAGAAAATACGGATACAGGTACTGCTATTAAAAACAGCGCCCGTATCCGTATTTTTTACTGCACTCTGACAACACAGATTTTACCAACAATCCGTATGATCAATCCCCACGTCTTTTGCCTTAAACACAGGGTCTTTTCCTTCTTTTCTCTGTTTCTCATAGTCCTTCAGCACCTTAATGGCAACATTTCCCAGAACCAAAATCACCAAAATATTCACCGTTGCCATACAGCCCATAGTAATATCTGCGATATTCCACATCATGGAGAAATCCGCCTGCGCGCCCAAAAATACTGCCACCAGACAACTGATTCTGAAAATCAGAAGCAGGGTCTTATTATTTTTAATAAACAGAATATTGGACTCTGCATAATAATAATTTCCAATCAGGCTGCTGAAAGCAAAGGCAAAAATCGAAATGGTAATAAAATGAATGCCCCAGCTTCCCACATTCGCGGAAATAGCCTTCTGCACAAAAGGAATTCCGTCCAGAACACCGGGTTCCCCCTGTACACCGGACAAAAGCAACATCATTGCTGTAGCAGAGCAAATCAACAGAGTATCAATAAACACAGACAATACCTGTACCATACCCTGCTTTGCCGGGTGGCTGACAGAGGCGCTTGCAGACGCGTTCGGTGCGCTTCCCATACCTGCCTCATTGGAAAAAAGTCCTCTCTTAATACCAATTACTACTGCGCTGCCTGCCATTCCCCCGGCAAACGCCTGAAAATCAAATGCCTGAGAAAGAATCATAGAAAACACAAGAGGCAGTTCTTTCAAGTTCAACACAATCGTCACCAGACCAATGAGCAGATACGCACCTGCCATAATCGGCACAATCACAGAAGTGATGAATCCGATTCTGTGTACACCTCCGAAAATAACAAATGCGGTTCCCACTGCCAGAACCAATCCCACAATCATAGGATAAACGGTATCTCCATACCCGGGAATATAATATTCCAGAGAAGAAGACATATTAAAAGACTGCAGTCCGTTAAATCCATAAGCAAAACAGATGATCAGCAAAACAGAAAACAGCACACCAATCCAGCGTTTTCCCAATGCTTTTTCCATGTAATAGGAAGGACCTCCACGAAATTCTTCCTTATCCTTTACTTTGTAAACCTGTGCCAGAGTACTCTCAATAAAAGCAGATGCGCCGCCAATCACAGCCATAAGCCACATCCAGAACACAGCTCCTGCGCCTCCTGCTGCTATAGCAGTTGCAATCCCGGCAATATTGCCTGTTCCCACACGGGACGCTGTGGAAATCATCAAAGCCTGAAAAGAAGACACTTGTTTCTTTCCGTTTTCCTCTCCTGCACGTTCCTTTAATACACGAAAAGATTCTTTCAAAAGCCTTACCTGTACAAAACGTGTCCGAACCGTAAAGTAAATGCCTGTCCCTACCAGCAGAAACAACAGCAGATAGGTATACATAAAGTCATTCACTGCACCTAAAATCTCATTCAGCATGTATCATGTCCTCCTTATGTTATAGTATCCTCCATGGCACCGAAGCCATGCACACTTTTGAAATTATAACAGAAAATCGGACACTTCGCAAGAATTACAAAGTATTTGCTATAACGCAATGTATTTACAACTCTGACAACCTTTCCACAAGCTTTCCAAACTCCATAAAATGGGAAGCTTTGACCAGAACTGTATCCCCTTGCTTCAAAATCTGAGGAAGCTGTTCCATTAAGATTTCTTTGTCTGCAAAATACAGAACTTCTTTTTTCTCTGCTTTTGTCCTGGCTGCCTCTGCCATGTATTGGGATAATTTGCCCACGCAAACCAGCATGTCGATGTCCTTTGATACTGCATACTCGCCTACTTCCCGGTGCATTTGGACTTCTTCTTCGCCCAGCTCTCCCATATCACCAAGCAACGCTATCTTTCTTCCCAGCGCGTCTGCCAACACGTCTAAAGACGCCCTCATGGATACAGGATTGGCATTATAACAGTCATCAATCACGGTATACTTTCCTGTTTCAAGAATATGGAACCTTCCGCTGACCGGCTGCAGACTCTCAATGCCTGCCCTGATTTCCTCCAAAGTCAGTCCGTAGGTCAGCCCTACAGCAGTTCCTGCAAGAGCATTGTATACCATATGATGTCCCGGAATCGGAATCAATACAGAAAAACTTTCCTCCCCTGCGTGAATCCTGCAGGAAATTCCCTTTAATCCTTCCGGCTGAATTTCGTCTGCCCAGATATCCTGATGATTCTTAATACCAAAGAATACAGGCCGGATTCCTTTTGCTTCCCGCACGGTTATGAGTTTGTCATCATCACCGTTTAAGATAATGTGTCCGTCCTCTTTCAAATAATCAAAAATTTCTGTCTTTGCCTTTAAGATACCATCTCTGGACTTGAGAAATTCCAGATGACACAAACCGATATTCGTTATCACACAGGTGTCGGGTCTGGCAATTTTCGCCAGTCTGTGCATCTCTCCGAAATCACTGATACCCATTTCCAGCACAGCAATTTCATGCTCCTCCCGTAAACGAAACACAGTAAGCGGAAGCCCCAGCTCGTTATTAAAATTCCCCTGGGTCTTCAGCGTATTGTATTTCTGAGAAAGTACGGCTGCAATCATTTCCTTTGTGCTGGTCTTTCCCACGCTGCCCGTAATTCCAACTACAGGAATCTGCAGCTGTTTTAAATAATATTCCGCAATCTCTTTTACTGCCAGAAGGGAAGACTCTACCTGAATATAAGGATATTCCTGTTCTCCTAAATCCTTCTCAGACAGAGTTGCCAATACTCCCTGCTCCATAACCTGAGGAATAAAATCATGAGCGTCGACTCTTGCCCCTTTAATCGGCACAAAAAGTCCACCCTTTTCTGCTTTTCTGCTGTCTGTAAAAATACTGGCAACTTCTTCTTTCTTCATTGCTTCTGTTCCATGGTAAATACCGCCGCAGGCTTCGGCGATGTGCTCCAGGGTAAGATTTTTCATGAATTTTGCCCCCTTACTGATACTTTTTCAGAGAAACTTCAATCAGCTTTTCACAAAGCTGCGGATAATTCATACCAATCGCCTTTGCTTCCTGAGGAATCAGACTGGTGGGGGTCATACCCGGAAGGGTATTGGCTTCCAGACAGTACATATTTCCCTCTTCGTCCATAATAAAATCCAGTCTTGCATAGGCCTGTAATTTTAAAGCCTCATAGCCTTTCTCTGCATAATGTTGCATTTCCTTTGTAAGAGAAGCAGAGATTTCTGCCGGACAGGTTTCCACGCAGGAGCCTGCCTGATATTTATTTTTGTAATCATAAAAGCCCTCAATAGGCGCAATCTCAATCACCGGATAAGCCTTGCCGTCCACAACCGCCACAGAAAATTCCCGTCCGGTAATATACTGCTCTACCACAACTTTATCTTCATAGGAAAATGCTTCTAAAAGCGCCTGTGCATACTCTGCTTCATTCTTTACAATAAACACACCTACACTGGAGCCCCCGCAGCAGGGCTTTACCACAACAGGAAATTCCATGCCATAGTCTATAAGACGGCTGCTGGCTCCCTTTTCCAGGGTAATTCCTTTTGGTGTGGGAACGCCGTTTGCCTCAAATACCATCTTGGTAATGCCCTTATCCATTGCCATGCCGCTGCTTAAAGGATTGGATCCAGTGTACTTAACACCCATTAAATCCAGCACGGACTGCACCTTTCCGTCCTCTCCGTTAGAGCCGTGAAGCGCCAGAAAAACAATATCTGCCTTTTCACACAGAGCCAGGACATTGGAACCGAAAAATCCTCTGCGGCTTTTCATGGTTTCTTCCAGAAGTGCGCTCTCTTTACGCATTTTTTCTGCTGCTTCTTCTATATCATATTCTGCGGGAAACAAGTCTTCCTCCAGCTTTTCCATACCAAAATACGGGTCTGCCATAACAGCGCGGTGGTTTCTCTCTCTCAACGCTTTGCAAATTCCCTGTCCTGAGGCAATGGAAACCTCTCTTTCTGTGCTGTTTCCTCCTGCTAAAACTACTATATTCATCTTATAAACTCCTTTGATTGGATTTTTCTTATGCTTATCTTTTAATATACCACTACAGGAACGCCTTTTTCAATGTTATTGAAAATCTTTTCTGCATTGGCAGGCGGTGTGTTGACACAGCCATGAGAACCATTATTCATATATTCAGAACCACCGAAGCTACTTCTCCAGCTTGCGTCATGAATTCCTGTATTGGCATAAAACGGCAGCCAGTATTTTACCGGGGAACTGTAATTTTCACCCACTAAGGTTGCCTCTCTTTCCTTATACATAATTGCATACACACCAGTGTGTGTATCCCAGCCTTTATTATGATTTCCGGTTACCACATCTGTATCCACCAAAAGCTGTCCGTCCTTAAAGAACCACATATGCTGCTTTGCCAGACTGATTTCCACATAGGTATTGCCAATTTCATCTGTTTCTCTGTGATAACCTCTGTATGTATATTCCGGCTCAATGGTCTGGGACTGTCCGCTTTTAATCGCTTCAATAATCTTTGCTGTAGTATCGTTTGGTGCAATCAGCCAGCCGTAATCCCCTCCTGATACGGTAATGGTTTCACCTGTTGCAGTTTTAAACTGACGGGAACTTCCGAAGGTGTCATATTTGTACTTTAACTGCTGTACATATTCCTTTACCTTTGCCTGGTCTAAAGTCACATTGCCCGCTTCATCGGTTGCCAGCCAATCCTTCATAACCTCTGCATTAATAACTTCCTTTCGGTCTGCAAAGTCCACGGTCACGGTTATCTGCAGGAATTGATTTCCCTGCTCTCTCTGTTTTGCCAGATTTTCATCTGTGCTTAATACCTTTGGACTGGTATAACAGCCCTCGTCCTCCAGATTCACTTCCTGGGCGCCGCTGTCTATGGCTTTTTTGATAACCTCTTTTACCTTTGCCTTGTCCACCTCTGTTCCCTGTGTTTCCGGAACAATTTCATATCCGGATTCCTTCACCTCCAGATGGGCATCCACAGGCTTTGTCATATTGGCGTCCTGCATACAGGCAAGAGCATCCACTGCCTGATTCAGGGCTTCCTCGTCATAGGAAGTTGCCGCGGACATGGTATAGTCCTTGTGATGGGCAAAGGATAAAAACCAGGTGAATGGATTCTGCTGCTTTTTCAGCTTCTTCACGGTATCGTCTTTGTGATATTCCATGCCAATCTGAGATGCGGAAATACTCTCTGTCTTGTCTTCCCGTTCCTGAATCACCAACTCAAAGGAAGCAATCTGCCCTTCAATGTCCCGCTCTACTTCCTCCACGGTCTTTCCGGCACTGTCTAAGCCGTTGATTTTAGAGCCGGGATAAAAATGCCCGGAATAATAAAACACACCGCCTGCATAAACAACTGCCAGTATTGCAAGATAGGCAATGAGAATACCCAGAACGATTTTTTTGGCTTTTTTATAGTTGCGTTTTTTTGATTTCTTTTTTGCCATATTCATCTACCCCTTATTCCTTTCTGTGCGTTTCAGTATAACATATTTTCAGAAAGATACCAATATGAAGAATGCCAAAAAAGCTGCCCACTAATCACTTAGTGCAGCAGCTTCTGAAATCAACCTTCCAGCATTGCCTTTAAGTCAGATATCTTGTTGATTTCCAAATAACTTACCAGCCCGTCCTTATCTAATTGTGCGCTTGCCGCCATATCCTGGGCTGTGCTTCTGTATCCCTGCCTTATAAAAAACCACAGCTTCAAAGGCATCTCCTCCCCCCCCAAAAAATTCTGAGAGTAAAGATACCTTTGCTCTGTGGTCTTCTCTTAATTGCAATCCACTTTTTTCTGTTTTCTTACGCTGTTTTTTCCTCTAAAAGCTTCTCAACGCTCACCAGCTTTACGCTCAGCACAAAAATTTCTGTAGCCAGCTTTAACTCTTCTACCGTAGGGAAACTTGGCGCAATACGGATATTGCTGTCATGCGGGTCTTTTCCATATGGATAGGTTGCTCCAGCGTCTGTCATCTTTACGCCTGCCTCCGCTGCTTTTGCAATAATCTTCTTTGCACAGCCGTCCATGGACTCAAAAGAGATAAAATATCCGCCCTTCGGTGTTGTCCATGTTCCGATTTCCGCACCCTGCAGTTCATTTTCCAGTGTAGTTTCCACGATTTCAAACTTCGGACGGAGAATCTCCGCATGTTTTTTCATGTGTCTGTGCATACCCACAATACCACCAAAGAAACGCACATGACGAAGCTGATTAATCTTATCATGTCCAATGGTCTGTACGGACATGTGCTTTCTGAAATCGTCCAGGTTTCTCTGAGAAGCCGCTACAGCCGCAATACCGGATCCCGGGAAGCTGACCTTTGAAGTAGATACAAATTTGTAAACCATATCCGGGTTGCCTGCCTTTTCACATTCGTCCAGAAGTTCCAGAAGAAAATCCTGCTTGTCATCATATAAATGATGTATACAATATGCATTATCCCAGAAAATACGAAAATCTTCTGCTGCCGGTTTCAGTCTTGCAAATCTCTTTACGGTTTCTGTGGAATAGGTAATTCCCTGTGGATTGGAATATTTCGGCACACACCAGATTCCCTTAATCGCCGGGTCTGTACTTACCAGTTCTTCTACCATATCCATATCCGGTCCTTCCGATGTCATGGGAACATTAATCATTTCAATTCCGAAATATTCTGTAATACGGAAATGGCGGTCATAACCCGGTACCGGACAGAGGAATTTTACCTTATCCAGCTTGCACCATGGAGTGCTTCCGCACACACCATGAGTCATAGAACGGGAAATGGTATCAAACATAACGTTCAGACTGGAATTTCCAAAAATTATAATATTTTCAGGAGGTACTTCTGTCATTTCCCCCAGCAGACGTCTTGCTTCAGGAATACCGTCCAAAAGCCCGTAGTTACGGCAGTCAATTCCGGCTTCGCATTTCAGTTTATCTGTACTTTTCAGTTCTTCCAGCATATCCATGGCAAGCTCTAACTGCTGCTTGGAGGGTTTTCCTCTGGACATATCAAGATTTAATCCTTTTGCTTTCACTTCTTCAAACTGCACTTCCAATTCGGCTTTCATTGCCTGCAGTTGTTCCTGACTGAGTTCTCTGTAAGGTGTCATGGCTTTCCTCCCGGTGTTTTATTTTTATTCGTTGCTTCCTATTGTATGATAACATATGACTTTATGTCAAGGGATTCCTGCATTTTTATTACATTTCCGCCAATATACGCCTTACAGATTTCTATATATGCAATTTTTTATATTTACACCTGCATTTTACTTAACATAGTAGTGTATTAATGTGTTCCGAAAGTCTTTAATCCCCCTCCCTTTTCCCTCTTGGTCTGCATTTTCCCAGAAGCAGTAAAAACTCATGCATCAAAAGAGGCACTGCAGAAAGCCCCAGAAGAAACTGCCACTGTGGAAACGACAATCGCACAGTACCAAAAGCCTGCACAAGGCAGGGAATTTCTGTCACCATGAGCTGCAGCCCCAATCCCAGACCAAACGCGACAATCATAAAAGGATTTTCCAAATGTTTCATGGCGAAAACGGATTTTCTGTTATCCCGCATGCCAATGGCATGAAAAAGCTGTGAAACACCCAGCACAGTAAATGCATACGTCTGTCCTCCCCTGTAAAAAGCATACAGTGTGATTCCGGCAATCAGCATTCCATAGAAAACCGTAAAAAGCCAGCCGCCATGAGCAAACAATCCTTCCCTGGGATTTCGAGGTTTCTCCTTCATCAAAGCTTTGGAGTCATTTTTATCCACTCCTAATGCCAAGGGCAGGAAGCGAATCTGTAATCAGATTCACCCAAAGAATGTGACTGGCTTTCAGTGGCGTAGGCAGCCCCAGGCAGACGGCAACAAACATGGTAATAATTTCTCCGAAATTGGAAGACAACAAAAAGAGAATGGATTTTTTGATATTTACATAAATACTCCGGCCTTCTTCCATCGCCTTTTCTATGGTAGAGAAATTATCGTCTGTGAGAATCATGTCTGCCGCATTTTTTGCCACATCTGTGCCGTTTTGCCCCATGGCAATGCCGATATCTGCTGCCTGCAGAGAGGGCGCATCGTTTACACCATCTCCGGTCATTGCCACAATTTCCCCGTTTTTGCGAAACCGCTGGACAATTTTCACCTTATGGGCAGGGGTAACCCTGGCAAACACCCGAATATTCTTCATGTTTTGGGCAAATGCCTCCTCGCTCATTTCGTCCAGTTCCTGCCCTGTCACACACTGACTTATGGACTGGGCAATACCTGTCTTCTGCGCAATAGCAAAAGCAGTGTCCTTATAATCTCCGGTAATCATAACAACCTGCACCCCTGCCTGCTTTAAGACTTTTACGGACTGCAGAGTTTCCTTTCTGGGCGGATCCAGCATACCTGCCATTCCTGCAAAAATCAGATTTTCTGTCAGACCTTTTTCTGTTTTATTTGAAATTCGCTCTCGATAAGCAAGGGCAAGGACACGAAGTCCGTCCCGTGCCATACGCTCCATTGCCATACGGATTTTCATTTTTCTCGCCTGAGTCATCGGTTCTGCCCGGTCACGCAGTTCCACAAAAGAACATTTTTCCAGAATATAGTCACAGGCGCCTTTTACATACACGGTTTCATAATTCTGAGTTTTATGCACACTTGCCATATATTTTTTCTCTGAATCAAAAGGGATTTCAAAGGTGCGGGGATATTGATGTAAAAGCTGTTCTCGGTCATAGCCCAATTCTTTTCCCATGTGCAGAAGCGCCAGCTCTGTAGCATCCCCGATTTCCTGCTCTCCCAGCACACTATTATTACATAGAAGAAACCCCTGTATCAGTCTGGGAAATTCCCATTTCCGCACACTGGACAGGGACAACTGCGTATCGTTGGCATAAACCTCTGTAACCTTCATTTTATTTTCTGTAAGAGTTCCTGTCTTATCTGAACAGACAACCCCTACAGAACCCAGGGTTTCTACTGCAGGCAGTTTACGGATAATGGTATTTACCTTTACCATGCGGGCAACGCCAAGAGCCAGAACAATGGTGACAACTGCTGGAAGCCCTTCGGGAATGGCTGCCACAGCCAGGGAAATGGCAAGAAGCAGCATTTGCAGAAGATTTCTGTGCTGTACCAGACCCAGCAAGAACAGTGCCCCACAAAGAACCACAGCTACAATGCTAAGAAGCTTTCCCAGATCTCCCAGACGCTTCTGCAAGGGTGTCAGTTCTCCGGTAACTTCGTTTATCATACCTGCAATTTTTCCAAGTTCCGTATCCATACCCGTGGCTGTAACAACACCTTCTCCGCTGCCCTTCATGATTTCAGAGGACATGTATGCCATGTTTCTCCTCTCTGCTGCGGTAAGATTTTTCGGCATAACTGCCGCTGTTTTGGATACAGGGAGGGATTCCCCGGTAAGAGCAGATTCATTGACGGAAAGTCCCTGAACAGACAGAAGACGAATATCTGCCGGTACCTGATTGCCGGCTTTTAGCTGTACTACATCTCCCTTTACCAGATGTGCGGCAGGAATCCTTTTATATATGCCGTCTCTTTTTACAATTGCCGAGGGCGCAGTCATTTTTTTCAGGGCTTCCATCGCTCTTCTGGCTTTTCCCTCCTGTATGACCCCCACTGTAGTATTCAAAACAATCACTGCCAGAATAATCGCGGTATCACTGAACTCTCTCAGCAATATGGAAATGGAAGCTGCAATAAAAAGAATGAAAATCATGGGGTCGTTTATCTGCGCCTGTATCATATCCCATATGGTCTGTTCTCGGGCCTTCTTCAAAACATTGCCGCCGTCTTTCTGCAGGCGATGCCCCGCCTCTGCTTCTGACAGACCGTTTTTCTCATCTGTGCCAAAGGACTTGCACAGTTCTTTGGGAGTTAAAGTTTCGTACATGCTGACACCTCCTGCAAGAACAAAAGCTCTAACTCAATGTATGCGGGCAGGAGGTGGGGATATGCCTTATCTCTTTTGCTTCAAATATTGATATTTTCGTATCTGCCCCCGCAGTACTTCCAATACACGCTGCTTCACAGTGTCATCATAGCCTTCTGCCTTTTCCAGATAATCGGCTTTATACCACAATTTTCCGTCAGACCACTTCAGCTGATTGCCTTTAGAAGAATTTCGTATATTCACCAGCTGTTTTTCCTGCAGCTTAATCACTCTATCACCTCAATCCACTGCTGATCCTCTGCCATGCGCCCTTGCGTTTTCCCAATAATCTGTAATGGGTCATAGCAATCCAGTCTGCAAGTAAAGAGCCGTTTCTATCCTCTAATACCTCATACCTGTATGTTGTCTGTACTCCTCCAGCAGCTTTCTTCCCATTTCCATACCAGGAAACACAAAGTCCTCCAGACTTCTTACCGGCATAATCCCCAGAAGAGAATTGGTCACAAACATTTCGTCAAAGGAATGCACCATTTCCGGTAAAATAATTTCTTCCTGAATGTCATAACGTTCATACATATACTGCCGCAAAATTCCCGGAAGCATACCACAGGATAAAGGAGGGGCAAAAATCTCCCCCTCTTTTACAAAGAACACATTGGTCGTTGCGCCTTCCGAAAGCTCTCCTCTGGTGTTTAAAAATACAGGTTCCTGAATTCCTTCCGCTTTTACTCTGCGTTTTTCTAAAATACAATCCCCGTAATTTAAGGTTTTATGATACGTCAGAGGAGAAGTTTCATTTCTGCGAACATTGGCATAGCCTGTTATAAATCCCTGCTCATAATCCTGTTCCGTATAAGTATTTTCCCTTACGCTCACCAGTCTGTTCTCTTTAGAAACTGTAATTTTCAGCGCTTTTCTTCCTGTCTGTATTTCCGGTTTTTTAAGAACTTCCTGTACATTTTCCCGAATCTCTCCGAAATCTATATGCAAATCAAAAAATTCCAGAGCATGCTCAAGAACGGGTGTAATGCTCTTCTAAGAATACAGGTTCTCCCTCTTCCACTGCAATGGTTTCAAAAGCGCCCAGTCCAAAATAATATCCCTCGTCCGGTGTCATCATTTATACTTCCTCCCAAAGCGCTTCCAGAACGGCTCTGGCCTTCTGCAGCGTTTCCTCGTATTCAAATTCCAAATCCGACTCACAGGTAATACCGCCTCCAACGCCCAGATAATAACTATTATCCTTATGCACAGCCGTACGAATGACGATGTTTAAATCACAATTCCCGTCAAAGGAAAAGTACCCCATGGAGCCAGTATATAAATTGCGTCTGTCATTCTCCAGCTCGTCAATAATTTCCATTGCACGGATTTTCGGCGCCCCGGTAATCGAACCGCCGGGAAAAGCGGCAGGAATTAAATCTACTGCGCTTAAACCTTCCTTCAATTTTCCCACAATGGTTGTTACCAGATGAAAATACCGTGGCATAAGTTTCCACTGCAAAATGCTCCGTAACCTGCACACTGCCCGGCTGACACACATGATTTAAGTCATTCCGTTCCAAATCCACAATCATCAAAAGTTCACTGCGGTCCTTAGAAGAATTTTGAAGCTCTTCTTTCAGATTTGCATCTTCTTCTGGGGTTTCCCCTCTTCTTCTTGTTCCTTTAATAGGACGGGTTTCAATTTCTCCATTTTTCACCTGCATAAAACGTTCTGGAGAAGCACTGACAATCTGAAAATCTCCTCCCTGGAAATACCCGCCAAATGGCGCAGGATTATGAGTTCGCAGATAGCGATAGACGTCATACGGCTTCTTTTGGCTGTTTACCGTAAGCTGCTGGGTCATATTTGCAATATAAACGTCCCCTTCTATAATGTAGGAAATCATGCGGTCAATGGCATTTTTGTAATCCTCTTTTGTAAAATTAGGGGAAAATTCTGCAAGTTGAGTATGCTTTACAGGCCTTTCAACCGGAGTGCAATTACGGATTTCTTCCATAAGATGAGCAATTCCTGCGTCCGCATCGCCTGTTTCCCCTCTTGCTGTAAGATACAGAGTCTTCTCCTGCTTATCCTCAATAATAAGAAAATCATAAAATACAAACAAAGCCTCTGGAATTTCCAGTTTCTTATCATGATGGCTCTCTATATGTTCAAACTTCCTGCCGTAATCATAAGAAAAATACCCTAATGCCCCGGAAACCAAAGGCAGCTTTGTAGGATTCTCTTCCCTGTATTTTATCAGATACTGTTTCAGAAGAACTTCCATAGTTTCCTGGCAGGGCTCTCCGTTTTTATAACAAATCCCATCTTCCTCCTTGAGAATCAAATAGGGATTTAATCCAATTATGGAATACTGTCCCAGTTGGTTTTCCAGAGAGGAATCCAGAAATATTGCCATATTCCTATCCTTATAACACTCAAAAATATCTTCTGCTTTTCTGTAAAAATCCAGCTTACATACCTTTGTTTTCATGCTCTCTCCACCACTCCCTACTTATTTTTACAAAATTTTCCAAAAGCTCATGTCCATACTGTGTCAACACTGCTTCCGGGTGAAACTGAACGCCATATACAGGAAATTTGCTGTGATGAAGCCCCATAATCACACCGTCCCCGGTACGGGCATCTACCTCCAACTCCTGCGGAAAATTCTCATTACCCACTACCAGAGAATGATACCTGGTAACCTCATAGCTTTCCGGAAGCCCTTCAAAAAGCCCCTGCCTGTTTGTAAAAATCTCTGTAACCTTCCCATGCATGGGTCTTTCTCCCTTGTGAACTTCCGCACCAAATACATGACCGATAATCTGATGTCCCAGACATATCCCCAAAATAGGAATTTTCGGTGCCAGTTTTTCCACAATTTCATTGCAGTTTCCACAGTCCTTTGGGCTTTTAGGCCCCGGAGAGATAATCACCCCCTCCAGCATTCCCTGATTCAGCAATTCTTCGATTTTTTCTGCCGTGATTTTATCATTTCGCACCAATTCCACCTGTTCTCCACATTCTTCCATATAACAGGCAAGGTTGTACACAAAAGAATCATAATTATCAACCATTAAATACATACACTTCTCCTATCTCCTTCAATACATAAAAAGACTGCCTGAAAAAGACTCTTCCTTTTGAAAGAACCTTTTCCGGCAGTCTTCCGAATATCGGGCACACCTGATATTTTTTTGTTGCTTCATTGTATCACAAGTGTGTTCGGGCTGTCTATTTATTTTTTATAAACCACTTTTATTGCTTATATGTGGCTCTGTTGATTTTCCCTTGCATTTTTGACTAAATAATCCCCTTATCCTTTATCCATTCTGGCAACGTATGGGATAACCGAACAACTTTCCCCTTTTTTAAGATAGCAAAACGACGAAACTCCTCTGTATTATCATAAAAAGCAACCAAATCACACACTTGAAAAGTTTCTTTTAAATTAGAGATTCCTTTCAATAACTTCTCGCTGGTTCTGCTTCCAGTACTAATTACAGAGTATCTTCTGGTTTTAATTTTTCTATTTCCTGGTATAATTTTTCATATTTTTTCACATTTCTGCGCCCTGACCTCTTCCAGCCTTTCTTTTGAAATATGCAGCTTTTCCATTAACACCTCATCGTCCAAAACCCCCAGAAGATTCCGGATTACTTCTGCTTCCTTTTCGTTCATTCCCTCTTCTCTTCCCTCTTTTCTTCCTTCTTTTCTCCCTTTTGTTTCTCCCTCTATCAATCCGGCCTCTCTTCCTTCTTTTACCAGCATTTCTCCCAATCTCGTCATCTTCATTCCCTCCACAAACTCTTCCATATCAATACTTTCTAAAAACTTATCTGCCATTGCATATATCACCGCCTCTATCTTCTGTATTTCTTCTTTTGTAACTGCCGTTTCTCCCTTGGTAATCTCATAGGCTGTCTGCAGCCTCTGTTTCATTCCCATTTCTCCTCCCATAAGAGGACACAGAGTCAGACGCACCAGCTCTTCCCTTGTAATTGCTTTCCCTGTCTTCTTTTTCTCAATCAGTTCCTCCAGAAAAGTATCTGCATTTTCCTTGCTCATAATGAGCGGCACAATGCGATAGGTGTTAATTCCCTCTGTAAATTCTGTCATGGGATTCTGTATCTTCCCGGAAAACAGCACATAAGTGGTCACGCTCACCCCATACTGCCTGCTGGCAGCTGCCTCATACTGGCGGAACCGCTTCAGTCCTGCAAGTCCTTCATTTTTACTCTGGAATTCAAAATGCTTCCAGGAACCGTCCTCCATAATCAGGTTGGTGTCCTGATACAGTTTCTGAATTTCCAGATGTACCTGCTCTGTAGGGGCAAAGCCCACTACCTTTCCCTCAATCCCCCAAAAGGGCAGCAGCTCTTCTGCAAAGAAATGCATAGCTGTCTTTAAAGCCGCGTCCTCATGCTGGGATGCTCTGGAAACAGATCCTTTTGTTCCTTTCTTCCTTTCGTTTTCTGACATATTTTGTCCCTTTCCGGTAAAAAGTGTACAGAGAAAGCTCTTTGCCTACAATATAGCAAAGAAAGCCTTTATGGGCAATGTTTTTACCGTTTCCTTTCTTCTCTTTTCTTACCATTAAAAATGAAATACCTGTTCTGAATATCCCGCTGATTTGCGGATAAAGATGCTACTTTGAAATAGCTTAAATGTGTTTATGAAATGAATTTCTCTCTGTCACAGTGCCATTGCCGATGAATACATTTTAGCCCCTGATAATCTTTCTGTCAATCTTTTTCTCTCTGTCTACTTGAACTTGAGCTCCCCTTGATACCTCAATCCCTCCTTGCCTGCTTCCCTTCCTTCTGTTATACTAAGAGCGACCATATTGCAGCGTTTCTGACGCTGTCCACTTATTATAGAAGAAACACGTTATGAATAAATACAATATTTACAGAAAGGACGATTCTGCCATGTGGATTGCCAATCAATGGAAAGATTATGAAATTATAGACACTTCAAAAGGAGAAAAGCTGGAACGCTGGGGCGATTACCTTCTGGTGCGCCCGGACCCACAGGTCATCTGGGACACCCCAAAAACACACAAAGGCTGGAAGAAAATGAACGGTCACTACCACCGCAGCAAAAAAGGCGGCGGAGAATGGGAGTTTTTTGACTTGCCGGAGCAGTGGACCATTCAGTACAAGAGCCTGACCTTTAACTTAAAACCCTTCAGCTTTAAACACACCGGTCTTTTTCCGGAGCAGGCGGCAAACTGGGACTGGTTCTCCGAAAAAATTAAAAATGCCGGACGTCCCATTAAAGTATTAAATCTCTTTGCCTACACCGGAGGCGCAACCCTGGCAGCCGCTGCGGCAGGCGCGGCTGTTACCCATGTAGACGCCTCTAAAGGCATGGTTTCCTGGGCAAAGGAAAACGCAGTATCCTCAGGACTGAAGGACGCACCTATTCGCTGGCTGGTGGATGACTGCGTAAAATTTGTAGAGCGGGAAATCCGCAGAGGAAACAAATACGATGCCATTATCATGGACCCGCCTTCTTACGGAAGAGGCCCCAAGGGGGAAATCTGGAAAATTGAGGACGCCATTCACCCTCTGATTAAACTGTGTACCCAGATTCTCTCTGATGACCCACTGTTTTTCCTTGTAAACTCCTATACCACAGGACTTGCACCTGCAGTACTGACCTACATGCTGGCAACAGAATTAAGGAAATTCAACGGAACCGTAGATTCACAGGAAATCGGACTTCCTGTAACCCAGAGCGGACTGGTACTGCCCTGCGGCGCTTCAGGACGATGGGAAGCAGGAAAATAAACCATGAAAAAGAAAATTCTGATTATTACCACAGGCGGCACTCTTGCCTGTGTACCCGACGAAAAAGGACTGACGCCGGGACTCTCCAGCAAGGATATTCTCTCCTATATTTCCGATATCACAGATTTCTATGATGTGGATTTTCTGGAGCTTTTCCAACTGGACAGTGCAAATATTCAGCCCTCCAACTGGCAGACCATTGCCAAAACTATTTACGAGCAGTATATGACCTATGACGGAATCGTAATTTTCCATGGAACAGACACCATGGCATACACTTCCTCCGCCTTGTCCTTTATGCTGCCCAACATTCCTATTCCTGTAGTTATTACAGGAAGCCAGCTTTCTATTATGAATCCTCTGGCAGACGCTGTGGAGAACTGCCGCTGCGCCATTCACATGGCAGGCAGCGAAATGCCGGGAATCTTCCTTGCTTTTAACCGCAAGGTAATCCTTGGAACCAGAGCGTCCAAGGTACGCACTACCAGTTTTCATGCCTTTGAAAGCATCAACTATCCCTATGTGGGAGAAGTCAATTCCTGGGGACTGGACTTGCGGCGTTCCTATATCCCCGGCCCAAGGGGCAAATGTACACTGGAAACAAAACTGGAAGAAAAAGTCTTTCTTATTAAATTAGTGCCCGGCTTTGACGGTAAAATTTTCCAGCTTCTCTTTGAACAGGGCTACCGGGGACTGATTATCGAAGCCTTTGGCATGGGCGGCATGCCCACGCTCTCCTCTGAGGTTATTGACGACTTAAAGGACGTAATCCAAAAAGGCATGATTGTGGTAGTAAAAAGCCAGTGTCCTTATGAGGGCAGCAATCTCTCTCTTTATGAAACAGGGAAAATTGCTCTGGATGCCGGAGTTTTCCAGGCCTATGACATGAGTACAGAGGCTGTGGTCACAAAGGTTATGTGGATTCTCGGAAAGCACTGGGAACGCAAAAAAATAGAAGAAATGTTTTACCGAAATCTGGCAGGGGAAATCACCCTTCCCGATGTTGCGGGAAACAGCTACAAAGGAGTGTAATTCTTGATTGTTAAAAATATTGTAATGTACCTGGTTGTTGTAAATCTGCTGGCATTTGCCTGCTTTGGCATTGACAAGCAAAAGGCAAAAATGCATCAGTGGAGAATCTCAGAAAAAGCCCTTCTGGGCATTGCCATTTGCGGCGGTTCCCTGGGCGCTATCTGCGGCATGCGGATTTTTCATCATAAAACAAAGCACCCCAAATTTTCTGTGGGGCTGCCGGTGATTCTACTGATTCAGGCAGTAGCGGCAATTATTGCATACACCATGTTCGGCTTATAAGGGGGAGATAAATTATGTACGGTTCAACATTTGGAAATATTTTTCGTATTACAACCTGGGGGGAATCTCATGGAAAAGGCATCGGCGTTGTGGTAGACGGCTGTCCTGCCGGACTTTCCCTTTCAGAAGAAGATATTCAACAATTTCTGGACAGAAGAAAGCCGGGACAGTCCCGATACACTACAAAGAGAAACGAAGCCGACCGGATAGAAATTCTCTCCGGCGTTTTTGAGGGCAAAACCACAGGGACTCCCATTTCCCTTATGGTATTCAATACTGACCAGCGTTCCCGGGATTACGGTGAAATTGCCAACTCCTACCGCCCCGGACATGCGGATTTAAACTATGACCGCAAATACGGATTTCGGGATTACAGAGGCGGCGGACGCTCCTCCGGCCGGGAAACTATTGGACGTGTAGCTGCCGGCGCCATTGCCGCAAAATTTTTAAAGGAGCTGGGGGTTTCTGTATCTGCATACGCCTGCTCCATCGGTCCTGTACAAATCAATCGGGAATACTTCTCAAAGGAAGAAATTTTAAACAATGCCCTTTACATGCCGGACGCACAGGCGGCACAGAAGGCACAGGAATATCTGGAAAAATGCATGAAGGAAACCAACTCCTCCGGGGGTATGGTAGAATGTGAAATCACCGGAGTTCCCGCAGGATTGGGAGAACCTGCCTTTGAAAAGCTGGACGC
Organism: Blautia argi; assembly: GCF_003287895.1. Classification (NCBI taxonomy): domain Bacteria; kingdom Bacillati; phylum Bacillota; class Clostridia; order Lachnospirales; family Lachnospiraceae; genus Blautia; species Blautia argi. Next base: position 365,282 of record NZ_CP030280.1, on the reverse strand, counting down.
AGCTCTGGCAAAGGCCATGTTCTCTATCGGGGCTGTAAAAGGCTTCGAAATCGGGGAAGGCATGAACGCTGCCCGCCTGACCGGACTGGAAAACAATGATGCCTACCGCATGGACGAGGAAGGAAATATTGTCAAAAAGACCAACCATTCCGGAGGTATTACAGGAGGAATCAGTGACGGCACACCTATCCTTTTCCGGACAGCCTTTAAGCCTACCCCTTCTGTTGCAGCTCCTCAGGAAACCGTGAACCGACAGGGGGAAAACATAGAGCTTTGTATTAAGGGACGTCATGACCCCATTATTGTGCCAAGAGCCGTTGTTGTGGTGGAATCCATGGCAGCGCTGGTGCTTGCAGACGCTATGCTTGCCTCAATGACCACGCGTCTTGACAGAATCAAAGAATTTTTCGGAAAATAACCGTATTTTATACCTTCGCAGATTTCTCCTTTTCCTGAGTTTTCTGGGAAGGTTTTCTTTAGAAATTCTTTTGTTTTTTTACACGTCACTTTTTCATTTTGTATTTTATCATCTATAGCATAGACAGAGGAACAGGAGATAGTACCATGGACATGAATCACATTTTAATTGTAGAAGACGACAAAGATATCAGGGAAGGAGTTGCCATTTATCTGAAGAGCCAGGGATATAAGGTTTTCATGGCAGGAGATGGCATGGAAGGGCTGAAGGTTCTGGAAAAAGAAGAAATTCATCTCGCCATTGTGGACATTATGATGCCCCGCATGGACGGCATTACCATGACTATGAAACTGCGTGAAAAACATGACTTTCCAGTGATTATGCTCTCCGCCAAATCCGAAGAGGTAGATAAGGTTATGGGATTGAACATCGGTGCAGATGACTATGTTACAAAGCCTTTCACCCCCATGGAATTAATGGCAAGAGTAAATTCCCAGATGCGAAGATATCGCCGTTTTATGGAAAAACTGCAGGCAAAGGAAGAGGAACGCACAGACACCATTTACACCATAGGAGGGTTGGAAGTAAATGAAAATACCTTTGAAGTCCGTGTAGATGACGTACCTGTAAAAATGACTCCCATGGAGTTTAAAATTCTTCTGTTGCTTATCAAAAATCCCGGAAGAGTATTCTCAGCCGATGAAATTTATGAGCGGGTATGGAACGAAAGAGCCATTAACACAGAAACCGTTATGGTGCATGTGCGGAATATCCGTGAAAAGATTGAGATTAATCCGAAGGAACCAAAATATTTAAAGGTGGTGTGGGGAGTTGGATACAAAATTGAAAAATTATCATAAACTGACAGCCGTTATTATGGCATTGGTGATTTTGCTGCCATCACTTGCCATGATGGTGATACGGCCTCATTATATCAGGCAGCAAAACAATCAGACAGATTCTTCTTATACAGATTCTGAGCTGATGTATCAGTTAATCAAGGACTGCTATGTACTCTATGGAGAAGAGGTGCAAAATGAAAGCGGAAAGGCCTTGCGCCCTTACGATATCTTCTTTGGCACAGGAAGCAAACAAGAAACGGAAAGTGATTTTGATAATGATAAGGAAGATTCGGAATACTCCGATTCTGAAAGTGTGGCCTATGATATGGAAAACAGATACGATGACTGGGAATCCGACTTTTCTACACTTCGCACCTACATGGAATACGATGTACTGGATACAGAAGATAAAGGCATCATTGATACCAACCGGGAAAGCACAGACAAAAGTCATTCTCTTTACCAGAGCCTTTCCCGTATGCGCTCTACCGGAGTGCTTGATAAAAATTCTGAATACGCCTTTGCTGCATTTGTAGAATACGGAAAAAGCGGAACTGTAAAATCTACTGCCTTCCTCTCTCACCAAAAAGACAATGCTTCTCAGATGCTCAATGAAATTGCAAAGCAAAACCCGGTAGAAGACTATGAGGACTATTACAATTTCCAAAAGCCCTTCCAGAAGCCATCAGAAAGAATCTACTGCTTTGCCATGACAAAAACAGCCATGGCTGCTTTCCAGGAGGACGGCTACGCAGACTTTTTCCTGACTGATGCGAACGGTGACAGTGATGATTTAATCGTTCTGTTTCTGGCTTTGGCAGGCTTTGTGGCTCTGGTGGCACTTCTGCTTCCGTTTATTAAGCCGCTGGAAACGGGCGATGAAAAAATCTTCCATGTACCATTTGAATTTGTGGCAACAGCCGGTATCATCGGTATGGGTACGGCCGCTGCCGTACTTTCTGATATCCGTGCGCTGAATTCCCGCTCCATTTACAATGTACTGACCAGCATCGGCGCACCGGAGGATATTTCAAATGTACTGCAATACGTTTGGGGACTTTTTGGCTGGATTTTCCTCTTTACCCTGTGCTACTGGGTTGTGGGTTGCCTGAGAAATATCTTTACCATGGGTGTCAAACAATACATCAGAGAACGGGTTCTTACCTATCGCCTCTGGCCGTGGCTGTGTAAAATCTGCCGTAGAACCTATGACAGTCTTCTACATATCAACCTGAAAGAAGACGGCAACCGCGCCTTACTGAAAATCGTGCTGATTAACTTTATTATCCTTGGCGTTATCAGTATGATGTGGGTCTTCGGAATCGGCGTGCTGGTATTTTACTCCATTGGTCTGTTCTTCCTGCTGCGGAAATATCTGCGGAAAATCCAGGGACAGTATGAGCTTCTTCTGGAAGCCACCAATGAACTTGCAAAGGGCAATTTAAACGGTACCATTCCAGAAGATTTAGGCGTGTTTGAACCCTTCCGCGAGGAAATCACAAAGATTCAGAATGGATTCAGCAAGGCTGTAGAAGAAGAGGTAAAAAGTACAAAGATGAAAACAGACCTGATTACCAATGTTTCCCATGACCTGAAAACACCTCTGACAGCGATTATCACTTATGTGGATTTACTGAAGCAGAAGGATTTACCGGAGGACGAGCGAAACCGTTATATCCAGATTCTGGATCAGAAAGCAAACCGTCTGAAATTCCTTATTGAAGACTTGTTTGAAATCAGTAAGGCAACCAGCAAGACCGTGACTTTAAACATCATGGACATTGATATTGTCAGCCTGCTGCGTCAGGTAAAACTGGAGCTTCAAGACAAAATAGCTGCCACAGACCTGGCATTCCGCTGGCAGCTTCCGGAAGAAAAAGTGATTCTTCCGCTGGACAGCCAGAGAACTTACCGGGTATTTGAAAACCTGCTGGTAAACATCACGAAATATGCAATGCCCGGAACACGCGTTTATATCAATATGGAAAACACAGAAAACCATGTGAAAATTTCCATGAAAAATATTTCCGCAACCGAGCTGGATTTTAATCCAAATGAGATTACCGAACGTTTTGTACGGGGAGATTCCTCCAGAAATACGGAGGGAAGCGGACTGGGTCTTGCCATTGCCAAAAGCTTTACCGAGCTGCAGGGCGGACGGCTGGAAGTCTTCACAGATGCTGATTTGTTTACTGTGGAAATTACGTTTTTGAAAAATTACTAATAAAATCGAGTAATAAAGAAGGCTGAATCCTTATACCAACCTTACCTTGTTCCATAAGAATTCAGCCTTGTTTTTGCTTCTACATATGTGTCTTTTTCCGCATTTCTTCTACCACATATTTCCCCCGAAAAATCCAAAGTCCGACAAAAACCAGGGCGGAAACAGCGCCGCAAAGCACGCAGAGGCGATGCATTTCAATCAATCCCACTGCCCAAAATAAAAGCTGCAAAAGCCCTGCTGCACATGTCAGTAAATAATAAATCATATAATAGGCTGCGGGTAGCTTCATAAGCTTTACCATTACTGTAAGCACCGGAAAAACCGCCAGAATCACAACCGGAATTCCGTATTCCAGGGACCAACCGCGGTAACCTGTAAGGAAATCCCAGAACACAAAAACACCACACAAAAGTACCATTTGCCAAAGTGTATTTTTCAAAAGGTTTCTTCTTTTTACAAAAGCCACTGTGGTAAGTATCCACATACACGTCACGGCTGCTGCCAAAAAACCGGCCCAGAATATTTTCATAGGAAACATAACATTGGCTGCCAGCCCAAGCACAATCAGTGCAATACAGCAAAAGGTGAACATCCGAAATCCAAGAAAAAGCCTGTTCTTCTGCTCTGTCAAATCTGGAAAAAGCTTCTCTTCCTCTTTGGCTTCTCCCTCTAATTTCCCCTGACAAAGAGGACATCTTTCATGAGGATTTTCTATAAAAACTCTGCACTTACTGCAATACTGCATGACTATTTTCCCCCTTTCCAGTCTTCTTCATTCCAGGAAATAATCCGTACCTTTGTACCGTTTTCTGTGAGTATACGGAAGAAATTCCGCTCCACAGGACTGTCTGCAAACTGGGAAGTAAAACTAATCGTCAGGTTATCCTCAAAGGAACACATGCAGATTTCCATTTTCGGCGTTGTGGTATAAAAATCGAACCAGTCTATATACTCCCCACATTCCTCCGGCATAGTGATTTTTCCAATATTGGAAAACACTGCCGTACCGTTTGCAGAGGACAATTTCGCCCCTGCCTGCATGCCCCACAGCTTCACCGGAAGAGGCAAAAGGCGCATAAACGGATTCTTTTCCATACGCATAAATCCATTCATTCTGGCAGCAATCCGCTCCGGCGTCAATTCCTTCTTAAAGAAGGCTGCTGTAAAGGCAATCACGTCCTCCAACTTCTCACTCTGTCTGGAAAAATCATATCCAATGTCAATCCACCCAAAGAAATTCCGCACAGAATCAGAAGGAAAATAGTTTCTCAGATTCACAGGAATCATCAGCGCCACCGGCTTTCTCTTCTGTTTTTCACTCATATCCTTTGCAATGGCACACAGGTATACAGCCGTAAGATATACCGTAAGAGTCGTACTATGGGCACGGGCAATTTTCAACAGCTCCTTTACAGATACAATCCCTTCTGTCAGGTGCAGCATGTGATATTCACTCTTTCTGTAATGCATTTGATGCGCCCGGTATCTGGGTATTTTTTCGTCCTTTCCCCTGTTAGAATAATACTTTTCAAAGCTGTCCTCTGAAAGCTCCGCCGCTGTGGCGTCCGGACGTATTTTTTCGGCAGATTCTCTGATTTTGTCAGGGTGTAATTCCTTCAGATAATAATAAAGCAGAGATTTCAGAAACTGCAAAGCCCCTGTTCCGTCTGTGAGCGCGTGATAAGTTTCCAGATTAATTCGCTTTTTGTAATACGTTACCTCAAACAGCAGATTTTTCTGATCACGAACATAAAGCTGGCTGCAGGGTGGCTTGTATTCCTCTCTTACCACAGGTCTTAAATAGGTTTCCTCCAGATAATTCCAAAACAATCCTCCCCTTAAAACACAGAGAAAAAGCTCATAGTCCTTTACGCATAAATCCAGAGCCTTCTGCAGCTTTTCCGGGTCTATTCCCTCCTTCATCTGACAGGAAATCCGAAAAACCCTCTCATCTTTTTTTCCGCTGGTAGCCGGAAATATCTTTGCCGGATTCTCCAGCGAACGCCATTTTCTTTCTCTTCCTGGCATACCTGCTCCCCCCTTCCTTTCAGGTATTTTCCTGCTTTTCTCTCAAAAATTCATTGATATATTCATAAGCTTCTTTCACTGCTGGATAAAATGGCTCCAGCAGGAAAAAGCCATGGAAACCATCTGCAATTCTATGACAAACCACCTGATTTCCCCCCTGCGCCAGCTTTTCTGCAAAGGCTTCCCCTTCATCTCTTAAAGGGTCAAATTCTCCGGTAATCACCAGAGTTTTAGGCAGATTTGTAAAATCCTTTGCCAGTAGAGGCGCAAAATACGGATTCTTTCTGTCTTCCTTACAGGACTGGTAATACTCCAGATAATCCATCATATTCTGTCTGGTAAGCAGATAATCCTTTCCGTTTTCCATAAGAGAAAGAAAACCGTTATGCTCTTCATAATTGTTGTTCACACAGGGATAAATCAGAATCTGACGGGCAGGAGAAAACTCTCCCCTGTCCCTTGCCATAAGGCACAGAGCTGCAGTCAGATTCCCCCCTGCACTGTCCCCCATAATAGTAATAGAATCCGGGTCTGTATTTAAAAGACTCCTGTCTGCAAACACAGCTTTTGCCACTGCATAACAATCCTCTATCTGCGTTGGGAATCGATATTCCGGCGCCAGAGGATAATCAATGGCAACCACCACATGCCCCGTATGCTTTGCCAGATTCCAGCACACCCTGTTATAGGAATCCACACTTTCCGTCACAAATCCGCCGCCATGAATATATAAAATCACAGGGTAAACATTGTCCTCCATGGTTCCCTTTTCCATATCTTCCAGAGCCTCATAAGACTCTGTATCCGGAAAATAAATGCGAATAGGAATTTCTCTGCCCTCCCGGTAAAACTTTGTATCTAACGTTCTGTAAAAAGGCTTTAATGGATCCAGAGTTTTTAAATTCATCAGCTTCCTGGACTTCTCTACGTCCAGTCTTGCCTCTGGATCAGACAGAGCCCTTAAAAGTATTTGTTTGGCTTTATTCATGCTTTTTTATCCTCATCTTCCCTCTATCCTCAGTCTAAGATCTTGGCATTTGGGTATCGTCTGTCCATACGTGCGTCATCAAAATGGGAATCCAGAAAGCTTTCCAGCACATTGTCCGGGGTGGGATTTACCTGCCTGTCACTGTAACGGTATAATGCCAGACCAGAGATAACAATATCTGCCAGCATCAGGACAATGGCTGTCCAGGTCAAAATTTTTCCTACCTTTTGCGGAAGCTTTTCTATCCAGCCGGAAAATACAGGATAAAGGATTTTCAGCCATACCACTGCTGCAATCCCCCAGAAAAAGCAAAACAAAAGATTGATTCTCCCTCCCAGATTAAAGGGAATTTTACTGTAATCCCAGAACACTGTACCGAAAGCCAGCTCTGTAAATACACTGCAGATATACTCATATGCGCCACCGAGAACCGTTCCGTAAAGAAAAATCCAACGGTCACTTTTATCCTTATATTTGTATAAAAAAGCAGTCAAAAAAGCACAGCCAAGTCCCCAGACAATGCTGAAGGGTCCGTATACCACGCTGCTCCTGCACATCCATTTTCCCGCTGTAATTCTACAGAAAATAGTTTCTGTAATATCTCCCAGAAATGCACCAATAAAAAACAGTCCCACTACCTTATAAAAGCAGCAGCCCTCTGCAAAGATATTACTTTTTTTCTCCTTTGCAGGCGTGTGCAGCACTGCATTCTTCTCAATATTGGGATAAGCCTTTTCCATTCTTTTTTGCACTCTTCTGGTCAGTGCATTACCAAAATCATCAGTAAAGTCCTGTACATAATCCATGAACCGCATGGTTTCAACCACATGGTGTAGCTGAAATAATGTGGCAATACAGCACAACGCATCTGCCAGAAGAAGCGCCCCCAACACTGCCATAAGCACCAGCTCTATCTCATAAGGTATCATATGCACCAGACGAATCAGAAATGGATTGATAAAACGGATTCCTACCACTGCACCAATACCAAAAAGCAACAGATGCCACAAGGTCAGATACCCCTGGAACTGAAATCTGGTCTTACTGTAATCCCACCATTTCCGGTGAAATACCTGCTCTAAAAGCACACCTGTACATACTACAATAACAAGCCCCAGGACACTTCCTCCTAAAAACAGGAAAAACAATTCCCCAACAAGTTCAGGAAGGAAAATACTGTATGCTATCCCAATAACGCCATAAACCGGACAAAGAGGCAGATTCAAAAATCCAGTATTTACAAAGCGCTTTCTTCTGAGGGCATTGGCAACTACACCAGCACACCAGCCTGCAAAAGAATAGATGTAAAAAATCCAGAATAAATCACTCCATGTATAGCTCATAATAAACTCCCTTCATCTTTTGTGTTTTTTATCATACCACACACACTTGAAAATGTACAATAAGGCAGGTACAAGAAAGGCAAAAAAAGAACGCCGACCCACTCCGGTATCGACGCTCTTCTTTATCATTCTTTTTCCTTATGCACCAACTTTTCCCATACCCATTTCCTGTCCGATGTTCAGAATATGGTCACCAATTCGTTCAAAGTCTGTCAGCATTTCAGAGTAAATAATACAGCCCTCTTCTGAGCAGGTTCCCTTCTGCATACGAATCAACTGTTTCTTTCTGTAATCCTCTGTCATGTCATCAATCTTCTGCTCGAAGTCCTCAATTGCCTGGATATTCTTTCCTGAGTTATCCTCAATCTCAACCAGAAATTCCAGAGCTTTTCCGCATACTTCCCGCATTTTGTCAATTTCTTCTTTTACTTCCTCAGAAAAAGTAATGCCCTGTTTTTCTATCATATTTGTGTATTCACAAATGTTCATGGCATGGTCACCGATTCTCTCTACATTTCCACAGACCTTAAACAAGGCACTGATATACTGAGAATCTCCAGGGTTACTTTCATTTACCAGTACCTTGGAAATATACTTGGAAATCTCTTTGTTCAGATAATCAATGTAATCCTCTCGCTCTCTGACTTCTTCTAAAAGTCCTGCCTTTCCGTCCTTCACACATACAAAACTCTTGTCCACATTTTCCTTTGCCATACCAATCATACGGTGAAGTTCATTCTTAATACCTGTTACGGCAATAGCTGAAAGACCAATCTGTGTATCTCTCTTGGTTTCCATTGGGCGAATGAATTCCATATGCATAACACCTTCCATTTCCTCTTTCTTCTCAGGAAGAATCTTAACAGCAAGATCTGCCAGATAAGTTCCAAATGGAAGAAGCAGTAAGGTTGTCACAATGTTAAATAATGTATGCATATTTGCAATCTGTGCAGACACATTTCCTGGTGTAAAGCTTTCTACCAGAGAAGTCAGCGGTGTCAGGATACATACAATTGTAAAAATTGTAGTTCCAATAACATTAAACAGCAAATGAATGACTGTGGTACGTTTTGCATTCCTGTTTGTACCAATAGCAGCCAGAATCGCTGTGATACAGGTACCAATGTTCTGTCCAAACAACACAAATACCGCATTTGGCAGTCCAATCAGTCCGCTGGCTGCAAGCGCCTGCAGAATACCTACAGATGCAGAGGACGACTGAATAATTGCTGTAAATATCATACCTGCCAGAATTCCCAGTACCGGATTGGAAAACTTCGTCATAAGAGAAACGAAAGCCTCAGATTCTCTAAGGGGCATCATCGCACCACTCATCATTTCCATACCAATAAACAGAATACCCAGTCCGGCTACAATCAGGCCATAGTGATGAACCTTCTGTTTCTTTACAAACACAATCAAAGCCACACCTGCAAAAGCAAAAAGAGGTGCCAACTGACCTACATCAAGGGCAATCAACTGACCGGTAATAGTTGTACCGATATTGGCACCCATGATAATCCACACTGCCTGCTTTAAGGTCATCATACCTGAATTTACAAAGCCTACCACCATAACAGTAGTAGCAGAAGAAGACTGGATAACCGCTGTGATTCCGGCGCCTACCAAAACTCCCAGGAAACGGTTGGCTGTAAGCTTTTCCAGAATCTGCTTCATCTTATTTCCTGCAGCGGCCTCAAGCCCGTTGCTCATCATCTGCATTCCGTAAAGGAATAATGCAAGTCCACCTAAAAGGCTGAAAAAATCTGTAATCTTCACTTTTTTCCTCCCATTGCACTTCATGCAATTTTTACGTTTTTTTAATCTCTTCCTTACCTTTATACCTTTTATAAGCGGATACTGCAACATTTTATACAGAGATTTAACATTTTTTACATAGATTTAACATAAAAAGACTGCAGCCCCATTTCCTGTATCACACAAGAAACAGAGCTGCAGCCTTTCCCCAAAACTTTCTATCTCACAGTTTTCTCACACCTTAAAGCGGTATCCCACACCCCAGATGGTCTCAATATACTGCGGCTTTGCTGTATTAAATTCAATCTTTTCACGAATCTTTTTAATATGCACAGTCACGGTAGCAATATCTCCGATGGACTCCATATCCCAGATTTCCTTAAAAAGCTCGTCTTTTGTAAATACCCGGTTGGGATTCTGCGCCAAAAAGGCCAGAAGGTCAAACTCCTTTGTTGTAAAATTTTTCTCCTCTCCGTTTATCCAGACTCTTCTTGCTGTCTTATCAATCTTCAGACCGCGAATTTCAATAATATCATTTTCCTGCATGCCGGTTCCAATCAGTCTTTCATAACGCGCCAAATGAGCCTTCACCCTTGCCACCAGTTCGCTGGGGCTGAAAGGCTTTGTCATATAATCATCAGCGCCAAGCCCCAGTCCGCGGATTTTATCAATATCATCTTTCTTTGCAGAAACCATAATAATCGGCGTATTTTTCTGATTTCGGATTTCCCGGCAGATTTCAAATCCATCTACCTCCGGAAGCATCAAATCCAGAATAAACAGGTCATATTCCCCTTCCAGAGCCCTTTTCAGTCCTACATCGCCCCTGTTTTCAATTTCCACTTCAAATCCGCTTAATTCCAGATAATCCTTCTCTAAATCTGCAATCGCCTCTTCGTCTTCAATAATCAAAATCTTACTCATTGACTGGTACCTCCTGATATTTTCTAAGAACAAAATACATCACTGTTCCAATATTTTCTTTGCTTGTTGCCCAGACCTTTCCGCCATGATCCTCCATGATTTTCTTTACAATAGAAAGCCCGATACCGCTTCCTCCCTTGGAAGAGTTCCTGGAGGAATCCGTGCGGTAAAAGCGGTCAAAAATGTTCGGCAAATCCTTGGCTGCTATACCCTTTCCGTTGTCTTCGATTTCCACCTGAATAAAATCTCCTACGTCCTTTACCCGCAGGTTAATCCGCCTGGTCTTATCTGCACTTGTATACTTCAGAGAATTGCTTACAATATTATTGACTACCCTCTTTATTTGCTCCGCATCTGCAATAACCAGCACCTCTGGTTCCACATAATTGGAATAAGAAAATTCCACATTTTTGGAATCCAGCTCCATTTTCAAATCCTCTGCACAGTCGTCAAAAAACTCTGTAACAGAGATTTTATTAAAGGTATAAGGAATCTTATTTGTATCCATTTTTGAATAAAAGGTCAGCTCATTTATGAGTCTGTCCATTTCATTTGCCTTATTGTAAATAGTTTTAATATAACGCTCCATTTTCTCCGGCGTATTTGCCACACCGTCCATAATGCCTTCCACGTACCCCTTGACCGCGGTAATGGGCGTCTTTAAATCATGGGAAATGTTGCTGATAAGCTCTTTGCTCTCCCGGTCAAACTCTATTTTTTCTTCTGCATTTTCCTTTAATCTCTGGCGCATGTCCTCAAAATCCTGACAAAGCTCTGCAATTTCGCTGACACCTTCTGCAGAAATGGAAAAGTCCAGATTACCCTCCTTAATCCTTCTGGTTGCTGTACGGAGTTTATCCAGAGGAGAAATTACACCCCGGTAAATCCACCAGGTCAGACCAAGGGCTGTAGTAGAAAGAATAATTATCACAGCCACCAGCATATTCTGAAACAGCTCTTCAATCTGAGGAAGAGTTTCCAAAATATTGGATACAATAAATACGCTTCCCTCCTGCACCTCATCTGTATGGAAATCTACCCGCTTTACAAGAGCCTGAACCTTTCCCCCCAGATACATACCGTCTGAGGTTCCCATGGTAAACTCCGGCACCTTGGCAAGCTTTTTCACCAGTTCTGAAGGATAATCCTCGCAACCATAATAAATAATTCTTCTGTCCTCACATACCAGCAAATAGGAATACATGCTTTCCAGTTCTTTGTTCAACTCTGTCAAATACTGGATATTTTCAAACCTCTCCGGCTCCACATCTGCTACCTGCTGTATGAGCTGCGCCTGTTCATTTGTCAGATTATTCACAAGCTCTGCCGTATTCGATAAACTCTGATAAGTGGGATTTTCAATGCCGTACTGTTTTTCAATCGCCTTAAACTGATATTGAGAAAATGCCCAAAACGCCAGTCCCGTAAAAATCAGAGGTTCCAGCACAATAATAAAGAAAGAAATGATAATTCTCGTTTTTAATTTCATAACCACTGTATCTCCGCCAAAGTTATTCTAAAGCTTATCATAGAGCTTAAATTGCACTTATATAGTTATTATACCATAATTCTCTCTTTTTTCTTCTAAAGAAAATCGAATCAAATCTAAACTTTCTATAAAAAAACTGTCAAAACCTTTTGACTTTCTGTAAAACGGACTCTAAAATAGTAGAAAAACCAGTAATACAAAAAGGAGAAATCATGTTTATAGATAAAGGTCAACTGCTTTCTGATTTGAATCAATTATATACCTCCCAGATTACCCGGACAGTTTCCCTCTATTCTCACCCTGGCATGGGAAAAACACGGCTGCTGCAGGAGTTTTCACAGGGCAAAAATATACTGTATTTTAAAACACCTGCCCTGCCTTTTGAGGAAATCTTTTCTCTTTTCAAACAACTTTGTATCCGCAGGCTGGGAGCTTCCTGTGAAAATGCAAAAAAATTTACAGATCTTTTCAAAGTCCTTTCCAAAGCTTCTGTAAATGAACCTATGGTTTTAATTTTAGATGATTTTACAAACTGGACAGCAGGAAATCGACGTTTTCCTTCCATGCTGCAGACTCTGGTGCAGCGGGCAGACCCCAAATCCCGACTTCTGGTTCTCCTGTGTAAGCCTGCTGCTCTGTATGAAAAGGAACGCGCAAAAGAGGCTTCCGCCTTCCTTCTGACCCCCTTTTCCTTCTTTGAAATGCGGAAATTATATCCGAATATGACGCAGGAAGAGCAACTTTTACTCTACTATATTACAGGCGGTGTTCCGGCTTATTTGAAATATTTTCCTGCAGACTGCTCTGTACAGGAAAAAATCCGAGAATTATTTTTCAGAACCGATGGTATTTTTTATCGCCTTACAGAAACCCGCACAAGAGAATATTATTCTGCCTCTCCCATTATGCGGGCAATCCTGGCATCTATTGGAAACAGCACCAGAAAGCTTCAGGAAATTTGCGACTGCACAGAGCTGACTCCCAGCGCAGCCGGAAGCCTGCTCTCTTCTCTGGCTTCCCGAAATCTGGTCAGCCGCATTGTCCCGGTTACGGAAAACCAGGGCAGCCGAAGAGCGCTCTATTTGATTTGCGACCATGTTTTCCGCTTCTGGTATACCTGTGTACTGCCTTATCTGTCAGAGATCGAAATGGGGGAAGGGGACAAAATTTTTGAAGAACAAATTGTTCCTTTGCTGGAAAATTATGAAAAAGATACCTTCCCTGACATCTGCCGGGAATTTCTGGAATTGGAAGAAAAAATGCATACAGCGCCTTTTTCTCTGCAGAGAATTGGTCGCTGGTGGGGACAGCACCCTACCAAAAAGCGAACGGAATACATCTCCATTGCAGCCTGTTCCAGAGATAAAATCCTTCTGGGAGCCTGCTTCTGGACAGAGGAATGGCTGGACGTCGACACCCTGTACGATTTGCAAAAACATGCCAGCCTTTTCCCTGATGAAGAACAATGGTATTATCTTTTCTCAAAGTCCGATTTTGTAAGCGGATTTGAAACCATTTCCGGAAACCATGTACACGTATTCAGTCTGGAAAAGATGTGTTCTCTGGCAGACGCTTATCTGGATTCCACAGTTTAAGGCTGCATATTTCAATTTTTATTTATCTTTTGCAACTTATATGTTTGCTTTTGCATGTTTTTAGTTTGTTTTTAAATATTCCTGTCAATGCTATACTCTAGTAAGACAAGGAGAAAACAACTATGGATGAAAAAAGAATCCGCCAGTTCCGGGAACTTGGACTGACTATCTCTTATTATCGAAAATTAAAGGGACTGACGCAATCCGAACTGGCTCAGAATGTAGGGTTAAGCAGAACACACATCAGCAACATCGAAGCCCCGCAGGTAAAGACCTCCCTTTCTCTGGAAAGTCTGTTTGATATTGCAGATGCCCTTGATGTACCTGTAAAAGATTTTTTTGATTTCAGAAATTAAATATGGAAATGTATGAAAACACCTATCAGGGCTGCCGTAAGAAACGCATACTGCGAATTTTCTACGACAGCCCTGATAGCATTGAAACATAGAACTTTGCTGCATATTCTGTTTATGCAGCGCTTCCGGAACCGCTGCTTCTTCGGCATAGCTGTTCAAATTCTTTCAATTTCTGCTTTGCTTCTCTGCTGATATTTTGAGGAACCTGAATTTCCACAACTGCATACTGATCTCCATGGACAGATGCATTTTTCATGGAAACAATGCCCTTACCCCTCAGCCTGATTTTAGTACCTGACTGAGTTCCTTCACGAATTTTACATAAAACAGTTCCATAAATCGTAGGAACTGCAATCTCTCCTCCCAGAACTGCTGTTGTAAACGGTACTTTTACTGTGGTATAGACGTCCATGCCCCTACGCTCAAAGCCTGGTTTCTCCTGTACATGAACCTTTAAGAGCAAATCTCCCGGTTCTCCTCCTCCTGTTCCGGGCGCACCCTTTCCCTTTAAGCGAATACTTTTGCCGGATTCCATTCCTGCCGGAATCCGCACCTGAAGAGTTTGAGGCGCACCGGAAGCCTCGTCCCGAAAACGAAAGATTTTCTCACACCCAAAGGCTGCCTCATCAAAAGTAACCGTCACATCTGCATTCACATCAACGCCTCTGCGTCTGAAACTGCGGTTTCCATAAAAATCACTTTCGTGAAATCCTCTGCTCCCAAAACCATTTCCGAAAATATCCCGGAAAATATCTCCCATATCATCTCCTGTGAAATGGTACTCCCGATAGCCTCCCTGCTGTGATCCCTGTGCATTCTGACTTCCCGGGCCGCTGCTGTCAAATGCCCCGTACCCAAACTGATCATACATGCTTCGTTTCTTCTCATCACTTAAAATTTCGTAAGCCTCTGTAGCTTCTTTAAATCGCTCCTCTGCCTGTGTATTGCCTACATTGGTATCCGGGTGATACTTTTTCGCCAGTTTTCTGTATGCCTTCTTTATCTCACTTGCTGTAGCATTTCTGCTCACTCCAAGAATTTCGTAGCAATCTCTTTTTGTTTTCAATTTTGTCACCTTCTCACTTTCCCTGACACTTCCATTTGACTTCTACTTTGTTCTATATGAAATATAACACTTATCTTTATTATTGTCAAGAATAAAGAATTTCATCTGCGGCAGGTCGTATCAACGGCATATTTCCCTCCCACCGCAATAGGATCCTCGCGGAGCATTTTTACTTTATAGGAAATAAAATTTCCTATAAAGTAAAAAATGCCAGGACACAGCCTTTAAGCTGCGCCTGACATTTGCGCTACATATGCAAATCTTGCACCAAATACACCCTTTAAACCACAATGCCCGAAACTTCAAACAAAATGCCCCAGAACACACTAACTCCATACAGGATTCCTATAATACCCAAATTTTCTTTTGCGCCTTTATTGGTTTTGCAAAGCACCAGTACACCAACGCCTGCACCTGCCAGAAGTCCGGCAAGCATCTGTCCTGTTCCCAGAATTCCGCCTAAATACATCTGCGTAATAATAACAGAAGCCGCACAGTTTGGAATCATTCCAATCAGGGCTGCCAGAAATACTCCCAATACCGGCTGATTTACAATAAAGCTTCCAATCGTTTCCTGTCCTACTGTTTCTACCAGAAAACCAATGCCCGCAGATACCAGAAAAATAAAAACTGTTATCTGCGCTGTATGTATCAAAGCCGACTTCAGTATACTTCCCTCTTCACAGTGACAATGCTCATGTTCGCACAAATCATGGATATCTTTTTCGTGATGTTCCTGGTGTTGGTGATGCTGCTCTCTGTATTCTGCCCGCTTCCTGCTTCCAAGCCTCCAGAGAAAATCAATGGCAAAGCCGGACACCGCGCCAATTACCACCTTTAAACCTAAAATTTTAAAAATCGTACCTGCTGCTACAGATTCTGAAAGAAAAATGGGCAGCATCTCATCTGAGGTGGAAAGAAAAATAGCCAGAAGCGTTCCCACAGAAATGACTCCTCCGGCATAAAAACCCGAAGCTGCAGCAGAAAAACCGCATTGCGGAAATGCCCCTGCCATACCGCCAATGAGCGGGCCGAATCTGCCGGCTTTTCTTACCATTTGCTGTGTAGCTGCCTTTGTCCTGTGTTCCAGATATTCCATAAGAAAATATGTCAGGAACAGGAAGGGAATCAATTTTATTGTATCCAGAAATGCGTCCAGAAAAACATCAATTATAATAGACATATCCGCCTCCTTTTATTTTTTAAGGAGGCTGTTCCGTGAAACAACCTCCACCCACTTGCTACAGATTCTGAATTTACCACAAATTCCTGAAAAAAGCAAGATGTCCGCTTTTTTCAACGGTTTTACATGCGGGGAATGTGCATCTGCTGTCAGGGCAAAGGTGTTCCTTACATATCTATTCTACTTTAAAAATCTGCATAACAGGCAACGCTCTGTTTTTAGTAGTTCTCTACTTTTCTCTCAAAATATGCTTTCGGGTGTGCACATGCCGGACATACTTCCGGCGCTTCATCACCCATATGAATGTATCCACAGTTGTTACACTTCCATCCTAAAGGAGCCTCTCCTTTAAAGGTTTCTCCCTGTTTCAGGGATTCCAGAAGCTTTAAGTAGCGCCTTTCATGTGCTGCTTCAATTTCTGCAACCAGTTCAAACTTCTTGGCCAGTTCTGTAAAGCCTTCCTCCCTCGCTTCTTCTGCCATGCGTTTGTACATATCTGTCCATTCTTCATGTTCTCCCTGAGCCGCATCAGTCAGGTTTTCTTCCGGTGTTCCGATACCATGAAACTCCTTAAACCACATTTTTGCATGCTCTTTTTCCTGGTTTGCGGTTTCTTCAAAAAGATTTGCCATCTGTACAAATCCTGCCTTTTTTGCTGCTGATGCATAATAGGTGTATTTATTGCGTGCCTGTGACTCTCCTGCAAAAGCTTCCATAAGGTTTTTCTCTGTTTTTGTTCCTGCGTATTTTGACATATCAGACCTCCTGTTTTTTATTTGTTTTCAGTGTAATAAACAGGGACTCCTATGTCAAGAGATAGGTCTATATAAAAAACAATTTAACAGAGAATATCCCGGATATCTCATAAATAAAGTCTTATCACCCTACACCTCTACAATATTCTGTAGCCACACGCCCTTTTTCACCAGAATAAAGCCAATCACACACTTAATAATATCTGCAAGCTGCACCGCGATAAAAATATACACCACATACAAGTCTGTAAAATGACCCAGCAGATAAGCAATTGGCACACTTACACAACAGATAAATACACTATCGAAAAA
This sequence comes from Blautia argi, assembly GCF_003287895.1. Lineage (NCBI taxonomy): Bacteria > Bacillati > Bacillota > Clostridia > Lachnospirales > Lachnospiraceae > Blautia > Blautia argi. The sequence goes on along the minus strand of NZ_CP030280.1, from coordinate 348,001 downwards.
GAAAGTGACAATAGTCTTTCCCCCGGAACGCAGAGTAAAGTATGCGGCATGCAAAAAGGCATTCTGGGGCATAAATACAGCCGTTACCATAATAAAATATTTGGCAAACTCTCTGGACTGGACATTGGTGTTATAAAGCTGTGGAAACAACGGTGCAATCATCAGCATAACCAGCGCCACCAGAGTACAGCATGCCACGGAAAATACAATCATCTTTCGATCTGTATCTTTTGCTTCTTCCATCTTGCCTGCTCCTAAAAGCTGCCCTACTACAATGGCAACAGAATCCCCCAGGGCAATAAACACCACATTAAACAGATTTGAAATCGTATTGGAAATATTCATACCTGCCACCACATTCATACCTCTGACGGAATAACACTGCAGTAAAATCGCCATGCCTGCTGCCCAGAGTGTTTCATTGAGAAGCAGAGGTGTCCCCTTAATCAAAATCCGCTTTACCAGATATCCCGGTATCCGCATGGTTTTATAAAGCCCCGGAATATAGGTATTAATTTCTTTGTGTCTGTGCGTCCATCCCACAACAATAAAGGCCTCTACATAACGGGACATCACAGTGGCAACAGCCGCACCTGCTACCCCTAATTCAGGAAATCCGAATTTTCCGTAAATCAGAAAATAGTTAAATACCAGGTTTACCACTACGGCTGCAATTCCTGCTTTCATAGGTGTTATGGTTCTCCCGCATTCTCTTAAGGTACTGGCATAAACCTGCACTAACATAAAGGGCGGCAGACCAATCAACATAATTCCAAGGTACTCTTTTCCATAGCGCAGAGCAGCGGCCACATCTCCGCCGTCCTGATTTCCTTTTAAATACATCTGAATCAAAGGTTCACCAAAGGCAAGGAACAACAGGATTGTCACACCTGTCAGAAGAATTCCCATATACAGTTTAAACCGCATGGTATTGGCAACCCCTTCGTCATCTTTCTGCCCGAAAAACTGCGCGGTAAAAATTCCGGCGCCGGACACACCGCCGAAAATGCACAGGTTGTATACAAAAATCAACTGATTGACAATGGCAACACCTGTCATCTGTTCTGTTCCAACCTGACCTACCATAATGTTATCCAGAAGGCTTACAAAATTGGTAATACCATTCTGAATCATAATAGGAACTGCAATCAGCAGTACCATTTTATAAAATCTCTTATCTCCTATCAGCTTTTCTCTCCATGTACCAGCTCTCATACTCTCCTCCTCTTTTGTCTGTTTGTACTAATTGTGAAAGACATTATACTCCATGTATCTGAAAAAATTCAAGATGTTTTCACAGCAAAAAACCACTGCACAGACAGCCTCCGAAATCTCCCCCTGTTTCCCTTTGGGATATCTCTTTCTGCCGTTTGCGCAGCGGTTCTTTTTCCTTCATATACTTGAAAGCTTTTCTTTATTTCTCAAAGTTAAAAATACTGTGATAATATTTGTCTTCCTTATCATTCAGTCCTATTGGTGCAATATGTGACTGCCTCATGCAGTAATCGTGAAATTTCTGTTTAAAGCTCTTTTTTCCCTCTGTTTTCTTTTCTTTTGCTGCCATATAGCATTGCCTCTTTTCTTTTTCTTTCTTAACTATTTTTTAAAGTTTCTCTTTACGGTTTGTTATCATAGCACTTTTAAAGCCCGGAAACAATACCCTTTCCGGCACTTCTCCCTTTTGACTTTTCGCACTTTGACGTGCTAACGCGCTCAAAATTATTTTTTCTTTTTTTCCCTGTCCTCCGGACTTTTCTTTTATGCAAATTCCTCAATTCTTCTCTTTTGTTTCATCTGAGTAAAGAGCAGTTTTTGTTCTCCTACACTCTGTATGAAGACTCTTCTCAAATTACAAACACTTTATAGAATATCTCCCCTGCCTGCTTTCTGTTAAAATACAGGTAGAAAGAACGAATAAGGAGGCTGTATATCATGATTATTATTGGTGAAAAAATCAACGGCTCCATTCCCGCTGTCGCTAAGGCCATTGCCGACAGGGACGCGGACTTTATAAAGAACAGAGCAAAAATACAGGCTGATGCCAATGCTTCTTATATTGACTGTTGTGCCTCTGTACCGGAAAATATGGAAGCGGAAACTTTGAAATGGCTGATTGACTGTATACAGGAAGTTACAGATTTGCCCATTTCCATTGACAGTCCAAGCCCTGATGTGCTGGCACAGGTCTACACCCATTGCAAACAACCGGGAATCTTTAATTCTGTATCAGGCGAAGGAGAAAAAATTGACAAAATCTTTCCGATTCTGGCAAAAGAAGAAAATAAGGACTGGCAGGTTATCGCACTTTTAAGCGACAACACGGGAATTCCTAAAACAGCCGAAGATCGTCTTCGTGTTTTCCGTCATATTATGGAAAAGGCTGAGGAATATCATATTTCCCCTTCCAGGATTCACATTGACCCTCTGGTGGAAATGCTTTGTACTTCTGAAGACGGAATTGCCATGAATGTAGAAGTGATATCCACAATCCGGAAACAGTATCCTTCCATACACATCACGGCAGCTATCAGCAATATTTCCTTTCATCTGCCTGTGAGAAAACTGATGAACTGCTGCTTTTTGACACTTGCCATGAATGCAGGACTGGACAGTGCTATTTTAGATCCCGCCAACCGGGATATGCTTGGACATATTTATGCCACGGAGGCGCTTCTCGGGCTGGACGACTACTGCATGGAATACATAGGAGCGTACAGAGAAGGCCTACTTGGACCTGTAAAATAACATAAAAAGCTATATAAAAGGAGGATTTTATTATGAGTCAGATTCAAACTGTTGCGGACGCAGTTGCTGCCGGAAAAGCCAAATTAGTACCCAATCTTGTACAGGAAGCCCTTGACGGAGGGTGCGCTGCACCGGAAATTTTAAATGCCATGATTGATGCCATGGGACTTGTTGGAGAACGTTTCAAAAAAAATGAAATCTTTGTTCCTGAAATGCTCATTGCTGCAAAAGCCATGAAAAAGGGTGTGGAAGTCCTGAAACCGCATCTTGCCGGAGATAGCGGCGCTGTGTGCGGCAAAATGATCATCGGTACAGTTGCCGGAGATTTACACGACATCGGAAAAAACCTGGTTGCCATGATGATTGAAAGCGCCGGATTTGAAGTCATTGACCTTGGGGTTGACGTATCCGTGGATAAATTTATGGCTGCCATTACCGAAAATCCCGACGTAAAAATCGTAGGTCTGTCTGCTTTGCTCACCACCACAATGCCTGCCCTGAAAGATACGGTAGCTGCTTTAAATGAGGCAGACTTCCGCAAAAATATCAAGGTAATGGTTGGCGGCGCGCCTATTACCCAGAAATTTGCAGACGAAATCGGTGCAGACGCCTATACCCCTGATGCCGCTTCCGCTGCCCAAAAAGCAAAAGAACTGGCTGCATAATCATAAAAAAGACACTGCTGCAGAAACACAACGCCCGGAGTATGAAAAAACTCCCAGCATCACCTTCTGCAGCAGTTTTTGTGTGGTATAATGTTTGCATTACATGCAAACCAAGCCGAATTCTTCGGCTTGCTGCTACTACCGTAGCAGATTATACCGGCAGTCCACGGCTTGATAAGGAAATGCCTATGGCGCTTCCTTTTCTGCGCTCGTGGTATAATGTTTGTATTACATGCGAGGAGGATTCTTTATGGAGAAAATTTCAAAAAACAGGGATAATGCCGCTCTCTGTCAGGTGACTTTTCTTCGGGAAGGGCGTACTGTACAGGTTTCGGCAGGAAGCACGATTATGAATGCTGCCAGAAGCACGGGAATCTTTCCGGACGCACCCTGTGGGGGACAGGGAACCTGCGGCAAATGTCTGGTACAGCTAAAAACAGATGGAGGAGAAACTAAAACCGTCCTTGCCTGCCAGACAAAAGTATGGAAAAACCTGACTGTAGACACACAAAGGCTTCCCCAAAAGCATCAGATCCTTACAAACACATCTATAAGAAGGGTAAAGTTTTCACCCTCTTCTTTCCCCAAAGATGTGAAAAATCCTTATCTGGTTGCTTTTGATATCGGTACCACCACCATTGCCTCTTATCTGATAGACGGCAATTCCGGCAAAGAAATCTGTACTGCCGGCATGGTAAATCCCCAGACAGCCTATGGCGCTGACGTAATTTCCAGAGCTGATTACTGCATGCAGCACAAAAACACAGAACTCTCCTCCTGTATCCATCAGGCTCTTGATGACTTAATTACTGCTCTGGCTGAAAAACAACAGATTTCCCGGGAACAGATTGTACAGCTTTGTCTGGTAGGCAACACCTGTATGCATCATATTTTCTTTGATTTTCCCATGGATTCTCTGGTATTGGCACCTTACAGACCGTATCAAAAAGGGCTTCTTCAGGCAAAGGCCGCTGATTTTGGAATACAGATTCACCCCCAGGGACAACTGTTCTTTCTTCCTGTTATTGCCGGTTTTGTAGGCGCTGACACCATGGGCTGTCTGCTGGCTCTGCGCCCGGATTTATCCAGGGACATAACACTTTTAGTGGACATAGGAACCAATGGAGAAATTGTTCTTGGAAACAGAGAAAAATTGGTATGCTGCTCTACTGCCGCAGGCCCTGCCTTTGAGGGCGCTAAAATTGAGTGCGGTATGCGAGGCGCAGAAGGCGCCATAGACCATGTAAACTTTTCACATGGAAAATTCCAGATTTCTGTCATAGGAAACCAGCAGCCCACAGGTATTTGCGGTTCCGGACTCATTGACGCAGTTGCCTGTCTTCGGAAACTGGGAATAATAGACGAAATGGGTCGCCTTCTCGCCCGGGACGAAGTACAGACACTTTATGGGGAAGAACTTGCCTCACATATGACGACACAGGGAAATCTGACCGCTTTTGTTTTTCAGAAAGAATACCCTTCTGTTTACCTGACACAAAAGGATATCCGGGAAGTTCAGCTTGCCAAAGGAGCAATTGCCGCCGGAATTCTCCTTCTGGAAAAACATCTGGGTATCACACACAGCCAGATTGACCGCGTCTGCATTGCCGGAGCTTTTGGCACCTATATGTCCCCGGACAGCGCCTGTGCCATCGGTCTTCTGCCTTCTGCTCTCCAGAAGAAAATTGTTCCTGTTGGAAATGCAGCAGGAGAAGGGGCTAAAATTGCTCTGCTGAATAAAGCGGAACGAGAATACAGCCAAACACTGATGAATCAGTTGGATTTCCTGGAACTGGCTATGCTGTCGGAATTCCAGGACTGCTTTATTGATGAACTGGAATTCCCCCCAACAGAACCATAAAACCGCAAAACAAATCCACGATAAAAGGACGTGTTCATATGAAAATAAGAATCGAAGAATTAAAACGTTTAGGAAAGCAGGCTGGCTTTACCCATATTGCACCTCTGGACTGTTCTACCATAAAGCTCTTACCAGAGGTGCGCCAGATGTGTGCAAGTAACGCCTGCCATATGTATGATAAAAACTGGTCCTGCCCTCCCGGCTGCGGCGCCCTGCAGGAATGTGAAGAAAGAGTGCAAAAATACAGCCATGGAATTCTGGTACAAACCGTAGGGGAACTGGAGGATTCCATGGACGGAGAGGGCATGATGGAAACAGAAGCTGCACATAAAGCCCACTTTTCCACAATGGAAAGCCTTCTACGTCCTCTTTATCCCCATATGCTTGCCATTGGCGCAGGCTGCTGTACCCGCTGCACCTCCTGCACCTATCCAGATGCGCCCTGCCGCTTCCCTGACAAATCCTTTGCGTCCATGGAAGCATACGGTATGCTGGTTACACAGGTATGTCAGGACAATAATCTGCCCTACTACTACGGCCCCTGTACAATTTCATATACCAGTTGTTTTTTACTTACTGAAAAGCTATAATAGAAATCATAAATTCAGCAATTACGGGGTGTAGCATGACAACATTGGAAGAGATTAGACAATCCGTGGAAAACGGACATTACAAGATAACAGAACAGGTAATAACACAGGCGTTAAAACAGCATATTCCCGCCATTAAAATTCTGGACGAAGCCATGGTTCCCGCTATGCGGGAGATGGGAGAACGCTATAAAAATAATGAAGCAGATATTCCCAGAATTTTATCCTCTGCCCGCTGTATGCGTAAAGGGCTGGATATTCTCACTCCCGGCCTGGAATCTGAGCGGGGATTGTATGTGGGCACAATAATTCTGGGAACTGTGGAAGGGGATTTGCACGACGTAGGCAAAAATCTGGTAGCTATTATGTTCCGCAGCGCAGGCTTTAAGGTCATTGATTTAGGGGTGGATATTTCAGAAAAACAGTTTTTAAAGGCAGTGCGCCAGAACCCTGAGGTATCCATTGTCTGTCTGTCCACTCTGCTTACCACAGCATGTCCCAGTATGCAGCATGCAGTGAAGGCGCTTCGTCAGTCTGATACGGAACACCGCCTGAAAATTATGGTAGGCGGCGGCGCTGTAACAAAAGAATTTGCAGAACACATTGGTGCCGACGCTTATACCGAATCTGCTGTAGATGCCGCAGAAATGGCAAAAACTTTTATTGTCTGAAAACCACAGGAGGAATACACTTTGCAGCTTACATCAATTTTACTGTATCAGAATCTGAAAGAACACTTTCAAATTGCCGATTACAGACTTCTATCCAAAAATCAGCCCCTTGCCCGCCCTTTTTTCCTTGAGGCAGACAAGGGGTTTAAAAACAACCACATTTATCTTACAGACGCCATTCTGGATTTAGAGGTATTCCGATCCATACCGGAAGATGCTGTACTGATTATCTGCCAGAGAGATGAAACGTCCTTTCTTCCAGATGGACGTTTCTCCTGTCTGCTCTTATCCTGCCATACCTCTGTGATTCACGTATTCAACTGTATTCAGTCTATTTTTGATTACTATGAAGAATGGGAGCAGCAGTTAATCTCTGTCTGTCACCAAAACGGTTCTCTTTCCGATTTGCTTGAGATTTCCCAGCCTGTGTTTAACAATCCGCTTTGCATTATGAATATGGACTTTTCTCTTGTAGCTCACCGTGGCTTGTCCCAGCTTCCTGACTCCGGACAGATTTTTGAAAATGATTCCCTTCGCCTGGACTATATCCACGCGCTGATCCAGGACGGAAATTTCCGCTCAGAGGAAGCCTCACCAAAGCCATTTTTGTTCCCTGCTTATCTTACAGGACACTGTTCCTTAAATATGCGCCTGTTTCTGGACGAAAAGCCTGCTTACCTGCTCTCTGTTTTGGAAAATAAAATACCGCTTACAGATGCAGACCAGTATCTCATTACTATTCTGGCACAGCATGCAGAATATCTTCTGAACCGTATGCACTCAGAATCCTCCTCCCGCAGTACAACACTCCAGTCTATTTTCCAGAGTATCCTGTCAGACCGTACTGCAGATTATATGGGTATCAGCCATTTGCTTACAAATGTAGGCTGGCTTCCTGAGCATACCTATCTTTGCTCTGTCCTTCAGACAGAGGGTCCTTCTTCCTTAAATGGAAACATGGTCTGCCAGTTTATTAAAAATAAATTTTCTGCTTCCTGCAGTCTTGTATTTAAAGACCATGTCGTCACCTTTTATAATGAAACACTTCTTCATATGGAGGCAGATGACATCTTTCGCGAACTGGTATACTTTATCCGGGACAGTATGTTAAAGGCAGGTTACAGCCGTTCCATGTGCGGACACATGAATCTTCGCAGGCAGTATTTACAGGGGCTTACCGCCCTTAAACTTGGACTGGAAATCCGTCCTCAACTCTGGATTCACCACTTTAACCAGATTGCCCTGCCCTATATTCTGCGTCAGTCTGTAAAAACCCTTCCCGGATATATGCTCTGTTATGAAAAACTGTTGGATTTACAAAAATCCGACAAAGTGCAGAATACGGAATACATGAAAACTCTGAGGGTCTACCTGGAGCATAATCTGAATACCGTACAAAGCGCCAAGGCCTTATTTATCCACAGAAGTACCTTTCTGTACCGGCTGGAGCGGATTAAGAGTATTTTGGA
>NZ_CP030280.1:0-35000 GCF_003287895.1 Blautia argi | reverse complement strand
ATGGAGGGGAACCCGGTGAACTGAAACATCTAAGTAACCGGAGGAGAAGAAAGAAACCTCGATTTCCTAAGTAGCGGCGAGCGAACGGGAAAGAGCCCAAACCAGCGTGCGTGCATGCTGGGGTTCGGACTGCAGAAGTGATTCGTTGAAGGTAATGGAACGGTTTTGGGAAAGCCGGCCAGAGAGGGTGAAAGCCCCGTACATGAAACCGAAGGCGACATGGCAGGATCCAGAGTACCACGAGACACGGGAAACCTTGTGGGAACGAGCGGGGACCACCCCGTAAGGCTAAATACTCCTTAGTGACCGATAGTGCATAGTACTGTGAAGGAAAGGTGAAAAGGACCCCGGGAGGGGAGTGAAAGAGAACCTGAAACCCTGTGTTTACAAGCTGTGGAACCTCATTATAGGAGGAACCGCGTACTTTTTGTAGAACGGTCCGGCGAGTTGTGCATACTGGCAAGGTTAAGCACCAAAGGTGTGGAGCCGTAGGGAAACCAAGTCTTAATAGGGCCAGAGTCAGTATGTGCAGACCCGAAACCGGGTGATCTATCCATGTCCAGGTTGAAGCTGCCGTAAAAGGCAATGGAGGACCGAACGCACATCCGTTGAAAAGGGTGGCGATGAGGTGTGGATAGGGGAGAAATTCCAATCGAACCCGGAGATAGCTGGTTCTCCTCGAAATAGCTTTAGGGCTAGCCTCGGCAAAGGTTTATGGAGGTAGAGCACTGAATTTCCTAGGGGGCGTCAAAGCCTACCGAAGAATATCAAACTCCGAATGCCATGAAACTGATTGCCGGGAGTCAGACTATACGAGATAAGTTGGATAGTCGAAAGGGAAAGAGCCCAGACCTCCAGCTAAGGTCCCAAAGTACGTGTTAAGTGGAAAAGGATGTGGGATTTCAAAGACAACCAGGATGTTGGCTCAGAAGCAGCCATACATTCAAAGAGTGCGTAATAGCTCACTGGTCGAGAGGTCCTGCGCCGAAAATGTCCGGGGCTGAAACACGACACCGAAGCTGAGGAATCCTGAAAAGGATTGGTAGAGGAGCATTGCATAAGGGAAGAAGCAGTACCGGAAGGAGCTGTGGACTTTATGGAAGAGAGAATGCCGGAATGAGTAGCGAGATAGAGGTGGGAATCCTCTAGGCCGAATATCTAAGGTTTCCAGGGTAAAGCTGATCTGCCCTGGGTAAGTCGGGGCCTAAGGCGAGGTCGAAAGACGTAGCCGATGGACAACAGGTTGAGATTCCTGTACTACGATATGACAGAACTGTGGGGACACGTGTGGAAAGCACAACCCGGGAATGGAAGCCCGGGGCAAGCGGGGTAGGAGTCACATAGGAAAAACCGTGTGGCAATCTGAAGACGTGAAGCGGACCGAAAAGAAGTAGGGAAGTGTGTGAGCCATGCGTCGAGAAAAGCCGCTATTGTTTATATCGTACCCGTACCGTAAACCGACACAGGTGGATGAGGAGAGAATCCTAAGGCCGGCGGAAGAAGCATTGTTAAGGAACTCGGCAAAATGACCCCGTAACTTCGGGAGAAGGGGTGCCACAGAGATGTGGCCGCAGAGAATAGGCTCAAGCAACTGTTTAGCAAAAACACAGGTCTATGCAAAACCGAAAGGTGAGGTATATGGGCTGACGCCTGCCCGGTGCTGGAAGGTTAAGAGGAGAGGTTAGCGCAAGCGAAGCTTTGAATTTAAGCCCCAGTAAACGGCGGCCGTAACTATAACGGTCCTAAGGTAGCGAAATTCCTTGTCGGGTAAGTTCCGACCCGCACGAAAGGCGTAATGATTTGAGCGCTGTCTCAACAATGCATCCGGTGAAATTGAAATACCAGTGAAGATGCTGGTTACCTGCGCCAGGACGGAAAGACCCCATGGAGCTTTACTCCAGTTTGGTACTGGGACTCGGTATTGCATGTACAGGATAGGTGGGAGGCTGAGAACACATAACGCCAGTTGTGTGGGAGCCGCTGTTGGGATACCACCCTTGCAGTATTGGGTTTCTAACCAGCCGCCGTGAACCGGCGGTGGGACAATGCCAGGCGGGGAGTTTGACTGGGGCGGTCGCCTCCGAAAGGGTATCGGAGGCGCCCAAAGGTTCCCTCAGAATGGTCGGAAACCATTCGAAGAGTGCAAAGGCAGAAGGGAGCTTGACTGCGACACCGACGGGTGGAGCAGGTACGAAAGTAGGGCTTAGTGATCCGGTGGTATTAAGTGGGAATGCCATCGCTCAACGGATAAAAGCTACCCTGGGGATAACAGGCTTATCACTCCCAAGAGTTCACATCGACGGAGTGGTTTGGCACCTCGATGTCGGCTCATCGCATCCTGGGGCTGTAGTAGGTCCCAAGGGTTGGGCTGTTCGCCCATTAAAGCGGTACGCGAGCTGGGTTCAGAACGTCGTGAGACAGTTCGGTCCCTATCCGGCGTGGGCGTAGGATATTTGAGAGGAGCTGCCCTTAGTACGAGAGGACCGGGGTGGACGGACCGCTGGTGTACCGGTTGTTCTGCCAAGAGCATGGCCGGGTAGCCAAGTCTGGAAGGGATAAACGCTGAAGGCATCTAAGCGTGAAGCCCCCCTCAAGATGAGATATCCCATTCGAAAGAAGTAAGACCCCTTGAAGACGACGAGGTAGATAGGACAGAGGTGGAAGTACAGCAATGTATGGAGCTGACTGTTACTAATCGGTCGAGGGCTTGACCTAATAGTGGAGAAAGCGGCGGAGGTGAAACTGGAACGGAGAGGAATGTTTACATTCCGAAACGTGGAAGTGGCACCGGAGTCATTTGCGAAGCAAAGGACATGAGTAAATGCGGAGCATTTAGGAATGACCGCTTCGGAACGGAAGAAGCCGAAGACTCCATAAAACGGTAAGTTGGAAATGGTTTGGTTTTGTGTATGCGGTTTTGAAGATATATATCTTCAGGAATGGCCCAGTGGCTCAGTTGGTTAGAGCGCCGCCCTGTCACGGCGGAGGTCGAGAGTTCGAGTCTCTTCTGGGTCGTTACCTTCAAAAGAAGGTAGCAAGATTTATGGGATCTTAGCTCAGCTGGGAGAGCATCTGCCTTACAAGCAGAGGGTCATAGGTTCGAGCCCTATAGGTCCCATTTACTCTTAAAATAAAATAAGGGCGATTTCCCGAGTGGCCAAAGGGGACAGACTGTAAATCTGCTGGCAACGCCTTCGGTGGTTCGAATCCACCATCGCCCATTTAAAATTGAATACCACATCACGCCGATGTGGCTCAATTGGCAGAGCAGCTGATTTGTAATCAGCAGGTTATCGGTTCGAGTCCGATCATCGGCTTAGATATTATCGCGGGGTGGAGCAGTCTGGAAGCTCGTCGGGCTCATAACCCGAAGGTCATAGGTTCAAATCCTGTCCCCGCTACTCAATGCCCAGATAGCTCAGTTGGTAGAGCAGAGGACTGAAAATCCTCGTGTCGCTGGTTCGATTCCGGCTCTGGGCATTTTCTATGGAGCATTAGCTCAGTCGGTAGAGCACTTGACTTTTAATCAAGTTGTCCGGGGTTCGAATCCCCGATGCTTCACTAAGAAATATGACTCAAATCCATTAGGATTTGGGTCAATTTTTTTGTCTATATAAAATGTATCTATATGCCAATCCATATTATAGAAATGCCGATGAGATAGTTTTGATATTCTAATGACATCTCTGAATATCCCCAAAACAGAAAAAATATGCAGGAGTTATCCACAAAAAACGAAAAAGTGAATGTATAGTGAGGATAAAAAGAATTGTTATTTCCTTTTTAAAGGGTATCCTTTTACGGAATTTAAAGTAATAAAAAAGAAACCAGAATCAATGAGGGGGGAAGGTTGATTCTGGTTCCTTTTTTTTGATATTTATAATATTAAAAAGAAGGAGAGCCGGTTTTCATACCGGCATATGAAAAAGAAAAAGATTTTTGAAAAAGTCTTATCGGCTTTTACAAGTTATACTATACAGGGTAAATGTGATAAAACTGTGATGAAATCATAAAAGAAGTCTTAATAAAAGAAAAAAGCAGAAAATAAAGAGGGATATAAAAAGACAGGAGCAGGAATCCGAGGGGGATAGATTCCTGCTCCTGTTTTATTTCATAAAAAAGAAGGAGTTACTGGCAACTCATTGCCAGTAATATGAAAAGAAAAAGATTTTGAAAAAAGTCTTATTGGCTTTTACAAGTAATACTATACAATGTAAATAAGGACAATTTATGACAAAAAACTAAAAGAAAAATGAAAAAGGTAAATTCTGATTTATGCTTTTTTTATAATTCCTTTTTATTTGATTATTTTTCAGCTTTGTATACCGGGTCTGCAGGATAGCCGCCGGCTGCTTTTTGCATACCGCGCTGGATTGCATCTTTGGAGGTTTTCCAGTCCGCATCTTTGTTTTTATAGTCAAATTTGTCGCAGAACCACTCCAGGTCATCGGTCACCCGCTGAAGGTTTTCGGTCATAAGAGCAAAAAGGTCAGTATAGAAGCTTTGCTTTTCTTTGTCTGAAAGAAGCGTATCCCCTGTTTCTACTAAATCTGCAAAATGGGGGATACAGAAACCTTTGCTATTTTGAAAGAGTTCCCGGAACTCCGGATTCTTGCGATAGAGTTCAAAGAAGGTATCCAGATAACGGTTGTAGGTACTGCGGTAATAATCACAGATATAGCAGGTGGAGGTCTGTTCTTTTACCCAGGCGCCAATGTTGGTACGAGGGTTCTCAGAATCTACTTTTGTTTTTTTGAAATGCCCCAGCATGGAAGCCTTGGCAGGGGAGAACATTTTTATCTGCTGTTTCAGCTCTTCGTTTTTCTTTTTGAAATGGGTGGTGAGGATCAGACCTGTGCCAAGACGGTTTCCATAGTCAAACATTTTTTTATAATGTGTGCGGCAAAACCCCATTTTATCTGTTTCGGCACGGACATCGTCTTCCATATAAGAAGCACCGGAACCCAGCACAAAATCTATGGCGTGCTGTTCCAGATTCCGCTCAATAAAGCAGAAGGGACATTCGTCCTGGGCGCGGAAAGCGTCCATAAGAGGGATTGTGTAAATTTTTTCTTTCATTTGCTTCGCTCCTTTAAATTTAAAAAGATATAATATAAGATTACCACAGAAGAAAAATAAAGAAAAGAAGGGGAATGGGCAAATACAGGAATAATGACAAAATTACTGAAATTAAGTGTTTACACAGGTATTGTCAGTCTGATAAACTATATAGAAAGAGTTTTATAAGAAAATATGGAGTTGTTATGAAAAAGAAAATAGATTTGTTAAATGGCCCTATAGCAGGAACTCTGGCAAGGCTGGCGTTTCCTATTATGGGGACTTCTTTCATACAAATGGGGTATAACCTGGTTGATATGATATGGATTGGAAGACTGGGAAGCGGTGCGGTAGCGGCAGTTGGCGCGGCGGGTATGTTTATGTGGCTGGCAAACGGCGTGACTACGATTCCCAGGATTGGCGGACAAGTGACCGTGGGGCATAAGCTGGGCGCAGGAGATAAAGCGGCAGCAGCAGAATATGCAAGAGGAGCGCTCAGAATGGGAGCGTTTCTGGGAATTCTATACGGAATTATCAGTTTGCTTCTGAATAACCAGTTGATTGCATTTTTTCAGTTAAATAGTCTAAAGGTTATCTGGGACGCCAGATTGTATCTGATGATTACCTGCGGTCTGGTAGTGTTTTCCTTTTTAGACCAGGTGCTTGGAGGAATTCTGGCAGCTATGGGAAACACGGTTACAACCTTTCGGGTAACCACCATAGGTTTGTTGATTAATTTGATTTTAGATCCTGTACTGATATTTGGAGTGGGGCCGATTCCGAGGCTGGAGGTAGCCGGAGCCGCTATGGCAACTGTCCTGGCACAGGTGATTGTATTTGTGTTGTATTTGCGGGCAGTATGGCATGAACCGGTTATTTTTGCCAACCTGCATTTGTTTGTGAAAACCAGAAAAGAATATGTAAAGGAAATGGTGAAAATAGGATTTCCGCCGGCAATACAGGATTCCCTGTTTTCCTCTATTTCCATGGTCATTGCCCGTCTGATTGCAGGCTGGGGTGATGCCGCCGTTGCGGTGCAGAAGGTGGGAAGCCAGATTGAGTCCATTTCCTGGATGATGGCAGGAGGATTTTCTACTGCGGTCAATGCCTTTATTGCACAGAACTATGGTGCGGGAAAAGGCGAGAGAATTCGGAAGGGATACCGCACAGCCCTGGTGATTATGGCGGTGTGGGGCGCATTTACCAGCTTTTTGCTTCTGGTGTTTCCGGAATTTTTCTTCCGCATTTTTATTACCGAGGAAGAGGTTATTCCTATGGGTGTGGATTACCTCCGGATTATAGGAATTTCTGAAATTTTTATGTGTCTGGAAGGAGCGGCAACCGGAGCGTTCCAGGGTATGGGAAAAACGGTTCCGCCTTCTGTGACAGGAATTGTGTTTAATACTCTGCGTATTCCTACAGCCATGCTGCTTTCTGCAACTGCTCTGGAATTAAACGGAGTTTGGTGGGCGCTTAGCCTTTCCTGCGTATTAAAGGGAACCGTACTTCCGGTATGGTTTGCTCTTGTATTCAGGAAATTCTATAAAAATTATAAGGAAATGAAAGGAAGGTCTGTATGAATACCAGTGAAATGATTATGGTGCTTCTGGGCGTTCTGATTATCGGAGGTGGGGTTTTTCTGGCGGTAAAGGGAAAATCTTCGATGATAAGAGAACGGTTTGGAAGCGGTGTATCCCCGGAGAATGAGAGAAAATTTATGAGAACTGTTGGAGGCGCTGTGTGCGTGATTGGATTGGATATGCTGCTGTTAGTTGGACTGAGTGTAAAATATCATATCAGCCAGGAAGTGACACTGGCAATTCTGGGAGTCGGAATTGTGTTATTTGTCGGAATTCTGCTGTTTGGGCAGAAGTATTACAGAAGGTAAGGAGTGGATTTATTACTTTTTCAACCTTTGCACTGGAGAGTTCTTCCCTGATGAAGCAGGGAAAAGCAGTAGCAGAAGCAGTTTATATGGCGCTTAGTGTGGGAATCTGTCTGGCAGCAGTGATGTTGGGACAGAAGCTTATAGTAAGATAAATTTTAAGAACAGGAGAGGACAAAATGAGCAGAGAATATCGTATTGAAACAAAATGTATCCAGTCCGGCTGGAAACCGAAAAAAGGCGAACCAAGACAGATGCCGATTTATCAGAGTACCACCTTTAAGTATGATACTACAGATGAAATGGGCAGATTGTTTGACTTAAAGGATAACGGTTATTTTTATACACGCTGCCAGAATCCTACCAATGATTTTGTTGCAGCAAAAATTGCAGATTTGGAGGGCGGCGTGGCTGCTGTTTTGACTTCTTCCGGTCAGGCTGCCAATTTCTACGCAGTGTTTAACATCTGTGAGGCAGGAGATCATGTTATCTGCGCTTCAGCCATTTACGGCGGTACTTTGAACGTATTGGGTGTTACGGCAAAGAAGATGGGAATTGAATGTACGTTTATTGACGTAGATGCACCGGCAGAAGAACTGGAAAAAGCTTTCCGTCCAAATACAAAGGCGGTTGTGGCAGAAACCATTGCAAACCCTTCTTTGGTAGTTCTGGATATAGAGAAAATGGCGAACCTGGCTCACAGTCATGGAGTTCCGCTGATTGTGGACAATACCTTTGCTACACCGGTAAACTGTAATCCATTTCAGTGGGGAGCAGATATTATCACACATTCTACCACAAAATATATGGACGGACATGCAGCACAGGTAGGCGGCGCCATTGTGGACAGCGGAAATTTTGACTGGGAAGCACACGCAGAAAAATTCCCGGGACTGACACAGCCGGACGAATCTTATCATGGAGTTGTATATACCAAACAGTTTGGAAAAGCGGCTTATATTACAAAAATTAATGCACAGCTTATGCGAGATTTGGGTTCTATCCCATCTCCGATGAACTGCTTTATTTTGAATCTGGGATTGGAATCCATGGTGCTGAGAGTGGAAAGACACTGCTATAATGCACAGAAAACAGCGGAATACCTGGAAGCGCACCCTCTGGTAAGCAAGGTAAACTATCCGGGACTTCCGGGAGATAAGTATTATGAACTGGCACAGAAATATATGCCAAAGGGAACCTGCGGCGTTATTTCCTTTGAGTTAAAGGGTGGAAGAGAAGCGGCTGTGAAATTCATGGACAGCCTGAAACTGGCGTCCATTGTTACCCATGTAGCTGACGCAAAGACCAGTGTTCTGCACCCGGCAAGCCATACCCACAGACAGTTGAATGATGAGCAGCTTGTGGCAGCAGGAGTATCTCCGGGAATGATTCGTCTGTCTGTAGGAATTGAACATATTGAGGATATTTTGGAGGATTTGGAGCAGGCGCTTGCAGCCAGTGAGAAATAGAGATGAGGTCATATCAGATTACAGAGTGGAGTCATGAACTTTTTCGTTTGCAGGTAAAACCGGGCGGAACCTATATTGACGCGACTATGGGAAACGGACACGACACACAGTTTTTGTGTGAACTGGCAGGAGAAACAGGAAAAGTTTTGGCTTTTGATATTCAGGAACAGGCGCTTGAAACTACGGAGAAGCGGCTTTTGGAAGCAGGGCTTCGGGAGCGCGCCGGTCTGGTTTTGGACAGCCATATTCATATGGAAAATTATGTAGAGGCAGAAACCGTGGACGGGATTTACTTTAATTTCGGATACCTTCCCGGTGGAAAACATGAGCTGGCAACCAAGGCAGACACCAGTGTTCTGGCAGTGGAATCAGGGCTGAAGCTTTTAAAAAAGGGCGGTGTTATGGCTCTTTGCATCTATAGCGGCGGAGATACAGGATTTGAAGAAAAAGACCGGATTCTGGAATTTCTGAAAAACCTGGACAGCCGAAAGTATATTGTCATTGTGAATCAGTATTATAATCGGGAAAATAACCCGCCGATTCCGGCATTTGTAGTGAAAAAGGGATAGGACAGGACAGGGCAGGCATAGGATAACAGTAAGGAAAATACAGGTTTTGTGAAGATATGAGCAAAAAAAAGGAATCATGTATTTTCGCAGCAGTGCTGTTTCCTGTACTGCCCTGGATTTTTACGGTTATTCTCCTGGGACGGGAGGCATGTCCATTCAGTAAAAAGCCGGATATAGAAGCGTATGCTGCACCTGTGGCAGCGTCGCAGATTTCCTGGGAATATGGGGAGGAAGCCATTTGCGCGCAGGTGGTTCTTGCCAGAACGAATTTGTATGCAAACCCTGATGAACAGGAAGAAATGATACAAAACGCTGCCCGGTATATTAAAAAGAAGCATATGAATGGGGAGAGGCTGCAGCAATATAAGCGCTTTCAAAGAGCAGCCCGAGAAACAAAAGGACAGGTGCTAAAGAAAAACGGAGAACTCCGGGAAATGCCGTATCATGCCCTGAGCGCAGGAAAAACAAGGGACGGAAAAGAGGTTTTAGGGGAACGTTTTTCTTATGTGCCGTCTGTGGAAACAACAAAGGATATAAACAGTCCTCTTTATGTGGAGGGCTGTTATTTTACGCAAAAAGAGCTGGAAAAAGAATTGAAGGCGCTCTATCCCGGCTTTCAGATGGGAGAGGGAATTGTGGAAATAAAATCTGCAGACGGAGCAGGATATGTCATGGAGATACAGATTGGAAATCAGGTATTTCAGGGGGAGCAGGTACGGGAAATTTTGAAGCTGCCGTCCTCCTGCTTCACCATACAGAAAATAGAGGAGCAGGTGCGGTTCTTGTGTAAAGGCGTGGGACATGGGCTGGGTATGAGCCAGTACACGGCACATCAGATGGCATTGGAAGGGAAAAATTATAAGGAAATTTTAGGATATTTTTTTCCGGAAATGAAAGTGGAAGATGTGGGAAAGGAAACTCCGTAAGGAGTGCATGGCAGAGGAGAGATATTATACTGTTGAAGTAATCTGCCGCATGAGTAAGACTTCTGCGCTGGGCTGTTTCGCTGAGTTTCTTTCTTATGCGGCAGTTGGAACTTTATTTTTGCTGTTTGATTAAAGCAGAAAGCTGTTATTTCGCATCTTCTGTCTGAAGATTCAGGACAGAAACATGCAGAATGGGAGTGTCCCCGTCTTCTATGCTTTCGGTATTGAAATAAATCTGGTCGCCTTCTTTGAATTCATAAAAGCCCTGCACATTGTAGGGATACAGGATTGTCATACTTCCATTCAGTATGACGGCATCTCCCTTTTTCAGCCCATAAGCGTCATTGTCAGCAGTGATGGAGGCTTCTATGGTAGAACTGTCTGTGATTTTTGTAATTTCTGCCTGAATTTCTTTGGAAACATTAGTTTTGTAGGTCAGCGGAGAAGGGGTGGTTTCCAATACATGAACGGCTTTTTTGGATACGGGCAGATATTTTACGATAAATTTGGAATCCGGTGCGTATTTGTATCGGATCTCCGGGCTGTCTTTGTCCAGACTTCCTTTTGGCTGCAGATAGGAATAAGTGTCAAATTCTTTTTTGGTAACTGCAATGCTGACTTTCTTGTCCCATGGGTCAGTGCCTTCCATGCAATAGGTGTTGCCAAGGGAAATTCCAAACAGGGTATGCTTTGTTTTGGAAAACTCTACTTGTGTCAATGTCGCTTCTTCGGGATTTGATTTGGCGGTAAGGTCGCGGATACCGCTGTAAAGAGGAAGAAGACTGAGCAGCAGTATGGCAAGGGTACAGCAAAAGGGAATATAGCGTTTTATGTCTGCACGGAGTTTTTTTCTGAAAAAAATCCAGTATAGCAGAAAAAGCAGAGTAACGGCAAGAACTGCCCAAAAACAAATATAATAGGAAGGGGGCGCTGCTGTGGTCTGATAAAAGAAAATCAGGACAAATCCGTCCAAAAGCAGCAGTACTGCCATAAACAAAAAGAAAAGATATTTTTTCATATGCAAGAACCTCCGTGTTTGATAAAAATATTTTATCATGAAAGAGGCCGGAAAGCTATTCTTTTGTGTGTATAAGTTTTCATATTCCGGCAATCCTATAATTGAAAACAAGAAAAGGGGCAGAAGTGTTCCAATTATAGGCAGAGGTGAAGAATATGAGTAAAAAAGGGAAAATTCGTGCCGCCCTGGGAGGGTTACTGGCACTGACACTGGTAGTTACCTGTGTGACTGTATATCAGTCCGGGAGTAAAAGCACACCGAATGAGAAAGAATTTGTTAAGGAGAACCAGGAGGATTCTGTTGACCAGGCAATAAAAACAGAAGAACGGGACGAAGAAGAAACCGAAGATGTGAATACATCTGATGTGGAAGGAACAAAGACAGTAGAGGAAGAACAGGATACTGCAACAGAAGATTCAGCAGAGCAGGAAGCTTTGCCAGAGGATACAGACAAGGAAGAGTCAGCAGAAGAAGCACAGGCAGAAACAGACGCAGAGGCGCAGGTAGCCCAGGACGTGGCAGCGCAGGCACAGAATCAGGCAGGTGTGGCAGCAGCGCCGGATATTAATTTTACGGAAAGCTCTCTTATGGAGTGGCCGGTAAACGGACAGGTTGTGCTGGATTATAACATGGACAATACTGTTTACTTTCCTACGTTGAATGTGTACAAGCTGAATCCGGCTGTGGCAATTTCAGCAGAAGTTGGCGCTCCGGTAGCCGCTGTTGCCAATGGAAAAATTGTATCTGTACTGGAAAATGAAGAAACAGGCACAACAGTGACTGTAGATATGGGAAATGGTTATCAGGCAGTGTACGGACAGTTAAAGGACGTACCGTTCCAGGCAGAAGAATATGTGACAGCAGGAGCTGTCCTTGGGTATATCAATGAGCCTACCAAATATTATACAGAGGAAGGGGCAAATCTTTACTTTGCATTAAGTAAGGATGGCGTATCCCTTGACCCTATGGAATATTTACCGTAAGAATCATTCACAAATGCATTCTTCCAGAGTATAATAAAGTATGCGAAAGATAATTCGCAGCCGATTTTCTTCTTACAGTCTTTGTATGAGAGGCGCAGCCTCCGGTATGGTGTGAAATACTTCTTAATCGGCAGCTTTATTATAGAGAGGGCGTCCTGTTTGGCTTGACAGAGCAGATGAGGCGTCCGCTACATAACCTTGAACAGAAAGGAAAAAACAGGTGAACTATACATATATTGTACGGTGCGGCGACGGTACACTTTATACAGGGTGGACAAACTGTCTGGAGAAACGAATTGCCTGCCATAATGCAGGGAAAGGGGCAAAATATACCAGGGTGCGGCTTCCGGTGGAGCTGGTGTATTATGAGGAGTTTCTGACAAAGCAGGAGGCTATGAGCCGGGAGGCAGGGATAAAAAAAATGAGCAGGAAGGAAAAGGACAGGCTGATAGAGAGAGGCGGGAAGAAGGTATGAAAAAGGGCGGAGAAGGAACCGAAAAAACGTATATTGAAGGGGTAAGAATTAATTTCCTTTATGTAGATAAATATTCATTTGGCAGAGCCTGGTATATGCCGGAGAGTAAAATCCCTTATAGTATGCTGCGTTATATTACGGCAGGAAAGGCGATTTTTATTATTGATGGGAAGGAACTTGTGGTGGAGAAAAACCAGGTTGTTTATCTTCCAAGGGGCTGCGTGCTGTCCTGTCATGCTTTGGGAGATACATTCTCTTTTACAAGCATACGGTTTAATATGTCTGTTTCCTATGATGGAGGGGATTTTCTGAGAGATTATTATCAGATGCCGGAAGTATTGGAAGATAAGGGAGAAAAAGAATATTTTGACAGGATTTATGGGGCTATACATTCTGATGGAGCAGAGAGAATGTTTCTGGTTCGAGGATATCTGGAACTGTTGATTGGGAAAATTATCGGAAGGGCAGGAAAACATGAGAAACAAATAGAACGGGAAGTAGTGGGTGGTGCAGAAGTCAGAACAGAGCAAATGGATCAGAGAATCCAGCGAGTTGTGGACTTTATGGTACTGCATCCTACAGAAAATTATACAACTGCAAGGTTATGTGATATGGCAGGTCTGGGAGAAACCAGATTTCGCAAGCTTTTTAAAGAACAGACTGGGAAAAGCCCGGGAGAATATCTTAGAGATATGCGTATGATGGTAGCAGGAAGACGACTGCTTTTATCAGCAGAAAGTGTCAGTGATATTGCATATAGTGTAGGGTATGAAGATGTTAATTTTTTTATCCGTGTATTTAAAAAATATTTTGGTGTGACTCCAAATCAGTATAGGAAAATATCTAAGGAATAGTGTTGATTAGTCCTATAAAGTGAGGAATAGCATACAGAATATATAATTTTATGAAGATATACAGATTGAAACTATATAAAATGACTAAAAATCTCTTTTTCAGGAAGTGGAAAAAGAGATTTTTTTGTGGAAAAATAGAGAATACACCAATATGGAAGTAAAAGCGCTGTTTTGTGCTATTAATGAATGGATAGTCCGTGGTATTGTACAGTATAAAAAGGTAAAATCTAGTTATAAAAAACAAAAGACACAAATATAGGACGGAAATTGTGAAAAGTGTTATAAAAAATGATGAAAAATTACAAACGAAAGGAGTAAGATTATGAAAAAGAAACTTGCATTATTGTTAGCCGGAATTTTAACATTAGGGTCTTTTGCAGGCTGCGGAGGTGATTCAGGAAATGGAAACGAAGAACCGAAAAGCTCTGTAAATGCAGATGGAGAGCTGGAGGGTGATATTACGTTTTGGCATTCCTTTACGCAGGGTGGAAGATTAGATACCATTCAGGCAGCAGCAGATAAGTTTATGGAAGAAAACCCGAAAGTAAATATTAAGATTGAAACCTTTTCCTGGAATGACTTTTATACAAAATGGACAACAGGACTCGCGTCAGGAAATGTACCGGATATGAGTACTGCCTTAGTTGGACATGTAACAGAGATGATTAATTCAGATGCATTAGTTCCTTTGAATGATTTAATTGATGATATCGGAAGAGATAAGTTTTCAGAAAACGCAATCAATGAAGGTACGGTAGACGGCAACAATTATTCCATTCCATTATATTCTCATGCAATGGTTATGTGGGTAAGAAAGGATTTGCTGGAACAAAATGGGCTGGAAGTTCCTAAAACATGGGACGAGTTGTATGAAACAGCCAAAAAGCTGACAAAGGACGGTGTTTACGGTTTATCCTTCCCGTGCGGTTCCAATGATTTTCAGGCAACAAACTTCCTGAATTTCTATGTCAGAAGCGGTGGTGGAAGCCTTTTAAATGATGATTTGACAGCAAACTTAACCAGTGACTTGGCAATTAAAGGAATTAACTATTGGTTGAAGGTTTATGAAGACTGTTCACCAAAAGATTCTGTAAATTATGATGTTTTAGACCAGGCAACCTTATATTATCAGGGAAAAACAGCTTTTGATTTTAATTCAGGTTTCCAGATTGGCGGTGTTCAGCAGAACTCTCCTGATTTATTACAGTATGTGGACTGTTACCCAATTCCTACTATAGACGGAAGCGAACAAAAAGGAATTACAACCTCTAATCAGCCGATTGTAGTATGGAAAAATTCAAAACACCCGGATATTTGTAAAGAATTTATCAAGACTTTGTACGAAGAAGAAAATTACTTGGATTTCCTGGCATCTCAGCCAGTAGGTATGCTTCCATCCATTTCGGGTATTGAAGATTTAGATGCATACAAAAACAATGAAACCATTCAGCAGTTCCAGCATGCAGAGGAAGTTATCAGTTCTCAGATTCCAGGAGGAACAGCAATTGGATTTGAACATGGTCCGAATCTTCAGGCAGGATTGATTGTAAATCAGCATGTTATAGAAGAAATGTTCCAGGATATTATTACCAATGGAACTGATGTGGAAACAGCGGCAAAGGCAGCAGAAGAGGAATTAAATACCTTATTTAAGGCAGCCGCACAATAAGAATAAAGTGAGGTTGTTGCCAAGGCATATGATATAGATTCCAGGTAACAACCTCTAAAAGGAGATAACGTATATGAAACATACAGGGAAGAGAGATTTAACAAGATGGCTATTTGTATTACCGGCTATTATTGTTGTATGCGCCTTATTCCTTTATCCTATTTGTTCAAGTGTTTTTTACAGTTTTACAAATAAGAATCTGATAAGACCAACCTACAGTTTTGTGGGATTTGACAATTATGTCACAATTCTTACAGATAAAGCGTTTTGGAACTCATTTTTTAACTCATTAAAATGGACAATTTTCTCTTTGGCAGGACAGCTTCTGGTAGGATTTACAGCAGCTCTGGCATTGAACAGGGTAAAGCACTTAAAAGGTGTATATAAGACTTTATTGATTATACCATGGGCATTTCCATCTATTGTTATTGCTTTTTCATGGAAATGGATTTTAAACGGTGTATATGGGATTTTGCCAAATCTTTTAGTACAATGGGGAATCTGTGATGAAACACCTCAGTTTTTAACAGAAAAAACATTGGCATTTGTGGTGCTGGTTTTGATAAACATATGGTTTGGTGCACCCATGATTATGGTTAATGTGTTGTCGGCATTGCAGACGGTTCCGCAAGACCAATATGAGGCGGCAGAGATTGACGGTGCAAAAAAATGGCAGTCATTCCTTTATATTACGGTGCCTCATATCAAGATTGTTATGGGACTTCTTGTAGTTCTCCGTACTGTATGGATATTTAATAACTTTGATATTATTTATCTGATTACCGGAGGCGGACCGGCAGGCTCCACACAGACAGTACCTTTATATGCATATGATATGGGCTGGGGAACAAAATTATTAGGACAGTCATCGGCAGTAACCGTTCTATTGTTTATCTTTATGATGATTATATGCATTGGATACTTTGCAATTATCGGACGTTGGGAAAAGGAGGATAAGTAATGAAGCGCAGACAGGGAAAAATTGGAAATGCAGTATGTCATGTCTATTTACTTATTCTGACGAGTATTGCGGTATTTCCTCTTTTATGGATTTTGATTTCATCGATTAAAGGGAAAGGCGAGCTGACAGGGAATCCTACAGGATTTCTCCCAAAAACAGTGACGTTAGATTATTTTGAACACGTTATTCATGATTTGGGATTTATCACAAATATTAAAAATAGTATTATTATTTCCCTGATTACAACTGTAATAGCAATTACGATTGCATCTATGGCAGCATATGGAATTGTGCGGTTTTTCCCAAGAGTTGGGGCGATTATGTCCAGATTTCTTGTGACAACATATATATTCCCGCCAATTTTGCTTGCGATTCCATATTCTATTGTTATGGCAAAGCTGGGACTGACGAATACAAGAGTTGGTTTGATTATTGTTTATTTATCCTTCAGTATTCCATATGCCGTATGGCTGTTGGTAGGATTCTTCAAAAGCGTTCCGATTGGAATAGAGGAAGCAGCCCGTATAGATGGTGCAAATAAGATTATGGTATTTGGCAAAGTAGTACTTCCTCTGGTTGCACCGGGTATTGTTGCAACAGCAATTTATACCTTTATTAATGCATGGAAATGAGTTCTTGTATTCTTTGATTTTGATTAATGATACAGAAAAGATGACAGTTGCTGTCGCTCTTCGTTCCTTAGATGGTGCAGAAATTCTTGACTGGGGCGATATGATGGCAGCATCGGCATTAGTAGTAATACCTTCTATTATTTTCTTCTGTCTGATTCAGAATAAAATTGCAGGCGGGTTATCAGAAGGTGCAGTGAAATAATAACAGAATAAGAAAGGAGATTTTTATCATGGTAGTAAAATATGGAGTAGTAGGTGTAGGATATTTTGGAGCGGAGTTGGCAAGAATTTTAAAGAAACTGGACGATGCAGAAGTGACAGTTGTATATGACCCGGATAATGGTCAGAAAATTGCCGATGAACTTGGCTGTGAGGCGGCAGCTTCCTTAGACGAACTGGTAGCAAGAGAAGATGTAGATACAGTTGTAGTCGCTACACCAAATTATTTACATAAAGAGCCGGTTATTAAGGCAGCACAGCATGGAAAGAATGTATTCTGTGAGAAACCCATTGCCCTTTGTTATGAGGATTGCGATGAAATGGTTCGAGCTTGTGATGAAAATAAAGTGACTTTTATGGCAGGACATATTATGAACTTTTTCCATGGAGTACAGAGAGCAAAAGAGTTAATTAATGAAGGGGTAATCGGAAAAGTTTTATATTGTCATTCTGCAAGGAATGGTTGGGAAGATGTACAACCGTCTGTATCATGGAAAAAAATCAGAGAGAAATCAGGCGGACACTTGTATCATCACATTCATGAATTGGACTGTGTGCAGTTTATTATGGGCGGTATGCCGGAAGCTGTTACCATGACAGGCGGCAATGTAGCTCATGTGGGAGAAAATTTTGGTGATGAAGACGATATGCTGTTCATCAACGCAGAGTTTTCTGATAATCGCTTCGCAGTCATGGAATGGGGTTCTGCTTTCCACTGGCCAGAGCATTATCTGTTAATTCAGGGAACAAAGGGTGCAATCAAATTGGATATGTTTGATGCCGGTTGTACTTTAAAGGTTGATGGAAAGGAAGAACATTTCCTGCTCCACGAAACAAAAGAAGAAGATGATAACCGAACAAGTATCTATCACGGAACAGAAATGGACGGTGCAATCCAGTATGGTAATCCGGATAAAATCCCACCACTGTGGCTGCAGGGTGTTATGAATAAAGAGATGAAATACCTCAATGAATTAATGCATGGAATGGAACCCTCTGACGAATTCAGACCACTTCTGACAGGTGAAGCTGCAAGGGCAGCCATTGCTACAGCTGATGCCTGCACCAAGTCAAGATTTGAAAACAGAAAAGTAGCGTTAAGTGAAATTATAGGAAAATAACTATGATATATGATGAAATCAAAAACATAGAACGATACCGTGGAATCTCCAAAAATCTGGATACTGCTATTGATTTTCTGGAAAAGACAGATTTAAATAGTCTGCCCCTTGGAAAAACAGAGATTCTGGGAGATAAGGTATTCGCTAATGTTATGGAAGCGCAGGCAAAGGCTGAGAACGAGTTAAGCTTTGAAATCCATAAAAAATATATGGACATTCAGGTAGATATTGAGGGTACGGAAGAAATTCTTATTGGTCTGAATGGATTCAAAGAAAACGAACCGTTTTCACCGGAAAAAGATTTTGGAAGCTGCACAGCAGAAAAGAGCGCCCGTATGGTTATGGGTTCGGGAAGATTTATTGTATGTATGGCACAAGAGCCGCATCTTCCCAGTGCAGCAGCAGGTGATGACCGCAGATTAAAGAAATGTGTCATTAAAGTGGCAGTAGAAGAATAAAAGACAGGCGGTCGAGAGATAAGCTCCCTCTTAAAAAATTTGATATAGAAAGCCCCTGAAGCTGCAATCTTCAGGGGCTTTCGTATTACATTTGCAAATTAAATTACCTGCTTAATCTCATAATTTTCGTCTACCAGCACCATATCGGCATATTTTCCCGGTGTGAGAGAACCTACTTTATCGTATACGCCAATGCTTTTTGCCGGGTTTCTGGTTGCGGCAAAGATAGCGGCTGCTTCGGGAATGCCGAATTTCATGGCATTTTTCATGCAGTCAAAGAGATTGGTTGCAGAACCGGCAATGGTGCCGTCTGCAAGGGCTGCGAAACGGTCTTTCATGGTTACTTCCTGTCCGCCCAGCTCGTATTTGCCGTTGGGCATACCGGTTGCCATCATGGAGTCGCTGATAAGCACCACTCGTTCATCGCCGAACATTTTGAAGGTGGTACGGATTGTGGACGGGTGAATGTGGAAGCCGTCACAGATAAGTTCAACCATGCAGTCCGGGGTATCGCAGGCAGCGCCTACAACGCCTGGATCTCTGTGGGCAAAAGGAGGCATGGCATTGTAGAGGTGTGTGACATGCTTTGCGCCTAAGTCCATGGCTTTTTTGGCACAGTCATAATTGGCAGTGGTATGTCCAATGGAAACCATAACCTCGTCTTTTACTTCCTCAATAAATTCAAAAGCCTTGTCCACATTTGGAGCCAGAGTAACCAGCTTGATGCGGTTTCCTGAGGCTTCATTGCATTTGCGGAAAAAAGAAGCGTCCGGAACACGGATATAATCTCCAGCCTGCGCGCCTTTTTTCTTAATATCAATGAGGGGACCTTCCATGTTGATTCCGATGATACGGGCAAGTTCCGGGCTTTCTTCTACCTTACCGGCAGTTGCGAAGATATCCAGAAGTCGTTCTTTGTCAAGAGTCATGGAAGTGGGACAGTAGGAAGTAATGCCGTGTTCTTTCTCGTATTTTAAAGTTACTTTTAAGCCTTCCGGGTCTGCGTCGCAGAAATCATGGCCAAAAGCTCCATGGCTGTGTACATCTACCAGACCGGGAATAATTTTTAAACCGGAGGCGTCAAATTCTGTCTTATCTGTGACTTCTGCCTCTGTTGCCACAAATTTGCCGTTTTCCACATATAAATCTTTTTGGCAAAAAGTTCCGTCTTCCTGGAATACCAGGCCGTTTTTCATAATCATAATAGGTTCTCCTTGTGTTTGATTTTTCTGTTTTATTCAAGCGTGAAATTCATTTGTTTTCATTATAGTTCTTAACAGAATTTATTTCAATCAATAGTTTAAAAAGTGAAAGAACTTTCATCGCCTGTGCATGTTACTAAAAAATAGAGGCATAAAAAACGGAAAAACTATACAAAATGACAAATGAGGTGAAAATTATTTCAGAATCTGATAAAATATTGAAAAAAGTTTCAATAGTGTTATACTAATCCCCAGAAAAGCGCAAGCAGAAAGGAGAGCATTATGGAACAGAAATTAGAGCAGCTGAAAGGGCATTTGATTGTATCCTGTCAGGCGCTTCCCCATGAACCATTACATTCCTCCTTTATTATGGGAAGAATGGCTAAGGCAGCAAAGGAAGGCGGCGCTATGGGAATCCGTGCCAATACAAAGGAAGACATTGAGGAGATTCAGAAGAATGTGGACCTTCCGGTTATTGGCATTGTAAAAAGGGATTACGAGGACAGCAAGGTATACATCACCCCAACTATGAAGGAAATAGACGAATTAATGGAAGTGAAACCGGAGATTATTGCCATTGACGCTACCATTGAATTACGTCCCGGCGGTGTGACTTTGGACGAATTTTACCACGAGATTCGTAAAAAATACCCAAATCAGTTATTAATGGCGGATTGCTCTACCGTGGAAGAGGCACTTCATGCAGACAAGCTTGGTTTTGACTTTATAGGAACAACCCTTGTGGGATATACAGACCACAGTAAGGGAGATAGAATTGAGGAGAATGATTTTGAAATTATCCGTACAATTCTGAAAAACGTAAAACATCATGTGATTGCAGAAGGAAATATCAATACCCCTGAGAAAGCAAGACGTGTAGTGGAGCTTGGCTGCTATAGCGTAGTGGTAGGTTCTATTATTACCCGTCCCCAGTTAATCACAAAATCTTTCACAGAGGAAATGGCGAAAGCAGAGATTTAAGTTAAAGTTTAAAGACGAAACGTCAAGGAGGAAAAGGTTATGGGAAATTTAGACAAGTACAAAGGAATTATTCCGGCTTTCTACGCATGCTATGATGAGGAAGGCAATGTAAGCCCGAAGCGTGTACGCGCACTGACACAGTATTTCATTGACAAAGGTGTGAAAGGTGTTTATGTAAACGGTTCTTCAGGAGAATGTATTTACCAGGGCGTGGAAGAACGTAAGGTTATTATCGAAAACGTTATGGCAGTTGCAAAAGGAAAGCTGACTGTTATCAACCACGTTGCATGCAACAACACAAAGGACAGCGTGGAACTGGCAAAACATTCTGAGAGCGTAGGCGTTGACGCCATTGCTTCCATTCCTCCGATTTATTTCCGTTTGCCGGAATACTCTATTGCTGCTTACTGGAATGCCATCAGCGAAGCTGCGCCAAACACAGATTTTATTATTTACAACATTCCTCAGCTTGCCGGAACTGCTCTGACAATGAGCCTGTTTGCAGAAATGATGAAAAATCCGAGAGTGGTAGCTGTAAAGAACTCCTCCATGCCAACACAGGATATTCAGATGTTCAAAGCAGCAGGAAAAGCAGCAAAAGGTGAATTTGTTGTATTTAACGGACCGGACGAACAGTTTGTAGCAGGACGTGCCATTGGGGCTGATGGCGGTATTGGCGGAACTTATGGTGTTATGCCGGAACTGTTTCTGAAATTAAATTACCTGATTGCAGCAGGTGAAAGAGAAAAAGCGACAGAATTACAGTATGACATCAACGAAATCATCTACAAAATGTGTTCCAGCCATGCAAATATGTATGCAGTGGCAAAAGAGATTCTTCGTATTAACGAAAATCTGGATTTGGGCGGTGTTCGTCTTCCTCTGGAAAATCTCCAGGAAGCTGATAAGGCGATTGCAAAGGAAGCAGCAGATATGGTAAATGCTGCAAAGGCGAAATATCTGTAAAATACTGGACACGAAAGAATAAGAGGGAGAAAATTCATGCAGGGATTTACAGTCATTGACTTAGTCATTTTAATTGTTTATCTGGCAGCTGTTTTGTTTGCCGGACTTCATTTCGCAAAGAAAGAGATGAAGGGGAAAGAATACTTTAAAGGGGATGGTACAGTGCCGTGGTGGGTAACTTCTGTATCCATTTTTGCAACACTGTTAAGTCCGATTTCCTTCCTGTCTTTGGCAGGAAACTCATATGCGGGAACATGGATTATGTGGTTTGCACAGCTTGGTATGCTGCTGGCAATTCCGGTTACAATTCGTTTTTTCCTGCCAATTTACAGTAAGCTGGATATTGATACTGCTTATCATTATCTGGAACTGCGTTTTAACAGCAAGGGACTTCGTGTGCTGGGCGCTGTGATGTTTATTGTATATCAGATTGGACGTATGTCTATTATTATGTATCTGCCATGTATGGTTCTGGCAGAGTTGATTGGAATCAATGTAAACATTCTGATTATTATCATGGGTGTGATTGCAATTATTTACTCCTATACAGGAGGTCTGAAATCTGTACTTTGGACAGACTTTATTCAGGGTTCTGTATTGCTGATAGGTGTAACCTTTGGCCTGATTTTCCTGATTTCCAACATTGACGGCGGAATCGGGGCAATCTTCCACGAGTTTTCAGCAAACCACAAATTCCTGGCAGAAAATCAGCCGATTTTCGATGCAAATATTTTAAAGGACAGTGTATTTCTGTTAATTGTAGGCGCCGGCTTCAACACTATGGGCTCCTATGTATCCAGTCAGGATATTGTACAGCGTTTTACAACAACTACAGACACAAAGAAATTAAACAAAATGATGCTGGCAAACGGCGCGTTGTCTATCTTTATTGCAACCGTATTCTATCTGATTGGAACAGGTCTGTATGTGTTCTATCAGGTACAGGGAAATGCTCTTCCTCCGGCAGCGCAGCAGGATCAGATTTTTGCTTCCTGGATTGCATTTGAGCTTCCGGTAGGTATTACAGGTCTTCTTCTGGCAGCGATTTATGCAGCAGCACAGTCTACGCTTTCTACAGGCTTAAACTCTGTGGCATCAAGCTGGACTCTGGATATTCAGGAACGTCTGTCTAAGAAGAAATTAAGCTTTGAGAAGCAGACAAAGATTGGTCAGTATGTATCTCTGATTGTAGGTATTTTCTCTATTGCAGTCGCTATGGTTCTGGCAAACGGCGGAGTAAAATCTGCATATGAATGGTTCAACGGATTCATGGGTCTTGTACTGGGTATTCTGATTGGTACTTTTATTCTGGGTGCATTTACCAAAGTGGCAAATACTTTTGGTGCAACCATGGCTTTCATTGCAGCGTCTGCAGTGATGATTTACATCAAATATTTTGTACCTGCAAGTGAAGTATCTATCTGGTCTTACTCCATTATCTCAATTGCCGTATCCTTAGTAGTAGGTATTCCGGCAAGTATTATCTGGAGAAAGGTGAAGGGCGACACATCAAAGCCTGCACAGTATACAACAATTTATAAAAACTGATAAAATTTACTGCAGCAAAAAACGGGGCTGCCGTACCAAAACAGCAAACAGAAGACTTCTGGACATGCACTTTGGGCGGCAGCCTTCTTATTCAATTTCAATGCAGGAATATAAAAAAAGGAGATTTTTGTTATGGTATTTGGAAATATAAGAGATTTAAAGGATTACGGATATTTAGAGGAAGAAGTTTTAAAGTGCTTTGAATATGCAAAGACACATGATTTACTGAATTTTGAAAAGGGAAGTCATGAAATAGAGGGTGACAACCTGTTTGTGAATATTGTAGAATATAAGACAACAACACCGGAGGAAAGATTCTGGGAAGCACATCGTCAGTACCTGGATTTGCATCTGATGTTAAGAGGACCAGAGCAGATTGATGTAAACTTTATTGATAACATGGAGCAGAAGGAATTTGTGGAAAAAGATGATTTCCTGCCCCTGGAGGGAGAAACAAACAGCCATGTGGTGCTGACAGAGGGGGATTTCCTTTTATGCTATCCAAAAGACGCCCATAGAACTGCAGTGCAGGTAAAAGAGCCGGTGATGATTAAAAAGGCAATCTTTAAGATTAAGATAAAATAATCGGTGAGGAATGAAAAGATGAAAAAGTATATCTGTATTGATATCGGAGGAACTTCCATTAAGTACGGTATGATTCAGGAGGACGGCAATTTTCTGACAACCGGGGAAATGCCTACAGAGGCTATGAAATACGGTGGCCCCGGTATTATGAAAAAAGCAGAAAGCATTGTAGAAGGGTTCTTAAAGGAATATAAGCCTGAAGGAATCTGTGTATCCACAGCAGGAATGGTGGACTGCGAGGCGGGACAGATTACCTATGCAGCGCCTCTGATTCCCAATTACACAGGGACAGAGATAAAGAAAACACTGGAGGAGAAATTTCATCTTCCCTGCGAAGTGGAAAATGATGTGAATTGTGCCGGACTTGCAGAAAATTTCAATGGAGCGTCAAAGGGAAGTAAAATCAGTGTGTGTCTGACTGTAGGAACCGGAATCGGCGGTGCGATTCTCATTGACGGAAAGGTGTTTCATGGTTTTTCAGGAAGCGGCTGCGAGGTAGGGTATATGCATCTGCCCGGCGGTGAATTTCAGGATATGGGTGCCAGCAGCATTCTGGTGAAAAAGACGGCAGAATATAAGAAAATCAGTCCGGAAAGCATAAATGGTAAGTATGTATTTGAAAATGCAAAGAAAGGTGATGCAGACTGTATCCGTGCTATTGAAGAAATGTGCGATGTGCTGGGTATGGGAATTGCTAATATCTGCTATGTGATAAACCCGGAGGTGGTAGTTTTAGGCGGCGGGATTATGGCGCAGAAGGAGTACTTAAGAGATATGTTGAGGAAAAGTCTGGAAAAATATCTTTTACCTTCTGTGGCACAGCATACCCGTCTGGAGTTTGCACAGAACCAGAATCAGGCAGGTATGCTTGGGGCTTTCTGCCACTTTAAGAAAAGACACTAAGGAAAAAATCTGTATATGAAGGGAAGGGACAGGGAGGCAGTATGGAAGAATACGAAAAAAATATTGTTCCTCATATTGAGGCCATCTATGACAATTTTACACCACTGGAAAAGACCATAGCGGATTTCTTTATTCATAATGAAGAAAAGACCGATTTATCTTCAAAAAATGTGTCGAAGCATTTGTTTGTTTCCGAGGCATCTCTGTCCAGATTTGCAAAAAAGTGCGGGTATAAGGGATACCGGGAGTTTATTTTCTGCTATGAGCAGGGAGGAAGCACGGCAAGCCGCAGACCTGCCAGTGACCACATTAAAATGGTGCTCAGTGATTATCAGGAACTTTTGAACAAAAGTTATTCCCTTATGGACGAAGATCAGATTGAGCGGATTGCAGAAATTATTTCCATGAAAAAACGGATTTATGTGTACGGAAAGGGAAGTTCCGGGCTGGCGGCTATGGAGATGAAGCTGCGGTTTATGCGAATTGGTGTAACCATTGAGGCTATTACAGACGTGGACATTATGAAAATGAATTCTGTACTGCTGGATTCGGAGTGTGCGGCTATTGGTATCAGTGTCAGCGGTAGAACAGAGGCTGTGATAAATTCTCTGAAGTCAGCAAAAAAATGCGGAGCAGCCGTGATTCTTATGACTTCGCATGTGGAGAAGCGATTCCAGAATTTCTGTGATGAGATTATGCTGTTTGCAGTAAAGGCCAATCTGGAAGAAGGAAAAGCGATTTCCCCTCAGTTTCCCATATTGGTTATGGTAGACATGCTGTATTCCCGCATGCTGCGTATGGATTATTTCCGCAGAGAAACCCTGCATGAATATACATTAGAGGTGTTAGAAAAGGATTCCTAGGAATCCTTTTCTGTTGTTTCGCGGCGTATGAGATAAGGAGTGATGACCTTATGTACGGTTTTTTCCAATGGCGCAGGTCTGCGTTTTTTGCGTTCATTCATCTGCTCCACCAAAAGGCTCACTGCTTCAAATGCAATTTGGTCGATGTGCTGTCCAACGGTGCTGATAGGAATGACTGCTTCTGTGGAAATGGGGGAATCGTCAAATCCTACCAGATAGTAATCCCTTGGCAGAGTTCCGTATCTCTGAATCAGCAGGTTCAGGAATACATTGGCATGGGTGTCGCTGGAAATAAACAGTCCTTTCTTTTCTGTTGGATAGTCTTTTTCCAACTCGTCTAAGATTTCGCTCAGGGATTTTTTCATGGAATCATAGGTACTTCCCAAATCTCTGTAAATAACTTTGTGTCTTAAATTTTTTTCCCGGCATACGTCCTCAAAGCCGGCAATACGTCCATAAGCAGGAATTTCCGGAGAGGTGGGCGTATTGATATGAATCAGGATATCGCAGTTGTGGCTGGCAAGCAGACTGGTTGCCTGTACGCCGCCCATGTAGTTGTCTGTATTTACACTGCACACATATTTGTCTTCCCGTTCAATGGTGACAATGGGAAGATGCAGGTCTGCCAATTCTCTGGAAGGAATGGTAAAGCTGAGAATAATCAGTCCTTCGATTTTATAGGACATCAGTTCTTCGATATATTTTCGCTCCGTATCCGCATGTTCATTTCCCACAAAAACCAGAAATTTGTAGCCGAATTGTTCATAAGTCTGTAAAATCTGGTTCAGCATTTCAGAATAATAGTGATTGTGCAGGTTTGGTACAATAACTCCAATAAATTCCGTCTGTCCGTTAGCAAGGATTTTTGCCACTTTATTTTCTTTATAATCCAAATCCACCAGTGCCTTTGAGATGATTTCCTGATTTTCCAGGGTGAGGGAATCCGGATTGTTGAAATATCTGGAAATAGTAGTCTTGGAAAATCCGGTATATTTGGCAATATCATTGAAGGTTACGTTTTTTTTCTGTTTCATAAGCGCCTCTTTAATCCTTTATTATTGAAAAACAGTATAGCAGAAGTCAGAGAGAAGAACAAGAAAGAATCGGTTAAGTAACCGGTTTTGTGAAAGGTTTCCAAATCCGGGAGCGTCAAATCGTACAATTTTTACGAAGTTTTTGAAAACTCTGCAAAAATATTGACGGAAAAGGGGTTGTGTGCTAGTATGAAACTATAAAGTAACCGGTTACTTTACCGGTTACAAAAAGGACGCAGCAAGTAAAAAATGTGCGAAAAAAACCGGAAATATCGGTGAGAGAGCAACAGGAGGAAAGAAGAGCATGAAGAAAAAAGCGGTGGCAAGAATGTTGGCGGCAGCTCTTGCGGGAGTGTTAGGCGTATCAACGCTTACTGGGTGTACCTTTGGATTTGCCAGTGACCCGGACGACCCAAATGAAACAAAAAAGGAGATACCCATTGATACCTCAAAGGATACGTTTGCGTACGATTCTTCTCTGGAGGGAACAAAGATTACCCTGTTAAATTCTAAGGCAGAGATTCAAAATGCGCTGGAGAAGATGGCGGCGCAGTTTGAGAAAAAGGCAGGGATAAACATTGAGGTTATGCCTGTGACAGACGGAGATTCTCCTTATACCAAGGTGGTAAGCATGTACAACTCAGGAACACCGCCTACCATGGCGATTCTGGATACCACAGACGTCATTGCTCTGGCAGAGGAGAAGGCTTTGGATTTGTCTTCTGAGAAGTGGATTACAGAGGCAGAAGAATATGTGACAAGGGTAAATGACAAAGTCTACAGCTTTCCATTGTGTATTGAAGGCAGAGGAATTATTTATAACAAGACAGTACTTGAGGAAACTCTGGGAAGAGAGTTTGACCCAGCTTCTGTCACAACTTTAGAGGAATTTCAGGATTTGCTTCAGGAACTGGCAGATGCCGGTATGGAGCGACCGGTTTCCATGGCAAAAGAAGACTGGTCTTTAGGCGCGCATCAGCTTCAGTATATTTATGAAACAGAGGACGGAACCTCACCGGGAGCCCAGAAGGTAATTGAAGAGATTAAGGACGGAAGCCTTGACCTTGCAGAGTATGACCGCCTTGACCAGTTTCTGGATATGTTTGATGTGCTGAGGGAATACAATGTGGCAAAGGGCGACCCCCTGGGTGCAGATTATGATGAAATGGCCATTGATTTGGCAGACGGAAAGACCGCATTCTGGTTTAACGGAAACTGGGCATGGTCGAATCTGGAGGAAGCAGGAGCGGAAACAGAAGATGAATATGGCTTTCTGCCGTACTTTATGAACAATGATACAGAGGATTTTGTCAATTCCAAGATTCAGGCTTCTCCTTCCAAGCAGGTAATGATAGATGGACAGGTTGCAGATGAGAAGCAGCAGGCAGCAGCAAAGGAATTTCTGAACTGGATTGTGTACAGTGAAATCGGGCAGCAGATGATTGTAAAAACTGCGAATCTGATTCCACCGTTTCAGAACAATCCCTGCGAACCCACAGACCCTTTAAGCAGGGATATTTATAACAAAGCCCATGAGGGACAGACCTTTAACGCCTCTGCCATTGTACCAAACGACCATTGGGCAGTGCTGGGCGCGTCTATGCAGAAATATCTGGCAGGAAGAAGCGACAGAGAAGAGCTGACAAAGGATATTGAGAAATACTGGGCAGAACAGAAATAGAGAAAAGAAAGAAGGCGGAATGAATGAAATCAAAGAATAAGAAAAAGGACTTCTGTATATTTGCATTACCCGGCATGTTTTGCTTCTTTGCAGTGGTGATTGTACCGTTTATATATGGCGTGTATCTGACCTTAACAGACTGGAACGGCGTATCAAAGGTAAAGAATTTTATCGGACTGGAAAATTTTGCAGGCGTGATGAAGGACGCGCAGTTCTGGAGTTCCCTGTTTTTGACTTTTAAATATGTGATTGCAGTTGTAGTATTGGTAAATGTTCTGGCATTTGCCATTGCCTATCTGCTTACAAGGGGAATCAAGGGACAGAACTTTTTCCGTGCAGGCTTTTTTACTCCTAACTTAATTGGCGGTATTGTCCTGGGTTATATCTGGCAGTTTGTATTTTCCAGAGTATTTGTTAATATCGGAGAAAGCACGGGCTGGTCTTTCTTTGAGATTTCCTGGCTGTCTGAGCCGAACAAGGCTTTTCTGGCTTTGGTTCTGGTTTCTGTATGGCAGCTTTCCGGTTACATGATTCTTATTTATGTGGCCGGGTTTATGGGACTGAGCGAAGACGTTATGGAAGCAGCCAGCATTGACGGGGCTTCCGGTTGGGTGAAGTTAAAACACATTATTATGCCCCTTATGATGTCTTCCATTACCATTTGTCTGTTCCTGACTTTATCAAGAGCGTTTATGGTGTACGATGTCAACCTTTCTCTGACAGCAGGCGCACCTTACGGAACAACAGAAATGGCAGCCATGCATGTGTATGAAAAGGCGTTTACGTCCAGACAGTTTGGCGTAGGTCAGGCAGAAGCGTTTATCTTGTTTATTATTGTAGCCTGCATCAGCGGCGCGCAGGTATATTTCACAAAGAAAAAGGAGGTTGAAGCATAATGAAGGAAACAAAGATTGGCGGAACAAAGAAAAAAATAACGAACATTCTTTCCATGGCAGTGCTTCTGGTATTATTTGTGGCTTATATGTTTCCCTTTGTCATGGTGGTTATCAACTCCCTGAAACAGAAGCGGGATATTATCAAAAGTCCGTTTTCCTGGCTGTTTACCATTAAGGGGCTGTCCTTTGACAACTTTGTAAAAGCATTTACCCAGATGGACTTTCCCCGTGCTTTCGGAAATTCTCTGATTGTAACCGTGAGCGCTACCTTGCTGGTAACTCTGTTTGCTTCCATGCTGGCGTATTATATTGTGCGTCATAACAATAAGATTTCCAAGCTGACCTTTTCTTTAATGGTGGCTTCCATGATTATTCCTTTCCAGGCAATCATGATTCCGCTGGTTAGTATTTATGGCGGTACTTTAAATGTACTGAATCACAGAGTAACCTTGATTTTTATGCATACCGGATTTTCCATGGCCATGTCTGTGTTTATGTTCCATGGATTTATCAGGGGAAGTATGCCCATAGCTTTGGAGGAGGCAGCATATATTGACGGATGTACCCGTGCTCAGACCTTTTTTAAGATTGTCTTTCCGCTGTTAAAGCCTATTATTTCTACCATGGCAATCCTGAATTCTCTGGCATTCTGGAATGATTTCCTGTTGCCTTCTCTGGTGCTGACGGATAAGAAACTTTTGACTCTTCCGCTGTCTACTTATAGCTTTTACGGTACGTATTCAGCAGATTACGGAACCATTATGGCAGGACTTCTGCTCTGTGTCATTCCGATTCTGATTCTGTATGTGGTGCTGCAGAAACAGATTATCAGCGGCGTGGTAGCAGGAGCAGTGAAATAACATTTGGAAAGGGAGTATCTGGTTATGATAAAAGACACT
Source organism: Blautia argi (assembly GCF_003287895.1). Classification (NCBI taxonomy): domain Bacteria; kingdom Bacillati; phylum Bacillota; class Clostridia; order Lachnospirales; family Lachnospiraceae; genus Blautia; species Blautia argi. The sequence goes on along the minus strand of NZ_CP030280.1, from coordinate 5,145 downwards.
TTACATTTAAGGGCGCCCGGAAACTGGATTAATGACCCCAACGGATTTATTTATTATAAGGGAAAGTACCATTTGTTTTATCAGTATTTTCCATATGCTCCCCAATGGGGAACCATGCATTGGGGACATGCGGTAAGCGAGGATTTGCTGCACTGGGAACATCTGGGCGTGGCGCTTTATCCCTCAAAGGACTATGACCGAAACGGGGTGTTTTCAGGAAGCGCCCTGGAAAAGGACGGAAAATTGTATCTGTATTATTCAGCCGTGAAATATCTGGAAACAGAGGCGGAAGACATTCATCATGCAAAAAATGACGCTTTTGAAACCAGTCAGGCCATGGTGATTTCAGAGGATGGATTTTCCTTTGATAATATGGGGGCAAAGAAACAGATTCTGCCGGTTATCCGGGACGAAGAACTGGCAGACGCCACCCATACCAGGGACCCCAAGGTGTGGAAATCCGGGGACTGGTATTACATGGTTCTGGGAAGCACCAAATCCGGGAAGGTGGGACGTGTGTTGTTCTATAAAAGTGCAGACGGTGTAAACTGGGAATATGCAAATCAGTACAGCCATAAGAACTTTGGAACCATTCTGGAATGCCCGGATTTGTTTGAACTTCAGGGACAGTATGTGCTGCAGGCATCTCCTATGGAGATTACGCCGGGGAATACAGAGTATACCAGTCAGTCCATCTGCACCCTGGTGGATTTTCAGGAAGAGAAATGTGGATTAAGTCTTTCAGATTCCTATCAGTTTGTGGATTACGGATTGGATTTGTATGCGCCTCAGACCAATGCAGACAAGGACGGAAACCGGGTGATGATAGGCTGGCTCCGTATGCCGCTGCCTGTAAAGGAGGACGGCGAAAGGGGCGTGTGGAACGGCATGATGTGTACGCCAAGGGTGATGGAACTGCAGAACGGACACGTTTATTTCCGTATGCACCCGGAAGCAGACCGCTATTTGTCCAGGGAAGTTTCTGACAGAACACAGATAGATTACAACAAGCCGTTTCGCATCAAGACAACTCTGGAAAATGGAGAAATGCTGGATATCGGCGGATATGAAATCTATGTGGAAGAGGACTGCATCAAGGCAGACAGAAGTCGGGTTTTTGAAGGAATGGAAAAATACAGACTGGTGAGCTGCACACCGAAGCTGCAGGGACGATATGAACTCGACATTGTGGTGGATAGAAATCTCATCGAGATTTTTGTAAATCAGGGAGAATACGTCATAAGCCATGTAGTCTATGGATTGGAGAACAGTCTGAGTGGTCCGGTGGAGAGGATTTTGACAGGGTGGAATGAAAATGAAAAAGAATGACGGTGTTTTCAGGAAAAGACTGGAAAAATATGAGGACGAGCTGAGATGGCTTTATATGGAACTGTACGGGAACGGAGAAATGTTTGCAGAACTGATCGGTCAGATGTATGAATACTATAAGGCGAGAAAAGTCAGTCTGAAAAACAGGGATAAAAAGCGGGAGGAAGACCCGGAGTGGTTTAAGAGAAACGACATGCTGGGTATGATGCTTTATATTGATAATTTTGCAGGAACGTTAAAGGGCGTTGAGGAAAAGCTGGATTATCTGAAGTCCTGCAATGTCAACTGCCTGCATTTCATGCCGTTTCTGGATTCTCCCAAAGGGCGGTCAGACGGCGGATATGCAGTGGCAGACTTTCGGAAAGTAAATCCGGAGCTTGGCACCATGGAGGACTTGGCAGAACTTACGGAAAAATGCCATAAAAAGAATATGAATGTGTGTATGGATTTTGTTATGAATCATACCTCAGAAGACCATGAATGGGCAAAGAAAGCCAGACAGGGCGACGGGGAGTATATGAGCCGTTATTTCTTTTATGACAGTGATGAGATACCGAAGAAATATGAGGAAACCGTGCCGCAGGTATTTCCCACAACTGCCCCGGGAAATTTTACTTATCTGCCGGAATTAAACCATTATGTGCTGACAACCTTTTATCCGTACCAGTGGGATCTGAATTATCAGAATCCCAGAGTCTTTAATGAAATGATGTATAATTTCCTGTATCTTGCCAATCAGGGAATGGATATTATCCGCATTGACGCAGTGCCTTATATCTGGAAGGAACTGGGGACTTCCTGCAGAAATCTGCCAAAGGTACATACCATTGTGAGAATGATGCGGATTATCGGGGAGATTGTGTGTCCCAGTGTGATTTTGCTGGGAGAAGTGGTGATGGAGCCGGAAAAGGTGGCGCCTTATTTCGGAACCGTGGAAAAGCCGGAGTGTCATATGCTTTATAACGTAACCACCATGGCAACCACCTGGCACAGTCTGGCAACACAGGATATCCGCTTGCTGAAAAAGCAGATGGACGTGGTGAATGCCCTGCCTAAGGAGTATACGTTTCTCAATTACCTGAGGTGCCATGACGACATTGGCTGGGGACTGGATTTCGATACCCTGAAGGACTGGGGAATGGAGGAAATTCCTCATAAACGGTACTTAAATGATTTCTTTACCGGGAAATATGAGGGCAGCGTAAGCAGGGGAGAACTTTATAACGATGACCCGGTGACACAGGATGCCAGATTCTGTGGAACAACGGCTTCCATGTGTGGTGTAGAGAGCGCAGGATTTGAACAGAATCCGGAAAAAATAGAAAAGGCAGTGGAACTGGATCTGATGCTTCATGCCTATATGCTCACCCAGTCCGGGATTCCCATGCTCTATAGTGGAGATGAAATCGGTCAGGTGAATGATTACACTTATAAGGAGAATCCGTTAAAGTGTCAGGATTCCAGATATCTGCACAGAGGAGCATTTTGCTGGGATTTGGCAGAAAAACGGAATCAGCCGGATACGGTAGAGGGAAAACTGTTCAAAGGTCTGGGTAAACTGGAGAAAATCCGCAGACAGGAGCCGGTGTTTGACGCACAGGCTGATGTGTATACTTATGATGTGCATGAGGATTCCATACTTTGTATTCTGAGAGAAAGAAACGGAGAGAAATTCTTCGGAATCTTTAATTTCAGCAGTCAGGACAAAACTGCGTGGATACAGGAGGAGGGCGTGTATCAGAATCTTTTGACAGGAAAATCCATGGAAATGAGAGATGTGCGGATACCCGGACATGGTTTTATCTGGGCGAAGCGGGGATAATGTAAAAAACAGACAGAAAAAAACTCCGGGGCGGGTGCATGCCCCGGAGTCTTTTGTTTGTGGAAAGTTAGCTTTCCTGTAATGTAAAATCAAAGAAAGATTTATTTCGCTTTTTCAGAATGAGGCAGCAGGCTCACCAGGAAGTATGCCACTGCAGAAGGGATAATCGGGAACAACCCTGCAGGAATGATGTTTCCAAACGGGAAGACAACGCCCGGAATCCAGCTGATTAATACGGTAAGCACACCTACGATGGAAGCTGCCACAGCGCTTCTGGCATCTCCTTTTTTCCATACAATACCGCCTACAAACGGAACAAAACATGCGGCTGCCAGGAAGGAATAAACAGAATTTAAAAGTCCCAGAATACTGCTTGCAGAGAGCGCCAGCGCAGTGGAAGTAAACATAAAGCCGATGTTCACAACCAGAGTAATCTTTTTCAGCTGCTTCTCAGACGGATTTTTCTTTAAAGCGCCCTGCCAGATATCTCTTGTAAGAACAGTTGACATGGTAATCAGTCCGCAGTCAATGGTTGACATAACGGCAGCGAGTACGGCTGCAATAATCAAAGCGCATACAATAGCCGGAAGTTCATTTAAAATAACGTCAAAGAATGCGCTGTTTCCGCTTGCGTTGTATTTATAAGCGCCATAGGAGCCGATAAACGCAGGCATCAGAGCCAGCGGAATCATTACCAGACAGGAGAGATAACAGGCAATCCGGGAAATCTTCGCGCTCTTTGCAGAGTTGACACGCTGGTATGTAGGCTGGTCTGTAACCATACCGAAAAGCAGAGGCAGCATCATGCCTGCAAAACCTGCAGCAGAAAGACCGCTCATATCCAGAGAGGATTTTGCCAGTGTGCCAGCTTCGATAGCAGCGCTCATATCACCTACAGCGCCTCTGGAGAAAAGGACAAAGGTGGTAGAAACAAGACCGACTAAGATAACGCCGGTCTGGATAACCGAGGTGGCAAAAGCGCCCCAGAGTCCTGACAACTGGGAATAGAGAAGGACAACCACGGCAATGGCGATGGCGCCTACATTTCCCGGAAGATCTAAAGATTCAAACAGGGCTTTTCCTGCCATAATCTGTCCTGCAATCAGTCCGATAGAGGAAACTGCGGTACTCAGATCATAAATGGTTCCGGGAATCTCATTGCGATAACGGGCTCTGGTGTAATCTGCCATGGACATATAGCCATTGTTGTAAATAAAGTTGTTCAGGAAAATGGCAACCATTACGGTAGACAGGGCGCATGCAATACCATAGGCAGAGCCGGCAAGACCGGATACGGAGCCTTCTGCAGCGCCCCCTACTACAAATCCATTTCCAATCTGTCCGCCAATGGCGCCGCCCATTAACAGCAGTACGCCTGCGGAACGTCCCATACTTAAATACCCCTCAAAGTTGCTTGCTTTGCTTCGTCCCAGCCAGCCAATAAATACCATTGCGGCAAAGTAAATCACAAGTACCACAATAATGGTGGGAATCATTGCTTGGTTCATAAGAATACTCCTTCCTGCCATGGGTTTTGTAAACCATGGACTTTTTCTTTTCATTTCTTTACGGCATAGAAAAAACTTAGTAGAATTATAATATGATAAAGCGAGAAAGTAATTCCATAATATTGATATTTTATTTAAAAAAAATGAGATATTGTATAAAACTACTCTTTTTGATAAAATCATCATAAAATAGTCAGATAAAACAGAGGGGAGGAACTTATGGTATGGATAAAAGCAAAGAAGAATTGTCATACAAGGAACTGGATTACTGGAAGGATTATATTACCATGCATAATGTGCTGGCGTGTGAGCTTTCCTACAGCCTGATTTATAATAATATCCGTCCGGATAAGGTGAAGGAAGCCCTGGCGACTGTAAACCTGGATACGCTTCCCAATCGTTTTTTTCTGATTCAGGTAGATGATTATTATAATTACAGCAGTAAGATGCAGATTACCCAGGAGTTTTATCAGAAAACTATTTTGA